>NZ_JBKEBF010000013.1:0-3736 GCF_047973035.1 Oleidesulfovibrio sp.
ATACTGCAGCGGCCACCACAAGCGGAACGGCGATAAAGCACAAAAGCAGGAAGCCCCAGGCATAAATACGAAGAAGCTTTGGACGGGTCTGGCGAACATATTCATCCTGAGAAGCCAGCTCCGCCTTGGCCAGACCGCGCCCGCCTTCAATGTCGGAAAGTTCAATTTCAGCCATGCGTTCTTTATGGCGTTGTCCGGCAAGCTCAAGCTGAGTCCGTTGCTCCGGGGTAAGGGGCTGCGCACCGGCTTCGTTCAACCCGTCGGAAACCATAGAGAGTCCGGTTTTAATTTTCTTACCGGTATCGCCCCCTACGGCCTCAGCTATGTCGCCCACAGTATCGATCAGGCTGACAACCTGCCCGACACCCGGAACAAGCTTGAGCAGATTTTTACCTATGTTGAGGAGTCCCATACGCTACCCCCTCAACGCCTGTTCCCGCAGTTCTTTCACGGAATGCAGGCCCGCCGCAGTCAGGTTCTGCTGGCCGTTATGCCAGATGGTGAGTTCCTGTCGGCGCGGCATAATGTCAGGACCGGGGGAAGCGATGTGTACCCAGCGGTCATGCTCGTTAATCAGCTGCTTGTAGCCAAGGTTTTGGCCGCTGATGAACCGCACCACATCAAGAGGGCTGCGACCGGGAACGATAATGTCCGCCGCAAGCCCTGTGAGGTGATCCGACCTAGAAGAGCCGCCTATGTGGTCATTAAGCCATTTGGGCCGGTAGCCGCTGGAAATGGTAATAGGCCCCAGCGCTTCCCGGATGGGCTGCAGCAGGGCCAAGCAGAGGAACTGAATATTGTTGAAGACGGTGGAGCCGAGCTCCACTTCGATGGGATGACCAAACCGCTCAGCGGTCTGACTGCGGGTGAATTCGTCGAGGAAGAAATTGGGGGAAAGAGAAATACGCTGCATGACATCGTCCTTGTTTTAGGTTGATGCTGTGCAGCCTACGGTTGTTTTGGAGTACTGTCGGAAAATGGTGCAAACGGTGCAAGGTTTCTTCAATGTGGCGCAATGTACTGGCGCACGCATCAAGAACAACGCCCACCCTCACAGACAGCGAAAAGAAACTACCCTTGAAAACAACCTCTCTGTCTTATACAGGTCTTAAAAAGGAGGCGACATGGATTTTGGCACTATTCTTTTTTTAACACTGATTGGTTTGGCAGCCTATCTATACCTGAAGCGCAAAGAATTGGGTGGACAGGGGCGCGAGGACCGCGCGGCTCGTAAAGAGCGGTTACGCTATGAAAAACAAGCTGCTCGTGAAAATGCTCTGCCCGAGGTGCAGACAAGTCTCCGTGTCATACATGAGAGTATTAAACTCCTTGAAAGCACAAAAAATCAAGACACAGCACGGTCACGGTATGATGTGGCGCTTAAAAATCTAACAAATCTTATTGACCAATTCCCCCACCGTACCGACTGGGTCGCGTTACACAATGAGTTGCAGCAGGCAGGCCGAGCCATTTTACAGAAGTTGCTCGCTTTGGAAATCCAAAAAGAAGTTGAAAAAGCACAAGCCGCCAAAACTCCAAGTACAAAAATTTCTCGTTTCGTAAAAGCTCTTACAGCAATAACTACCGCAAGCTCATCAGAATACTATGATAGCTCGTGGCTTGCCGCCCAGAGGGCCGCTATTGAATCCATGATTCATGAAACGGAGCTCGGCAAGCTCATGGAGGCTGCCGAGAGACACGAGTTTAAAGAGAATTGGAAAAAAGCACTGGACGCATACCAAGACGTTCTATTTTATCTCAAAAAGGATAATATAGATGACGGAGAACAGACAGAGATTATAGAAGATATCCATGCAAAGACGATTGAAATAAAAGCAAAATTAGAAGGCTGACTTTCCCAAGTGCCCCGCTTTTGCGGGGCATCTTTATGCCTACCAATCAACCCGTCCCATCTCTTCCCGCACGCTCGCCGCTGTCACCCGCACAGGCGCATCCCGATGCCGAATTAATCGCCCCTCGTCTATGAGCTTGCGAACTTTACGTTCAGATAGGTTCAGGCAGTAGGCAACCTCATCAACTCGAAGCAAGGCCTTTGCTGTCAGCATCTCTTCAGGCGTCAGCGAAAACAGGTGAGGACAAAGGGATACGCTCTGCATCTTTCAGCCCGTTGATGAAATCATCTTCAATTATTTTGAAATCAAAAACCTTCTCGCGTAAATTCTCGGGCATTGCGGCTTTGATAGCTTGCTCTTTCATTGGCACTAAGGCTGATTCAGTAATCGGCGTATTAACTTTTTGTTCCGCCAACCTCTTTCCAACAGTATCCCCGGAACGCTTTGCGATGCTTACACTGGCTTGATTAATACCAAGCACCTCGGACAGCTGCGCCTGTGTGACTGCTCCCAGTTCGCTCCTTATCCGGTCAAATGCTCTATTCATGGCTATGCCTCGCGCGCCAGTTCTTCACTGGCAATTTCAATATAAAATTCATCTTCCGACACGCGGCGCATTCCTACGGTATGCAACCTCTCCTCCGGCCATTCTCGCATGACCTCCCTGTCTACGCTCTCTTTGGTGCGGATAGCGCTGGTAAATCCAAGGTCATGCAATCGCTCAAGAACGTTTCCCAGTGTAATTTTAGGCAGAGTCAGTAGCTTGGTAACTTTGCGAAACCCGACAATTCCGAAGCCAAGGTCACGACTTTTCTTTTTATCAAAAAGTTCGCTCCGATGCAGTGTGGCAAACGTTGCTACGGCATCCTCCAAAGCTTTACGACGCTGCAACAACGGCTCACATTGCGCCTTGCTATCTGCCTTGGCCTTATCCATCACCTCGTTCATGTCGGCGGTGTGGCGAGCAATGGAGCGGTCAATATCTGCCATTTCGGCAAGAGCGGCCTCCATCCCTTGTAAGCTGCCAATGATATGAGTTTTGGGCTTAGTCCTACTCACTATGCGTGCTCCTTACTGACAAAGGTTGAAACGGGGATCGTGGACTCCATATCTGCCACGCGGTCAATCTCAGCAAATAACCCTTTGAGGGCGGGGCTGGCAGCTTCAAAAGAGGTCTGAGGCAATTTCTGAAGCTGTGCAGCAATCTCTACTGCGTATACATGCATACGCCGCGAAATAGGGCCATCTGGAGCATAAGAACAACCACAATTGCCGGTACTACGGGGAGTATCACTGGTCATCGGAGGCCTCCTCCCGTTCAAAGCGGGTCAGTATTGTTTTGCAATGCCCGACAATTTTTTGCCGCACTGCCGGTTGATACGGATCACGAAGCAGGAATAATCCAAGCATGTCATATGCACTCTGGCTTTCCTCTTCAAAAGGGTCGCTGATAGGCTTAGGCGGATAAAAAGTATTTCGCTGATTGCGGAGCTTTTCCGTAGTCTTATACAAAATAGTGTTTCCCTTACGCCGGTATACGGACAGATATCCCGCCGCCTCCAGGGGGCGCACATACTTTAGAGCGTAATTGTATTTGGCGCCGGAAATACGCGCTAAGTCCTGTGTCGAAAAACCCGGGTTCATGGAATGCAAGGCGCGCCACATCTGCATAATAACCTGAGCGTTGCGAGCTGGTGCGGCAGCAGGGTTGTATCGATATTCTCCGGGAGCAGTACGCTGCTACTCTCCGGTTTTAACCTGCGTCTGCGCTTGCCTTCGTATGCGAGCCTTTTCCGGTGCGTTTTGCGCCTGCAGCGCTATAAAGAGCATTCTGTTGGTGAACACCTTGCCGTTCTTTCCAAGGCGTCGGGCTGCTTCACGCA
>NZ_JBKEBF010000014.1:0-59296 GCF_047973035.1 Oleidesulfovibrio sp.
GGTTGCTCTCAAATTTGCGGCAGACGCGGCATATATGGTGAAAGACTGGAAGGCCAGCACCGGCGTGTGGGAAACTCTGGACAAGGCTTTGTTTGAGCGGGTGTACACCGCAGGGGCTGCACACCTTGAAGCAGCTTATGCTTGGCAAAAGGCCAAAGAGGAAGAGTTAGCCGCTACCCCTGACGCAGAGCTTGGCGGGTTTGTCATAACTGAGCGCCTTGAGTTGTAAAAACAAGAAATCGGGCTGCACTCTTTGTACAGCCCGATCCTTTGCAGAGGAACAGGCGGGGGCTGCATGGTGGCAGGTCGGTGCATCGAATAATGGCATGAATTGGTAAAGCTTATTTGCTATAAGTGCTGCCCTCATCTTGTAATAGGTGAGGGCTTTTTTTTGTTTATTTCGGTTTATTCTTTCTTGCGCCTGTTGACCGTGTGTATTTTTGTGTGTATTTATACCACAAGGAGGTTGAATGAAAAGTTCATACATCCTTAGGAAGTTGAAGAAAGCAGGGTTTACAATTCAGGAAGGAGGCAAACACACGAAGGTGTATTCACCGGAAGGGGTGTTTGTCACAACCGTTCCCCGGCATCGTGAAATTAATGATTTCCTAGCCAAGAAGATTGCAAGCCAAGCCGGAATTGAGCTTCCTTAATGAAGAGAGGGGGCTAGCCCCCCTCTCACTAGAACGTAAGGAGTACACATGATTTACTACTTCGCAGTTTTTACTCCCGTTACCGAAGGCGGTTATGTCGTTACTTTCCCAGACTTTCCCGAGGCTTTGTCACAAGGGGAAAGCTTTGAGGAATGCCTTATAAATGCAGAGGATGTGCTGTCTATCGTAATTGAGGAATATACTGCTGCACGCAGGGCGTTACCCAAGGCAAGTACGTTGGAAGAAACACAGCGCTATGCAGAGTCTTTAAAAGAAGAGCTTGATGGTGCTGCTGATTCTTTCTTTCAGCTTGTACAGTCGCCAAGTACCGATACAACACCTGTCAGGATTAATATCAGTTTACCCAAGTATGTGCTTGAACACCTTGACCGTAAAGCGCGTGCTCTTGGCATGAATCGTTCAAAATATATTGCACATAGTGCGCTTCATGGCTCGTAGAAATCCAGCCCTTGCAGCTTTGCAGGGGCTTTTTTTGCGGCTAACCACTTAAACCGCAGTGTCGTATTTCCTGCCATTGGCTAGCCAAGGAAAACCGAAGGACAATAACTGTAATGGTGAGGTTGCTGTATATATAAGGTTACGTGCAAGCGAATGTTTGCAAACGCTATATCACAGCATGATGCGGGGGTACTTTTGGGGGTATTGAAATGGTTTTTTTTGTTTTAAATTTAGATATATAAATGTGTTATGCTGACTTGTTTGTTGCTCCTCTCTCGCACCACAAGCACTTCTTCAGAAGTACTGGAAAGTCCGCAAAAGCTACGGCTGGCGCGGGCTTTCTTGGTTTTGTCGTCCGGTTGTGTCCGGCTACATCTATTGACTTCCGTAAAATTGTTGGTGAGTTATGGTTGCTTAAACGCATGGTGCGCAGTAATACTTCGACGGATAACGAATTTCCGAATCTAGATATGAATAGACTGACGGCCACCTTTTCCGTTTTAGGCACGTCTCACTGAACAGTGAACTTCTGCTGGAAAAGGCTGGCTGTACGCTTTCGTTGAATAAAGGGGGCTAGGTGACTGTGTCTCTGCCAATGGCAATTGTAAAATTTTTTGCTTGGTGAGAACCTACTCTTCAGGCCAAATTCCATTTGTAAAGTAATGGTTGCGGTAGTAAGTGCGAGCCGTGGCTTTAAACTCCTTCCCGTTTTTGTCGCACCATGCTCTCAGTCCCGCAATATCTGCTTTAAGTGTCACGATATCGAAGTGTTGAGTGCGGATATTCTGCAATGCTATTAATACATGCTGGTTGTATTCTTCCCATGTATGCGGGAGCAAAAACTCTTCGCCTAAAAGCTTTAGGGCTTCTGGGTATTCTTCTTCTTCAAATACCAATACAGCAAAGTTTTGATGTTGCATTTGTTCATTTTCCTTTCACTTTATAACGAATAAGAAAGCATTTTCTAATGTAAAATATAGATCTTAGCAATCTGCTAAATTGTTTTGATGTATACGAAAGCAATCTACAGATATGAATACGCCAATTTTAAAAAGAGATATTTGGTATACATTGATCAAGTTAGTGATCCTTGTGGCGGTTCTGCTTGTATGCTGCAGGCCACAATTTGTTAGCTGATGCTTCGTTCTATCCTGTAGTGTAGAGGGAAAAATCATGAATAAATGTGGCTTTGACCTTGGCAGATCGAGTGCTGTTTGCTGGCATTCGTGATGATTAAGCAAAAGATGGAAAATGCCACATTGCTTTTGGTATGGAGTAATGTGGTGTTGTCTTTCGGAGAGGGGTAAGAGATCTTGTTATCATCGAGGACTCTGCTTTGAAATACCTGCCTCATTAGCTGGATTCTGCCTCAGGGATTGACTAGCGGGCGAATTCCGCGTAGCAAAACCCGATTTGCATTTACACTATTTCGCCATCAGGAATGTGTCGTCTATGCGCAGCAAGCTGTTGTTACTGCTTGCTGTCTGTTAGAATTGCATTAAAAAGGGCTCAGTGCCTTTTGTGATGAATATTCAACCGGTACGTATGTGTGTCCGTATTCGGGCCGTGCTGCATAAAAATCCCGCTGGAGCGTCCGCCGGATAAACGGCTAGTGTTGTCCAGCACAGACGCCTCTGGCGTGCAAGGAGCGAATCCCATGGAATATAATGTTGAAGACCTTTCGCCGGTCAAAAAGAAAATTACTATTACCGTTCCTGTAGAAGAAGTGAACGCTGCTCTGGCCGCTACCATTGCGGTATACAAAACCAGCGTAAGCCTTTCCGGCTTCCGTAAGGGTAAAGTACCTTCCAGTGTTATTGAAGGCCGTTTCCACAAAGAAGTGTACACTGAAGCTACTCAGGATCTGGTAAACGTTCACATCAACGAAATCGTGGGTGCCCTTGAAACCCAGCCTGCTTCCCGTATCGACTTTGACGGTGGGCAGTTGGAGCGCGACAAGGAATTTGTATACAGCATTTCCTTCGAAGTTATGCCTGCCTTTGAAATGCCCGACTACGATGGCATGGAAGTAGAACAGGAAAAGCCTGAAGTTGATGAAAAAGAAGTCAACGAAGTGCTGGAACGCATTCGCACCAACTTTGCTGATGTTGTTACTGTTGCAGAACATCGTCCCGCAAAAGACGGTGAAATCGCAGTGCTTGACTTTGCCGCTTTTGAAAACGGTGAGCCTGTGAAGGGTGTTGCTGCTGATAACTTTGAACTGCCCCTTGGCGGAAAGCAGGCCCTTGCTGACTTTGAAGAGCTGGTTAAAAAGGCTGTTCCCGGTGAGCCTATTGAAGGCGACGTTACTTTCCCCGAAGACTTCCTCAACCCCGAATTTGCCGGCAAGACAGTAACCATGAAGGTTACCGTTCATGCTGTTAAAGAGCGTAAGCTGCCCGAACTGGATGACGAGCTGGCTCAAAAGGCCGGTGGCTTTGAATCCTTTGCCAAGATGCGTGAAACCGTGGAACAGTCCTACCTTGAAAGCCGTACTCAGCTTTGCAAAGCTCAGGCTCAGAAGGGTATGATCGACAGCCTGCTGAAGACCCTTGATTTCCCCGTGCCTGAATCCATGCTGGAAATGTATGTCGACAGCTTGCTGGCAGAGCAGAAAGACCGCATCGAGCGTCAGGGCAAAAGCCTTGAGTCTCTTGGCAAGAGCCCCGAAGAATTGCGTAACGAAGTGCTTCCTCAGGCTGAAAACATTGCCCGTACCCAGATTTTTCTGGTAAAGGCTGCCCAGAAAGAAGGCGTTACAGTTTCCGAACAGGAAGTAGACGGACAGCTTCGTCAGATCGCAGCACGCAGCGGTCAGGATTTCCAGACCATGAAGGAACACTACACCCGTACCAACATGATCTTTAACCTGCGCGACCGTATGCTGGCTGACAAAGCAATGGATGCCATCTACGAAAAAGCGAACATCAAAGAAGTTCCCGCAAAGAAAGCAGAAGCTGCTGAAGAAGCCGCAGCTGAATAGCTTTTACTGCCTTAAAGGCTGTTCCGCAGGGGAAGTGCGCTGCACTTCCCCTGTTTTTTGTAAGAGAGTGCCGTCAGTCTATTGACTAGCGGCTTTTGCATGATAACGTTTGAGTTTGGTCTGTTATCATACTTGAGCAGTTGGCGCGCTTTCTGCTAATGTAGTAGCAGACGGTCTTTTGTTTCCGGTCGGGGACCTCCCTTCTTCTTTAGGATAGGTGCCGGAACGAACTACGTGTTGTTTTTACCTGCCCGTCAGCCATTTTTTTGGCTGCGCTATGCGTATATTTACAAAAAAGCCTTATGCGTTGCCTTTACGTGCAACTGCCGAATCTCACGAGGAGTGAACATACCATGCCCATCCCTATGGTTATTGAGTCTACAGGCCGCGCCGAACGTGCCTACGATATTTATTCCAGACTGCTCAAAGATCGCATCATTCTGCTGGGCACCCCTGTAGACGATAATGTTGCTTCGCTCATTTGCGCTCAGCTGCTGTTTCTTGAGTCTGAAAATCCCGAAAAAGAAATTTACCTGTATATTAACTCGCCCGGAGGCGTTGTAACCGCCGGTCTCGCCATCTATGACACCATGCAGTATATTTCTGCTCCTGTTGCCACGTTGTGCATGGGGCAGGCTGCAAGCATGGGCGCATTCCTGCTGGCTGCGGGCGAAAAGGGCATGCGCTACGCGCTGCCTAACAGCCGTATCATGATTCACCAGCCCATGGGCGGTGCTCAGGGACAGGCTACAGACATTGATATTCAGGTTAAGGAAATCCTGCGCCTGAAGGATCAGTTGAATAAACTTCTTGCCCACCATTCCGGGCAGCCTTTGAAAAAAATTGTCGAACACACTGAGCGTGATTACTTCATGAGTTCTGAAGAAGCGAAGAAGTTCGGCATTATCGACCGTATTCTTACATCCCGCAAAGATGTGGAAAAAAGCGGTAAATAGTAGGGTAAACTGATGGATAAGAATCAGGAAGGGACCATGCAGGAGCTGAAATGCTCGTTTTGCCAGAAAGGGCAGGACGGGGTGAAGCGCCTGATCGCCGGTCCTGAAGTGTATATTTGTGATGAGTGTGTCGAACTGTGCAACGAAATTATTGCACAGGAAGCAGTGCAGGAGACTGTAGAGTCCGGCAAGCTGCTGACACCGGCAGAAATCAAGGCCCGCCTTGATGAGTATGTGATCGGACAACATGCAGCCAAAAAGATTTTGTCCGTTGCGGTGCACAATCACTATAAGCGTGTCTTTTTTGCAGAAGCCTTGTCCGACGAGGTTGAGCTGGAAAAGAGCAACATTCTGCTTGTAGGCTCCTCCGGCAGTGGTAAAACTTTGCTGGCTAAAACACTTGCCCGAGTACTTAACGTTCCCTTTGCCATCGCAGATGCAACCACGCTGACAGAAGCCGGTTACGTGGGCGAAGATGTGGAAAACATTCTGGTGCAGTTGCTGCAGAATGCAGATTACGACATAGAAGCAGCTTCAAAGGGTATTGTCTACATTGACGAAATCGACAAGATTTCGCGTAAGGGCGACGGACCTTCTATTACCCGTGACGTGTCGGGTGAGGGCGTGCAGCAGGCACTGCTTAAAATTATCGAAGGCACCGAGGCGAATATTCCTCCCAAGGGCGGGCGTAAGCACCCTCAGCAGGAGTTTATCCGTCTTGATACATCAAACATTCTGTTCATCATGGGCGGGGCGTTTATCGGCCTTGATAAAATTATTGAGCAGCGCATGCATGGCGGGGCTATGGGCTTTGGCGCTACCGTTGCCAAAAAGGAAATTCCGCTTTCTGACCTGCTCAGCAACGTGCACCCCAACGACCTTGTTAAATTTGGCCTGATCCCCGAATTTATCGGTCGTATCCCCGTACTGACTCATGTGAATGAGCTGGACGAGGATGACCTTGTGCGCATTCTGCAGGAACCCAAAAACGCTTTGGTACGTCAGTACCAGAAGTTGTTCGAGCTGGATAACGTGAAGCTGCGCTTCACCAGCAATGCGTTGCGCGCTGTCGCCCGTCAGGCCATTGAGCGCAAGACCGGTGCACGCGGTCTTCGAAACGTGCTTGAATCCGTCATGCTGGAGATTATGTTTAATTTGCCTACCATGACGGGTGTGAAAGAGTGCGTGATCAACACTGCTGTTGTTGAAGAAGGCAAAGAGCCTATTCTGTTGTACCAGGCCGAGGCAAAGACGGGGTCTTAGTGCTGTTAACAGACCGTTCCTTTATCTTGGCGGTTCTGCCGGCGCCTGTGTTTTTGCATAAACACGCGCCAGACAATTGACAATTCCGAAAGGGGCGTTAGCTTTTCATCTGACGTCCCCTTTCTTTTTTTCAACGTGCAGGACGTCGCCCTTCTTCAGGAGGAATAAATGACAGAATTTGATGCAGAATTTTCCGCAGGAAATCCCGAAGGAATCAAGCTTCCGCTTATGTCACTGCGCGAAGTTGTTATGTTCCCGCGTTCAATCGTGCCCTTGTTTGTCGGGCGCGATGCTTCGATAAAAGCCATCGACAGTGCCATTGAAAATTATGGCAAAAACATTTTTCTGGTGGCTCAGCGCGAGCCGGAAATGGAAAAACCCGGACCTGAAGACGTGTTCCCTGTGGGCACCGTCAGCAAAGTCCTCCAGATTCTTCGTCTGCCTGACGGCACCATAAAAGTTCTTTTTGAAGGTCTGTACCGTGCCCGCTGGACTGGCGGTGAACTGGTTGCCGACTCTGAAGAGTCCGCTTTTCCTGTTGTAGAAGTTGAACCGCTGGATGACGACGGAGAAGTCGGGCCAGAGGTGGACGCACTTGTGCGCGCAACGCATGAAGCACTGGAAGAGTACAGCAAGAATAACAAAAAGCTTGCTCAGGAGGCGCTGGCCGCCATCCTGTCGCTTACTTCCGCAGGTAAACTGGCAGATGCGGTGATGCCGCACCTTAAGGTTGATTACCGTAAGAAGCAGGAGATTCTTGAAAATACTGATCCTGCAAACCGTCTGGAAGCTGTTTTTGAATTGCTTCAAGGTGAAATTGCTATCACCTCTATGGAAAAGCGCATCAAAAACCGTGTTAAAAATCAGATGGAGCGGAATCAGCGCGAATACTATCTGAATGAACAAATCAAGGCCATCCATAAGGAAATGGGACGGGAAGATGACCCCCAGGCCGAAGTGAATGATCTGGAAGAGCAGCTTCGCGCTAAAGATATGCCCGATGAAGCTCGGGAAAAGGCTTTGCGCGAGCTGAAAAAACTGCGCCAAATGCCTTCTTCTTCTGCTGAGTACACTGTGGTGCGAAACTACGTGGACTGGATTCTTGATCTGCCGTGGAATGTGCAGAAAGAGACTTCCATCGACATTGATGAAGCCCGTCGTATTCTGGATAACGATCACTACGGCCTTGAAAAGCCCAAAGAGCGTATCCTTGAATATCTCGCAGTACAGAAGCTGGTGAAAAAACTCAAAGGCCCCATCCTTTGTCTGGTCGGCCCTCCCGGTGTGGGTAAAACGTCGCTTGCCCGTTCTGTGGCTACCGCAACAGGGCGCGAGTTCGTACGTCTTTCACTGGGCGGGGTGCGTGATGAAGCTGAAATCAGGGGACACCGCCGTACCTACGTAGGCGCGATGCCGGGTAAGATTTTGCAGTCGCTTAAACGTGTGAAGTTTAACAACCCGCTGTTCTGCCTTGATGAAATTGACAAGATGAGCACCGATTTTCGTGGTGACCCTTCATCTGCACTGCTTGAGGTGCTTGATCCGGAACAGAACTCCTCTTTCGGCGATCACTATCTTGATCTCGATTACGACCTGTCGCAGATTTTTTTCATTACGACTGCCAACAGCCTGCATTCAATTCCGTTGCCTTTGCAGGACCGTATGGAAATTATCCGGCTGCCCGGTTATCTGGAGACAGAAAAGCGCCGTATCGCCCGTGACTTTTTGCTGCCTAAGCAGATTGAACAACACGGCCTGCAGCCTGACAATATCAAGCTGTCTGATAATGCCTTGCTTGACATCATCCGTACCTACACCCGAGAAGCAGGCGTACGTAGCCTTGAGCGTGAAGTAGCCACCATCTGCCGTAAGACTGCAATGCAGCTGGTAGAAAAAGATGACATGGATCGGACAGTAACTGTTTCGAAGCAGAACCTGAGTTCTTTCCTTGGCGTGAAGAAGTATCGTTACGGCGAGAAGGAGAATCAGCCCCAGATCGGTGTTTCCACCGGCCTTGCCTATACGGAGCTTGGCGGAGAACTGCTGATGGTGGAAACAGCCATCATGCCCGGCTCCGGCAAGGTTTCCATCACCGGCAAGCTGGGTGACGTGATGACCGAGTCTGCAAAAGCTGCTCTGTCGTATGTGCGGTCACGCTCTGATATGTTCGGACTGCGGCCTGACTTTCATAGCGAGATTGATATCCACGTTCACGTGCCTGAGGGCGCAACACCTAAGGATGGTCCTTCGGCAGGTATTACCCTGACAACTTCGCTTGTTTCCGCGTTGCTGGGTGTGCCTGTGCGTGATGATCTGGCTATGACTGGTGAGATTACCTTACGTGGCAGAGTACTGCCGATCGGCGGTCTGCGTGAAAAGCTGCTGGCTGCGCATCGTGGACATATCAAGAAGGTTCTTATTCCGAGAGATAACGAAAAGGACCTGAAAGAAGTTCCTGATGAAATCCTCAGAGGGTTGACCATCGTGCCGGTCGACCACATTGATGATGTTCTGCCGCATGCTTTACAGGCAGAGGCTGACGCCATTTATACCAAGATGGACGAACATACTCCCTTGTATTGCTCGTTACGGAAAGGTTCCGAAGAGGTAAGTGCTCAGTCGCACTAAGTTTTCAGATGCGCCAAGTTGGTACCATGTAGTTAGAAAATAGCAAGCCCCTGCTTTTTTAGGAAAGCAGGGGCTTTTTTATGAATGAAAAACTCGCGCTATGCGTGAGGGAGCGTTTGCTGGTTAATTGCAGAAGCCTGACGGTCGTGCGCCTGCTGGGAAGAGAAGTCTTGCAGGCGCGTATGAATACCCCCTAGTTATGCTGCCCCTTTTACAAAGCTATCATGCTAGCTGCGCAATTTTATTGACGAGTCACTAAGGCAGTGCTAATTACATATAAAGATGACCGCCGGTCACAAAGTGAATATGAGTCATGTTTATATATAGCGAAGCGAGGAACCATGGGAAGACGGCAGCAGGAAAAATCCCAGCAGACTCAGGCGGAGTTGCTGGGTGCGGCGCAAAGCCTGTTTGAGGAAAAAGGATTCTTTGCCACAACAATAGCTGAACTAACTGATCGGGCAGGATATGCAAAAGGCAGTTTCTATAGGCACTGGACCAGTAAGGATGAACTGATACTTCAGCTTATTGAGCAAAAGCTGGCTGGATACCGTGCTCAAAGGGCAGAGCGGCTGCAAAGAGCAGCATCTCTGGATGATGCGCTGCAAGGCATATGGGGTTTTTTGGAAAACATTGTTGATGACAGAAACTGGGCTCGTGTTTTTTTGGAGTTCACTATCCATGCCTCCCGCGATGAAAAGTTGAAAGCAGAGTTGGCAAAACGGATGTATCGCCTGTCAGACGCTATGTTTGCGGATATTGTGGGAGAATTTGTCACTTCCGACTATCAGCCGGAAAAAATCGGGGCGTTGAATACGGCTTTATTTGAAGGCTTTCTGATTCATTGCATTCTGGGCACGGGTACGTTGGAAAAGAGTGATGTGCGCCATGCTGCACGTACTCTGGCTCTGGCGCTGGGGAGTAGCGGCAGACAAGGTTCGGAGCCGGAGCAGCCTGCAACACATAAGGGCAATTAAGGAGAAGGTATGAAACGGGTACTTGGTATACTGGTCTGTCTGGGAGTGATGGTGTCCACCTCAATGGCATGGGCCGAAACATACAGACTGACTTACAGCAGTTTTTTTCCGCCCGCGCATGTGCAGTCCAAGCTGGCTGAAGCATGGGCAAAAGAGGTGGAGCAGCGTACAGCCGGAGCGGTAGTCATCGACTTTTATCCCGCCGGTACATTGACCAAAGCCAAGCAGGTGTACGACGGCGTTGTACAGGGGATTTCTGACCTCGGCCTGTCTGCGCTCGCGTATTCCCGTGGCCGTTTTCCGCTCATGGAAGCTGTCGACCTGCCGCTTGGCTATTCCAGCGGCACGGCAGCTACGCAGGTTGCCAACAGTGTATACCGACAGTTTACCCCGAAAGAGCTGGATGATGTGCATGTGTTGTACTTTCATGCCCATGGCCCCGGGTTGTTACATACCCGTGAAAAGGCCGTGCGTACTATGGAAGATATGCAGGGCATGAAGCTGAGAGCCACAGGTAATTCTGCCAAAGTAGTCAAAGCGCTGGGTGCTATCCCTGTAGCCATGTCAATGCCTGAGTCATACCAGTCAATCCAGCGCGGAGTGGTTGATGGCGGCATGTACCCTGTTGAGACTAACAAGGGATGGAAGATGGCCGAAGTTGTGGACTACTGTACTAAAGCTGTACCTGTGGCCTACACCACCACGTTTTTTGTAGTGATGAACAAGAACCGTTGGAATGAATTTCCGCCAGAGTTGCAATCCACGATTACGCAGGTAAGTAGAGAGTGGGAAGCAAAGCACGGCGCCGCATGGGACGAAAGTGACGCTGCCGGCAAAGAATATTTCACTAAACAAGGCAACAGCATTATTGAACTTGATGATACGGAAATTGCCCGTTGGAAGCTGGCTGTGGAGCCCATTATTGAAGAATACCAGACTCAGGCCGCTGCTCGTAATGTAGAAGGTAAAGCTGTGGTAGATTTTATCAGGCAACAGCTTGCCACAGGCCAATAGCAGGGCTGTAGCGCAGAATACACAGGCACAGACTCCGGTTCGTGCCTGTGTACACTATTAGGATTTGATAAATACGGAGTATGAGTTGCTTGAGTCGTTCATAGAAAAAACAGGTGCGCTTATGCGGATTGCAGCGGCCTGTTCACTTTGCTGCATGGTGTTGTTGACCGGTGCGGATGTTATCGGGCGGGCGCTTCAGTCTCCCTTGTTCGGCACGGAAGAGCTTGTAGCTTTTTTTGCCGCGATCACTCTGGGGTTTTCGTTGCCCTATGCTCATAGGGCGAAAAGCCATATTGCAGTAGAGATTTTTATAAGCTCTCTGGGCAGGCGTACTCGTGCGGCAATTCAGTTGGTGGTTAACGGGGTCAACTTTGCGCTTTTCAGTGTGCTTGCATGGCGTTTGTTTGACTATGCGGCTTCTATGCGAGCCTCCGGCGTGTTGTCTATGAATCTGGAATTGCCGGAGTATATGGTTGTTGCTCTGGTAGGACTGGGAGTTGCCACTTTTGCAGCTATGCTGGTGTGCGATGTGCTGCAGTTTTCCAAGGGGGGCGACTAATGGACCCTACCTTGGCCGGAATTTGCGGCATCGCAGCTATGCTGGTTTTGTTTATGCTGCGTATGCCTGTTGCCTATGCGATGCTGTTGGTAGGCTTCAGCGGTTTCAGCCTGCTGACCAGCCTTAACGGCGGGCTGAATATGCTGGGACGGTCAGTGTATTCTACTGTGGCGTCGCATGAACTGAGTACCATCCCGCTTTTTATTCTGATGGGGCAGGTTGCCTTTAATGCCGGTATCAGCAAGCGTCTGTACGATACCACATACTGTTTCTTCGGGCATATCCGCGGGGGACTTGCCATGGCTACAGTCTCTGCCTGCACCGCCTTTGGAGCGGTGTGCGGCTCCAGCCCCGCAACTGCTGCAACTATGGCAACTGTGGGTCTGCCGGAGATGAAGCGTTACGGCTATTCCGACGAACTGGCTGCAGGTTGTGTGGCGTCCGGAGGCGGGCTCGGTATGATTATGCCGCCCAGCGTGGTTCTGCTGGTGTACGGAGTGCTGACAGAACAATCCATCGGAGCATTGTTTGTGGCAGGTATCCTGCCGGCTATCCTGCTTACGATACTGTTCATTATCGCTATTGTCGTGACCTGCGCTGTCAATCCGCAGAAGGGGAGTGCTGGCGAGAAGGCATCTACGGCCGCTAAAATACGTTCTTTAATGGGGCTTGTTGATACGCTGTTGGTGTTTGTGCTGGTGATAGGCGGTATGTTCTACGGTTGGTTTACCCCCACGGAAGCAGCTTCAGTCGGGGTACTGGGAGTGCTGGTGCTGGCTGCTGTAAAGAGGCAGCTTTCATGGGCAGGCTTTGTAAAATCGTTGAACGAAACTCTGAGAACGTCCTGCATGGTCATGTTGCTGATCGCAGGCGCTACAGTGTTCGGCAAGTTTCTGGCGGTAACGCGGATTCCTTTTGATATCGCCGGATGGGTTGGTCATTTTGACCTGCCTGCATACGCCATTATGGCTCTTGTGGTAGTCGTATACTTTATCGGCGGGTGTTTTATGGACTCGCTGGCCCTTGTGATGCTGACAATTCCGGTATTCTTTCCGTTGGTGCTCAGTCTGGGATTTGACCCCGTCTGGTTTGGCATCATTATCGTGCTGGTGACAGAGATGGGAGTTATTACGCCGCCTGTCGGTATCAATGTGTACGTAGTGTACGGCATAGCGCAACAGGTGACACCCGGCGGTATTGCTCTGGAAAGCATTTTTAAAGGTGTGGCGCCGTTTCTGCTTGCTGTTGTTGTTGGTATTGCGCTGATGTTTGTCTTCCCGCAGATCATCACTTTGCTGCCGTCTTTGATGTATTAAATCTGGTTTGTTGGATCAGTGTATAAAAGGCCCTCGTATGTTGGTTCGGGGGCCTTTTTGAGTTGAAGATCGTGGTGTTTGTAATAAGCAGCCCGTAACGTATGTGGTCATGTTCGCAATTTGTAACTGGCTGATGACGCAGGTGCCCTTTTGATTCTCAGCTTTGCCGGACAGACTGTACGGAGTAATGGAGTACGTGGAGCTGTCGCACGCATCAGCCTGGCTTGCTGGCGAAAAGTTACGTCTGTAGCACGTTGTATCTTTGTATGTACGATTGATGTCTGCTGACGTGGCTAGCCCTGCGGTGGTGGTTTCCTATGCAGACAGCATCGTTTTGGGTAGTAATCGTGCGAGAAGAACTAAACGCCCCGTATGATGCTCATACGGGGCGTCTGTCTTTGAATAAAAAAGAAGGCTAGTACTGCAGCGAGGTGTTTACACTGGGCGAATATCCGGTAACCCGCGTATTACCGGCATAGCCGGATGCTAGCAGTGCGCGCAGTTCCTGTGTCAAGGGCAGTGTACCGCTGGCCATGGCAAGAACTTCGTTTGTGGGCGCATGAAGCAGCCGGATGTTGAAGCGCACATGGTTGGGGGTCTGGGTATATGTGCCACTCAGCATTAGCGTGGTGCGCAGGTTCTCGTTTGCCAGCAGGCGTTGTTTACGGGTGAGCATAATCTCGCCTTTACGCGGGGCAAACATCACTCCGCGGCTTTTACGGATTTCCTGAACCTTATAGCCAGCCTGAACAAACCATGCTGCCAACTCTTCGCTCATCTGACGTGCCAGCGGGTTTGCCATTTCAAAGTCATTTACATCAACCGGAGTGGTGACCACCAGTGAGTATCCTTTGACGGGTGTTTCAAACATTCCGAGCCGCTCTGCCAGCTGCTTATCAATGCTTGTGGCAACCTGTGATGCTGCCTGAGGCAGGCTTTGCGCTGCGGCCGCCAGAGGCAGAAGCAGAGCCAGTACAAGCAGGCCCAGAGCCATATGGAAAGAATATGTCTTGCTTTTCATAATCAATTCTCCGTCAGCAGTGCTAACGCGAGCTGCGCAGCATAAGTTCTGTGGCCTGCAGTTCGTGCATCAGCCGTTCGCGCATGTAATCGTTACGCGCAATAGCAAGGGCAATCAGGTATTGCTCCCGTGCCAGCTCGAAGCGCCCCTGGGCCACAAATTGGCGGGCCTGCTGGTAGCTGGTAAGTGCCTGCGCGTCATAGTCCACCACAACCTGTGCAGGGGGGGGCGGTGGGGGCGGCGCATCGGCAGGGGTGGAGCAGCCGGAAAGCAGCAAGACCGCAAGCAGGCTGACCGCGGTACCATACTGTATGAATGAGGCTTTTTTCATGCGTGCTCCGTTAGTGAATGTCATCGCCAAGGTCGATGCTGGTCAGGTCTGTAGCCTGATTCATTGTTTCAAAGTCCTGCATGCCGATGTACGTGGACTCCAGCCTTGTGTCTGTAGAGGCCAGCATGCGTCTGGTTACACCGGTAATGGGAAAAACAAGCTGTCCTGTACGAAGCACTAGACCATCTGCTGCTCTGATGAGACGGGCGTTAACGAACACATTATACTTGTCGCGGTAATAGGTGCCCGCAACGAACAGGCTGGTGGGGGAAGAGGGCATAATCTGTTGATTTTTACGAGACAGCAGAAATTCCCCTTCTGTCTGGCGGGTGGTTATGCTGCTTTGCGCGCGGTACTCCCGTACGGGAAAGCCGCGCTGGTTAAATTCATAAAACAGCTGTTCGGCAACATAACGTCCGAAAGAAGAACTTTGGTCAAAGTTGTCCTGATTCACGAATGAAACAGGCAGCGCCGCGACGCCTTGCAGGGCTTTTTCCGCCTTGCCCTGTAACAACTGGTCTACAAGTTCCCGCACCTTAAGTTTCAATTCCCGTGCATCAGAATATTCCGGTGCCGGTGTTGTCACAGGAACACCGCTCGAGATGTGCACCAGACTGTTTTCTCCGGCAGGAACAACAAGGCCATTATCTATCATTTTTGAAGTGCGCAGCGTTGCCCGCCCTCCTTCGACGATGACAGACTGGCCTTCAGGATTTTCTACTGCCAGAGACGTGCCCTCGTTAAATTCATTCGCCACGGCGGGAACCATACCGCCAGCTACCGCAGCAGAAGCTGTGGCAAGCAGTCCGGTTACCGCGCAAGCGATTATGGTTTTTTTGAGGATAGACATCCTTGTCCTCCATATACTTCTGCCGCGTCCTTGCAGCATTTTTTTCCATCTGGAAAGCATATCGGCATACAGGAGGATTTCTTAAGTGCAGAAAGCAAAGAGAAAGGGGAAGAGAAGTGCGGCCCGTAACGATACCCTGTGTATTGATAACGTTACGGGCCGAAGAGTTGCAATAAAACAGGTTCTGGGCCGAAGGAGCAGTATGGCAGCGGGAAAAACTGCAGAGTTACTGACTGTTACGGCAGATGGCGCAAAGTCCGTCAAGGCGCAGCTCTACACGCTCCACAAGTACGCCATGTTCGGTTGCTGTTTTCTGCATCCATGTATTAAGCGCAGCTGGCGGAAGGCAGTGCATTTTGCCACAGTTGCGGCAATAAAAATGGCAGTGGGGCGTTGTACCTTTTCCAGGGGAGCTGCAATATCTGAATGACCTGTCCGCAGCGCTGGTTTTGCTGATGACACCTTTAGCTGCCAGAGCATCCAGAGTGCGGTATAATGTCACTCTGTCCATTGCGCCGGAGGGCAGAGCATCCAGCACCTCCTGCACGCTGGCGGCATACGCCATATGTTGCAGCGTCTGCAACGCGAGGATCCTGTTGGGGGTGGCCTCAAGCCCTGCCTCGGCAAGGCTTGAATATATATTTTTTCCAATGTCCGGTTTGTTCATTTGTAAAAATCCGAATCTGTTTCAGGCTTCGCTGTTGCTTTTTATATATTCTTTCCGCGCAGATAACCTGCCAGACTGATTATCGTAACATAGCAGACACCTGCGGCGATAATGGCTGCGCCGGATGTCAGGTTGAACGTGTACGATAACCATAAGCCGGAAATGCAAAAGAGCATGCTCCACAGCGTTGCCGCCAGCATCATTCCACCCAGTGAACGTGTTGTGCGGGCTGCGGCAAACGTAGGCAGAGTAAGCAGAGCGATAACCAGAATAAGCCCCGCCACGCGAATGAGCATAACCACAGTGACGGCCGCCAGAGCTATAAGCATAAGATGCAGCAGGCGGGCAGGTACACCTCTGGCTTCCGCATATTCTTCGTCAAAAGATGTGACCAGCAACGGGTGGTAAAAAAAGGCCACTGCGCTCAGGATAACAACATCCAGACCGGCCATCAGCCACAGGTCTTCCACGGGTACTGCCATGATGCTGCCGAACAGGTAGCTCATCAGGTCAACATTGTAGCCGGGCGTAAGGTCCAGCAGAATAATACCTGCCGCCATTCCTGCCGCCCACAAAACGCCGATGGCGGCATCGGCGCGTTCTTTATTACGGCGTGAAATGTCGGCCATTACCAACGAGGTGGCAACAGAAAAGCCCAGCGTGCAAGGCAGTACCGGCAGGCCGAAATAAAATGCCAGCCCCACACCGCCATATGCTGCGTGCGCCACGCCTCCGGCCAGAAAAACGAGCCTGTTAACTACTACCAGTGTACCCATAATGCCGCAGGCAATGCTGGCCAGAAGAGCTGCCGCAACTGCGTGTTGCATAAAATCATATGACAACGCTTCTATCATGATCTGTTACCGCCATGCTGTGTTTCCTGCTTACTGCGTTGCGGCAGAGTGGGAAAGATTGTGGAAACCGTATTGATGAACGTTCCCATGGGACAGGTTTTGTCGTGCGTACCATAAAGCATCGCCAGCATTTCCGGTGTCAGAGTCGGGTGCGGGTTGTAGCGCAGTGCCTTGTTTACCAGTGCTACAGAGCTGAATGCCGAGCCTGCAATGGATAGATCGTGGCTGACCACCACAATAGTCATGGGGCCGCGCAGTTCCGCCAGGAATTCGTAAAAGCAGAATTTTCCTTGCGGGTCGATGCTGGACGTGGGTTCGTCCAGCAAAAGGAGCTGAGGGTCGGATACAAGAGCTCTGGCTACAAGCACGCGCTGTCTCTGCCCGCCGGAAAGGTTTGAAATCCGCCTTTGTGCAAGAGCTTCAAGCCCGACGGTTTCAAGGCAGTGCATGGCGCGTTCACGTTCTTGCGGTGTATGCCGCCAGCGACCGAACAACCCTTTGCCTTCGCGGTTGGCAAAGCCCATCATGACAACGTCAAGAGCACTGGCCGGAAAGGCAGGCTTGGTGACAATGCTCTGGGGCACATAGCCGACTTTATGCAATACCTTTGCGGGGGCCTGCCCGAACAGCTTTACACTGCCTTTTGTGGGTGTCAGCAGACCCAGCAGCAATTTGAAGAGCGTTGTCTTGCCTCCGCCGTTGGGACCTAGCACGGCAAGGTATTCTCCCGCGGCAACAGTCAGCGATACATCGTTAAGCACCAGCCCGTTTTCAATATTCGGGCTGGTGAACTGCTTGCTGTAGCTATAGCTGACGTTTTGTACTTCTATGACAGATTGCGACACGTTATTTCCTGAATGATGCGGTAAAAGCATGCGCCACCTTTACCAGATTGTCTGCCCAATCTTTTGCCAGCGGGTCTGCCGTGACGACAGTTCCGCCGATATTTCGCGCGATGGCTGTTGCACTTTTTTGCGAAAATTGCGGTGCTACAAACACAACGGAAATATTATGCTCTTTAGCCGCTTCAACAAGCTGTTGCATGGTTCTGGGGCTGGGCTCTTTACCTTCCAGTTCGATGGGAATCTGCTGCAGACCATAAGCCTGAGCAAAATATCCCCATGAGGGATGAAATATCATAAAGGCGCGCTTTTCTGCAGGAGTATCACCAAAAATGCCGTGCAGCGTTGTCTCCAGCAAAGTCAGTTCGCGTTCAAAAGCCGCCAGATTTGCTGCGTACAAGTCGGCGTGCTGCGGAGCGGCTTTGCTCAGCGCCTCTGCCGTGGTGCGGGCCATTGTTTTCATATGGATTGGAGAAAGCCATACATGGGGGTCGAGTCCGTCTTCATGATGATGGTCTGCATGCCCTCCACGGTGGTGCTCTTGTTCCTTGTGGTCCGCGTCGTGGTGGTGCTCAGCATGTCCGGCGTGCATTTCTTTATCAGCATGGTGGACATCAGCGTGGGAATGATGATGCGTGTCATGATCGTGGCCGTCATGCTCACCATGTTCATCATGCTTGGCATTGCCGGTTTCTTCCGGACCATGAGAATGGGCTGCCATGGCTATTTTGCTGATGTGGCTATCCATGGCAACCATGGTCAGGTGCTTATTTGCCGATGTGATTCGCTCCAGCCATGCGGCTTCGAAAGGGACTCCTATAGAAAAATACATCGAAGCTTTCGAGAGTGCTGCCAGTTGTGCAGGTTTGGGTTCATATGTCGCGGGGCTGGCTCCGGGGTTAACCATGACGGAAACATCAACTGTTTCTCCTGCAATTTTCTCCAGCACATATTGTTGCGGCACAATGCTGACCATTACAGACATGGCATTTTGGGCAAAGCCGTTGAACGGTATCAGCAGCGAGCTGGCAACTGTAAGTAAAGAAATGATAAGAGGGCGAAATGAATAGCTCATGATGGCTCCTTGATATGCGTATACATGAAAAAACATGATGATAATGCAATTCAGTTGCACAGTATGGGCCTGTAGAGTTTCTGTGTCAATGGATATCAGAAAAAGAACAGGGCATAGGTTGGTAAAACCGTATCCGCACCTTGGCAGCCCTTGGCTAGACGAACGAAATGCAGTATGAACCCTGCATCCGTAACCGACCCAACTAAGGAAGCTTTACATGACCATTGCACGTAGGAAATCTCGTGAAGTTACCATAGGTAACGTTCGTATCGGCGGGGATGCCCCCATTGTTGTCCAAAGCATGACCAACACTGATACGCGTGATGTGGAACAGACCGTTGAGCAGATCAACAAGCTTGCGGAAGCGGGCTGCGAGATTGTCCGTCTGGCTATTTTAAATGAAGACGCCGCATGGGCGATCAAGCCGATAAAAGATCAGGTGTCTGTGCCGCTAGTTGCAGACATTCACTTTGACCACCGTCTTGCTGTTTCTGCCCTTGAAGCAGGCATTGATGCCTTGCGTATCAATCCGGGCAATATCGGCGGCCAGAAAAACGTGGATAAAGTGGTGGATGCCGCCAAGGCCCACGGCTCTGTAATTCGCGTTGGCGTGAACGGCGGTTCGCTTGAGCGTGAGCTGGTTGAAAAATATTGCGGCCCCACGCCGGAAGCAATGGTGGAAAGCGCGTTGCGTCATGTACGTATGCTTGAAGACAGAAATTTTGATAATATCAAGATTTCGCTCAAGTCTTCTTCCGTAACAGACTCTGTGCTTGCTTACCGCCTGCTCGGCCAACAGTGCGACTATCCGCTGCATATAGGCATTACAGAAGCAGGTACTATGTTGCGCGGCTCCGTAAAGTCTTCAGTCGGTATCGGCATATTGCTGTGGGAAGGCATCGGTGATACTTTGCGGGTTTCGCTGACGGAAGATCCCGTAGCGGAAATGGCTGTCGCGTGGGAGATTTTGAGATCATTGGGCTTACGCTATCGTGGGCCTGAGATTATCTCTTGTCCCACATGCGGCAGAACGGAAATTGATCTTATTTCGCTGGCGGGTGAAATTGAGCGTCGGCTGCAGAATGAAACCGAAAGCTTCAAGGTTGCCGTAATGGGGTGCGTGGTAAACGGCCCCGGAGAAGCGCGCGAGGCTGACATAGGTATTGCAGGCGGGCGTGACAAGGGTATTATCTTCCGTCACGGAGAAGTTATACGTACCGTTAAAGGCGGCTCGAACTTGCTTGCCGCATTTAACGAGGAATTGGACAAATTTTTGGCAGAACGCCAAGGACGGTAATTAACACGATGCGTTGGAGTAAATTTTATATTCCCACCCTGAAGGAAGCCCCTTCAGATGCAGAAGTCACCAGCCATAAAATGTTGGTGCGGGCGGGGATGATCCGTAAACTTACCTCGGGTATTTACATCTACCTGCCGCTGGGGCTTCGCTCTATTGAAAAGGCCGCTACTATTGTACGCGAAGAGATGAACAACGCCGGTGCTCAGGAACTGCTGATGCCCATGGTGCAGCCTGCGGACCTGTGGCAGGAAACCGGCCGTTGGGATTTTTATGGCAAGGAATTGTTGCGTTTTTCCGACAGGCATGGGCGCGACTACTGCCTTGGTCCCACTCATGAAGAAGTGATTACGGACCTTGTACGCGGTGAAGTGCGCTCTTATCGGCAGCTGCCCCTGAACCTGTTCCAGATTCAGACCAAGCTCCGCGATGAAATCCGTCCCCGTTTCGGCTTGATGCGTGGCCGTGAATTCATCATGAAGGATGCTTATTCCTTTGATCGTGATGCGGAAGGGCTGGATGTAAGTTATCGCGCTATGTACGATGCGTATACACGTGTGTTCAGCAGAATGGGACTGAAGTTTCGAGCTGTAGAAGCTGATTCCGGCTCCATCGGAGGCAGCTTTTCACATGAGTTCATGGTGCTGGCGGAAACAGGTGAAGATACTATCGCTTTCTGCCATAGCTGCGAATATGCCGCCAACGTTGAGCGCGCCGAAGTAGTCTGCGTTGCTGAAACTACTGCCGGTGACGCAGGTGCCATTGAAGAAGTAAACACCCCCGGTGCGCATACTGTTGAAGAAGTGTGCACCATGATGGGAGTGCCTGCCAGCGCGCTTATCAAAACGTTGCTGTTTGATGCGGATGGTGAACCTGTAGCAGCGTTGATTCGCGGTGACCGTGAATTGAACGAAGTGAAGCTTAAGAACCTGCTGGGTGCAGACTCGCTGGAGCTTGCCTCGCCTGAACAGGTGAAAGAGTGGACAAAGGCTCCTGTAGGCTTTGCAGGACCTGTAGGGCTTGAGGTCAAACGTATTTATGCTGATAATGAATTGCGTCTTGCAGACGGTTGGGTGACCGGTGCCAACAAGGGTGACACTCACCTGCGTAATGTCTGCCTGAAGCGGGACGCCAGCGTGACTGATTATGCCGATCTTCGCATGATCACGGAAAGTGACCCCTGCCCCCGTTGTTCCGGCAAGCTTGAGCTGACCCGCGGTATCGAAGCTGGCCATGTTTTCAAGCTGGGAACAAAGTACAGTGAAGCGATGGGCTGCAAATTCCTTGATGAAAATGGCAAGGAACAAGTCATGCTTATGGGCTGCTACGGCATCGGCGTATCCCGTGTGGTTGCTGCCTGCATCGAACAGAACAACGACGAAAACGGTATTGTTTTCCCGCCTCCCATTGCACCCTTTGAAGTGCTGGTTCTGAACCTTGACGGCAAGAGCGATGACGTGAACGCCAAGGTTGACGAGTTGGAAGGCATTATCTCTGCAGCCGGTTGCGATGTGCTGGTTGATGACCGCAACGAACGCCCCGGCGTGAAGTTCAAGGACGCTGACCTGATTGGCGTGCCCATGCAGCTGGTTGTAGGCGGCAAGGGGCTTGGACGTGGTATCATTGAAGCTAAAGATCGCCGTACCGGTGAAAAGACAGAACTGCCAGTGGAAGGCTTTGAAAAAGCCTTTGCCGAGTGGCGCAAGAGCGTTATGCAGGGCTGGGGTCTGTAACAATCATTCCGGCCGCCTGTACCTGCCAAGGCAGGTACAGGCGGCTGTTTGTATTACCGCAACTGTGGCGGGGCCGGACACATCGGGGGATGCTTTACAGCGATACCCTCGTTGTCTTTTTTATCTGTAAGGGCTGGAACAGAAAAACATGACGAAGATATTCTCAGTCGGTGAAGTCACCAGAGGTATCAAAAGCACGCTTGAAGGCGCTTTTCCGTTCGTGTGGGTTCGCGGGCAGGTTTCCAACTTGTCGCGCCCTGCTTCCGGCCATGTATATTTTTCGCTGAAAGATGATGACGCTACGCTTGCCTGCGTATGGTTTCGTAATGCGCAGCGCGGCGAAGAGGCTTTTGACCCGCTTACGGGCGAAGTATTTGACGACGGTCCGCGCCCCGGATTGTCTGCCACCATGCAGAACGGGCAGGAACTGCTGTGTGCCGGACGTGTATCCGTTTACGGCCAGCGCGGAGTGTACCAGCTGATAGTTGAGCTTGCGCAGGAGTTTGGTCTTGGGGAACTCCACCTGCGCTTTGAAGAGCTTAAGAAGAAACTTGCGGCACTGGGCTGGTTTGATGCTGCCCGTAAACGTCCGCTGCCTCGTTCGCCCCGTGAAGTTGCGGTGGTGACCGCTGCCACAGGTGCCGCTGTGCGCGATTTTGTGCGCATTGCTGATGAGCGCGGTAGCGGTTGCGAGATCCGTATTTATCCGACTCCTGTTCAGGGTGATGATGCTCCGCCTCGAATTGTGGACGCCATCAGGCTTGCTGCAGAACACGGATGGGCAGAGGTCATTGTTGTCATTCGCGGGGGTGGTTCGCTGGAAGATTTATGGGCTTTTAACGATGAGCGTGTTGCACAGGCTATTGTGGAAAGCCCGCTGCCGGTTCTGGCTGGAATCGGACACGAGGTGGATACCTCTATTGCCGATATGGTGGCGGACCTGCGGGCAGCAACGCCTTCACACGCCGCGCAGTTACTGTGGCCCGAAAGAACGGAACTGGCTCAGCGGCTGGATGACGCAGAGGCCGACCTTCATCGTTCATGGGAACAGGGCATGCAAAGGCGAGAGCGCGATCTGGCGATGTGTGAGCGTGCCTTACACTGGTTGTCGCCTGCCCGTGCATTGGAAAGGCTCGACGAACGTTTTGTTGATGCGGTCCGCAGACTTGAACGTGGAATGAATTTGTTGCTCGACCGTAAACAGCAGCAGGCAGACATGGCAGGCAGAGCCGTTGCGCTCAGTTACGGTCCAGCAGTGCTGGATGGTCAGTCGCGTCAAGTGCATGAGCTTTCGGCAAGACTTGGCAGGGCAGGGGCCGCTTTTGCTGACAGACTTGAAACGCGGCTTGAGCGGGAAATCCTTCGTCTTGACGGAGTGGACCCGCTGCGTCCGCTGCAACGGGGATATAGCCTTGTTCAGAGGGCGGATGGCAGCTTTGTGCGCAGCCTTGCTGAAATGGAAACCGGTAGCCGACTGCGGGTTACCGTTCAGGATGGTAGCGCAGATGTTACTGTGGATGCACTGCACCCGCAGAAAATTTTGGATGCTGTGGCCGCTTCAGCGGTGCAGGGGGGCAAGGCAGCAAAAAAACGCAAGGAAACTGGTGTATGATGCTGTTTGCAAAACAAGTCTCTGGTAGCGGTGTTCGAATGTTATCCTCTTTTGTCCGGCTTGCTGTAACTCGGTCTTGTGTTCTGGTTTCCAGTCTGAGTTTTCTTCTGGCTTGTGCTGTTCCGTCCGCTTTTGCAGCTGTACGTCTGGAGGCACCGGAAATCATTAATCCCGGGCAGCCGTTTGTTGTCACTCTGATAGCAGATGAACCTTTGCAGAATGTGGTGCTTGAGTGGCGTGGCAAAAAGCTTGAGCTGCCTGTGTCGTCTGTGACGACGGAACAGGGTTATGCTCTTTATGCAAAGGCACTACTTGGTTTGCCGCTGAGTGAAGATTCGTCTTCTGTTCCTCTTCAGGTGCGTGCGTTCGTTTCAGGTGTAGCGCATACCAGTTCGCGCACGTTGAAGGTGCAGCAGAAAAAGTATCCGGAACAGCGCCTGACGGTGAAGAAAAAGTATGTGGATATTGCAAAGAACGACCTTGAGCGCCACAAGAAGGAACGCGAACGTGTAAACGCTGTTCTTGCTTCGATTACGCCTGAACGGTATTGGGATGTGCCTATGCAGCGCCCTGTGCCCGGCAGTGTCTCCAGCGTATTCGGGCTGCGTCGTTTTTTTAATGACCAGCCGCGCAAGCCGCATACAGGCGTGGACTTGCGGGGAGCGGAAGGTACCCCCATTTTATCCTGTGCAGATGGTGTTGTTGCCCTTGCCGAAAACCACTTTTTTTCCGGTAATGCCGTATTTATCGACCATGGAGAAGGTGTGGTCAGCATGTATTTTCACATGTCCCGTATAGACGTAGTGCCGGGGCAGCAGGTTAAAAAAGGCGAAGCCATTGGCGCTGTGGGCAGCACCGGCCGTGTTACCGGTCCGCACCTGCATTTCGGGCTCAGTCTTCAGGGGGTTTCGGTAGACCCGATGCCGTTGTTCGAGTAAGTCATCGCAATCCGTAGCGCGGAGAAACAATATGAGTGATGTCGAGAAAATTTCTTTTGAAGCGCAACTTAAGCGGTTGCAGGATATCGTGGCACGCCTTGAAACAGCGGAACTGCCGTTGGAAGAAGGTGTGGCTTTATATAAAGAAGGGTTGGAACTGGCTGCAGCCTGTCGAAAACAGTTGCTTACTGCCCGCAATGATATCAAAGTGTTCAGCGAGGGCGTTCTGTCCGATTTTGAACTGCAGCCTGAAGAGTAGGCTGCTTTTTCTGAAACAGGATTTAAGTTCCAAGTTATTGTAACGCCTGAGCTGATTACCAATTTTCTACACAGGGATATGTTAATGACTCAACCGGTTACCATGTCAGCGCACGTAATGAAGGAGCGTCTGAAGGCGGAAGCTTTGGAAGTGGAAGCGTATCTTGGGCAGTGTCTGAAAGGACGCGGAATCCCATGCCATCTTCTGGAATCCATGGATTACAGCCTGTTGGCGGGGGGCAAGCGTTTGCGCCCTGTGCTTTGTCTGACAACTGCCGGACTTTTCGGTTTGCCGCGTGAAGTGGCAATGCCTTTTGCGGCGTCTATCGAACTGATTCATACTTATTCGCTCATTCACGATGACCTGCCTGCCATGGACGATGATGACCTGCGCCGGGGGATGCCTTCAAATCATAAAAAATTTGACGAAGCTACAGCCATTCTGGCTGGCGACGGCTTGCTGACCGAAGCTTTCTGTCTAATGGCTTCTGTAGGTGCACACGTAGAGCCTGCCCGTGTTCTGGCTGGTATTGCTACCGTGGCTGCTGCAGCGGGTGCCGGAGGTATGGTCGGCGGTCAGGTTCTTGATATGGATTACACCGGTCGCTCGGATGTAAGCCTTGATATGCTGCGGGGTATGCACGCCATGAAAACAGGCGCACTTATCCGCTGCGCATGTCTTGCTGGCGCTCAACTTGCCGGTGCATCTGAAGAGGACCAACAGCTGATTGCCCGTTATGGCGAAGGGATCGGCTCTGCTTTTCAGATTGTGGATGACATTCTGGATGAAATCGGAGACGAAGCCACTCTCGGAAAGCCGGTTGGCAGCGACAGGGAGCAGGGCAAAAATACCTATCCCAGCATGCTTGGCCTGAATGAAAGCAAAGCTCTTGCACAGCAGCAGGTGGATGCCGCTATTGAATGTTTGAACAGTTTTGATGGTGAAAATGTTCTTTTCCTGCGCACTGTTGCGCAGTATATAGTTGATCGCGTGGCGTAGGCTGCCACCCGTTTCCGGCTGCTTCCGGACGGGATATATAATGCCGGTCGCAAGGCACCGGCGCGGCGCGTATCGTACGTGTTGATTCTGCGGGGGACACGGCGAAAGCACACTGCGCGTTGCGTATACACAGTGCCGAATTTGCCCGCTGATATAACGGGATGAAATAATGAGCCAAAGTGGCGATATGATAGAAAACGTGCTTGATAGCATCAAACACCCTACGGATGTGGCAAAGCTTGATGCTGATCAGATGAAGCAGCTAGCGGCAGAGTTGCGCGAGCGCATAATCAGTACAGTGTCACAGAACGGCGGCCATCTTGCGCCTTCGCTTGGCGTGGTGGAACTCACACTTGCCATGCTGTCTGTATTTGACCCTGAAAAAGATAAATTCATCTGGGATGTCGGACATCAGGCATATGCATGGAAGCTGCTTACCGGAAGGCGTGATGAGTTTTCAACTCTCCGTCAGTTCAACGGGGTAAGCGGCTTTCCTAAAATGTCCGAAAGTCCTTACGACCATTTCGGCGTCGGGCATTCTTCCACCTCGATTTCTGCCGCCGCCGGTATGGCTATGGCGCGTGACCTTTCCGGTGATGATCATGACGTCATTGCTGTTATTGGTGATGGCTCCATGACAGCCGGTCTTGCCTTTGAAGGACTTAATCAGGCCGGTCATCAGGGGCGTCGCCTGCTTGTCATTCTTAATGACAATGAAATGTCTATTTCAAAGAATGTCGGGGCGCTGTCTTTGTTCCTCAGCCGTAATCTTTCTTCCCGCTGGGTACGGCGCATGAAGCGCGACGTGGAAACATGGCTTAAGTCCGTTCCCGGCATTGGTGAAGAAATGCTGAATTATGCCAAGCGTAGCGAACACAGCCTGAAAAGTTTTTTTACTCCCGGTATGCTTTTCGAAGCATTCCGCTTTAACTACGTAGGTCCTGTAGATGGGCATGAC
Source organism: Oleidesulfovibrio sp. (assembly GCF_047973035.1). Taxonomy (NCBI): domain Bacteria; kingdom Pseudomonadati; phylum Thermodesulfobacteriota; class Desulfovibrionia; order Desulfovibrionales; family Desulfovibrionaceae; genus Oleidesulfovibrio; species Oleidesulfovibrio sp. The sequence continues at coordinate 26,245 of NZ_JBKEBF010000014.1, forward strand.
GTCCGTAATCTTGCAAAGGTTATGGAAATGGCCCGTAAGCTTGACGAGCCTGTGCTGCTGCATGTGCTGACCAAGAAAGGCAAAGGCTATGAGCCTGCAGAGCACAACCCGACGTATTTCCACGGGGTGGGTAAGTTCGAGCTGGAAACAGGCGAAGCATGCAAGTTTGTAGATTCCGACTCGCTGCCGTCGTATACCGAGGTATTCGGTAACACGCTGTGTACTCTGGCGGAAAAGGACGAACGCATTATTGCAATTACCGCAGCCATGCCCGAAGGCACCGGAGTCGGTACGTTCAGCAGGCGTTTTCCTGACAGGTTTGTCGATGTTGGTATCTGTGAACAACATGCCGTCACATTTGCGGCAGGGCTTGCGGCACAGGGCTACCGGCCTGTAGTGGCTATTTATTCCACCTTCCTGCAACGTTCGTATGACCAGATTGTTCATGATGTCTGTCTGCAGAACCTTCCTGTAACGTTCTGTCTGGACAGAGGCGGGCTTGTCGGAGAAGACGGACCTACGCATCACGGTTCGTTTGATCTCAGCTATCTGCGCCATATCCCGAATCTGACGATTATTGCTCCCAAAGACGAGGCTGAGCTGCAGGATGCGATGAAAACAGCCATCAACAGCAACGGGCCTGTGGCAATCCGGTATCCCAGAGGCATTGGTAGCGGGGCCTGTCTGAAGTCAGAGCCTGATTCCTTGGAAATTGGTGTTGGCGAAGTTCTTAAACAGGGAAGCAGCGTTGCAGTGGTGGCTGTGGGTAGCAGGGTGCATCCCGCACTGGCAGTTGCCAATGAAATTGAAAATGAAACCGGCAAGGCCGTGACTGTTTTTAACGCCCGTTTTGTAAAACCGCTGGATGTGGACAAGCTTGTCGAGCTTGCGTCTACCCATGAAAAGTTGCTTTTGCTTGAGGAAAACACCATTGCCGGCGGATTCTCTTCCGCTGTGCTTGAGGCTTTGGCAGACAGAACCTGTCTAGGCGGTGTCACGGTCAAGCGTCTTGGCTTGCCGGACAGCTTCGTTCCTCACGGTACCCAGAAGCAGCTTCGTAAACTGGTTGGAATTGATAAACAGTCAATCCGAAATGCCTTGTTGGAACTGCTGGCTTAGCAAATACACTATGATGACTAGAAAAGCGCCTCCCGTTTGTGAGGCGCTTTTTTTTATTGTATACTAAAGCGCCCCGCATTGCGGGGCGTCAGTGTTTTTATAAGAACGTAAAAAAGCTTCCTACATCCATTCAACCACTTCTGTCATGGGATGACGGGCTTTGGGGCGCGGTTCCCGTGCTCTGTAGCCAAAAGCGCACATGCAGGCGACGCCATACTGGCTGAGGTCTACTCCCAGATGATCGCGGACTGCGTTGTTCAGGTCTTTTTCCACAAAGCCTTCCAGTGCGCAGCTGTCGATATCCATCATGGCAGCGGCGGTCATCATGTTTGCAAGCGCGATGTATGTCTGTCGGCACGACCATTCAAACAGGCGCATTTCATTGTCAATCATGTCGAAGTCGTTGCGTAGAAAGTTGCCGTAATAATCGGTTTTCAGAGCAATGATGTCATCGGGCAGGTTCAGTACTTCCTTCATGGCTCTTTGAATGTAGTCGCTGTCCGGCAGCAGGCGCGGGCGCTTGTGTGCAAGATACACTACCAGATGGCTGCAGTTGGGAATCTGCTTTTTGCCGCCCCATGTGTGTTTATGTAGTTCGGCGCGTTTTTCCGGTGATTGCACAACAATAAACTTCCATGGTTCAAAACCGAACGAGCTGGGAGCAAGCCTGCCTGCTTCAAGAATCGTTGAAAATTGATCTTCCGGGATAGTATGGTCTGGATCAAAGTCCTTACTGGCATGTCTGAAGCGAAATGGTGCAAGTACAGTGTCATTCATAGTGTGGCTCCGTTGTTGAGTACTATGTTGGTAGCTTTATAGGGTAGCCACCTGCGGGAACTTGTAAAGTAAAAAAGTTTCCTGCCGCGCTGAAAGCTGAACAAATTGTGTGGGGAAAGCGTGTTTTTAGCGTTGCCAGTTGGCGGCAGTTTGAATGTTCAGTAACGCCGGATTGTGGGCTGGTAAGCGTATGCGGGACAAGTGCAGGTGAGTGCCTGTCAGAGCAGGAGCAGGCGTAATAGTACTATAAGCGGTTAGATATGAAAAAAGCCCTGTATGAGCTTGCATACAGGGCTTTATGTCTGGGATGGATAGTGTGCTTTACAGAGAGTTTCTGAGGCTCTGAACCAGCAGCATTAGGCCGTTTTCCAGCATCTGCACTGCCAGCAGAACCAGAATAAGACCCATCAGGCGCTCTGCCGCGCGCATGCCACGCTTGCCCAGAACTCTGGTCATTTCCGGAGTCAGCAGCATTATGACAGCCGTTGCAGCCCACGCACTTAAAATACCCAGCAGAACAACAGGGGAGCCGGGGAAAGGAGCTTCCGCTTTGTGCGCATACAACATTACTGCAGCCAGAAGTGACGGCCCCGCGATAAGCGGAATGGCAATGGGCACAATGAACGGGTCCTGTGTTTTTTCCACTACCCCCTCTTCACGCGGAAAGATCATCTTGATTGATATCATGAACAGGATAGTACCGCCTGCCAACCTCAGGGTGGAAGGGTGAATATCCAGCATGGCGAGCATGGCATCGCCAACGTAGTAGAACAGGAAAATAATACCAAGCGCTATGCACAGCTCGCGGAACAGAATGGAGCGCATGGCTTTGGACGGGGTGCCCTTGAGCATACTGATGCACAGCGCGGCATTACCCAGCGGGTCCATGATAAGAAAAAGAGGCAGCGCCACTTCAAAGACACTGCGGAAAGATAGCTCGGTCATTAGTCTTCAATTTCCATATACGTTGCAGACTGCGCGGCTTTTTCAGAAACGGTGATGCTGTGCACAGCAACGCCGTATTCCTGAACCAGCGGTGACAGGTTCTGGTAAATAAAGCGTGCGAGGTTTTCAGATGAAGGATTGCACGCATCAAAGGGCGGAACCTCATTGAGCATGGTGTGATCTAGCTTTGAAAGTACTTCCTTGAGCGCAGTTTTAAGCACTTTGAAATCCACCAACAGCTCGGTGTCTTTCGTCAGTGTGTCGCCTTCGATGGTGGCCTCTACGCCAAAGTTGTGGCCGTGCATCGCCTCGCACTTGCCGCAGTAATTACGCAACGAATGAGCAGCAGCAAAATCAGAGCGCACAGTAAGGCGCCATTTTCCTTTAGGCATGGGCTGTATGTCCTTTTACTTTCCACTGGTTGAAATCGTTATCGAAAATCGGGCCGGGTTGGATAGAATATTCCGGTCCAAGTTGCAACAGGCACCAGCTGTCATCAATTACCAACTGCACGTTTACGGGAATGGGACCGCGGTTTTTACGTAACAATGCTTTTAAGCTGTCTATGTCTGTACCTTCCAGTTGCGAAAGGCCAAGTTCAATGGTGACCGGCTCTTCACTTTCGTAGCATGCCTTGGATAACGGGATAACAGCTTCGCCTATGATTTTAATTTCTTTAAGAATTTCTTCGCCGTCTTCCTGCTTGGGGGCTGTATCTTCCTCTTTTCTGTCACTGATTTTTGCTTCCAGCAAAAGAGGCTGGTCAGAATGCAGCATTTCACGGCATTCGGCATATGCATCAGGGAAAAACACACATTCACCGGAGGCTGTCAGGTCTTCAACCTGACAAAACGCCATACGGTTGCCTTTTTTGGTGATGATTTCTTTGATGGAAGTAACCAGCACGGCAGTTTTGAATGTTTGCTCAGGTCCCATCTCCCTGCAGTCTTCCAGCAGGCTCAGGCGCAGCCGGAAGATTTCTTTACGGTAAGGCTGCAGCGGATGGCTGCTCAGATAAAAGCCCAGAGCTTCTTTTTCCTTGCGCAGCTTTTCTTCGTCGTCCCATTCTTCCATTTCCTGCTCCGGGCAATCAAACCCCAGACCGGGGCAGACTTTCGGCTCTTCTGTCATTACCGAGAACATGGAAATCTGGTTGGACGCTTTGTCCTTTGCTTTTTTCTGGGCACGGGCGACAACGGTATCCAGCCCTGCAACCATTCCCTGACGCGAACAACCGAGGCAGTCGCAGGCACCGCTTTTAATCAGGTTTTCAAGCACACGCTTGGTAACTTTGCGCAGATTCACCCGGCAGCACAGGTCAAGCAGCGATGCAAAAGGGCCGTCCGCTTCGCGCGACTGTACAATTTCGCGGATGGCTTCATCACCTACGTTTTTAATACCGCCAAGGCCGTACGTAACTTTACCTTCCAGAACACTGAATTCACGGCGCGAAATCTGTACGTTAGGCGCAAGCACTTCCACGCCCATGTCTTTGCAGCAGGCTACATACTTAAGCACCTTCTCCTGGTTGTTCATTTCCGACGTCATCAACGCGGCCATGAATTCAACAGGGTGATGCACTTTCAGGTAGGCTGTGTAGTAAGAAATCAGCGCGTACGCGGCAGAGTGCGATTTGTTGAAGCCGTATTCCGCAAACTTTTCCATCAAGTCAAAAATTTCAGTGGCTTTCGACTCGGAAACGTTGTTTTCTTTAGCACCCTTCGTAAACTTGATACGCTCTTCGGCCATGGCCTCGGCGTTCTTTTTACCCATTGCACGACGCAACAGGTCCGCACCACCCAGAGTGTAATTTGCTACAATCTGGGCAATCTGCATAACCTGCTCCTGATATACGATAACTCCGTAAGTATCGCGCAGGCAGTCCCGCAGTGTTTCCAGCGGGTAAGTTACCGGAACCTCTCCATGCTTACGTTTGATGAATTCATCAACCATGCCCGAGCCAAGCGGACCGGGACGGTAGAGTGCAAGCATAGCGATGACATCGTCAAAGCAGGAGGGGCGCAGCATGCGCAGGTACTGACGCATGCCTGAACTTTCCACCTGAAACACGCCGTCAGTTTCGCCGCGGGAATACAGTTCGTATGTTTCCTTGTCGTCCAGCGACATGGTGTCGAGGTCAGGGGGGGTAAGCCCCTGCATGGAAATGAGGTCGAGCGCATCCTGCACCAGAGTCATCGTACGCAGCCCGAGGAAGTCGAACTTAACAAGGCCGACCTTTTCGACGATTTTCATGTCGAACTGCGTAACAATACCGCCTTTTTTATCTCGGTACAGCGGCAGATACTCAAACATGGGCTTGTCGGAGATAACAACACCTGCAGCGTGGGTAGACGCATGGCGTGAAAGTCCCTCAAGACGCATGGAAATATCAAGCAGTTTACGAATCTGCGGGTCGTTGGTGTACAGAGCCTTTAAGTCCGGCTCCATATCCAGCGCTTTTTTAATGGTCATTTTCAGGTCTTCGGGAATCAGCTTTGCGATTCTGTCTCCATCCTGAAATGACAGGCCCAGTGCGCGGGAAACGTCGCGTACCACCGCTTTTGCCTTCATTTTTCCGAAGGTGGTAATCTGGGCTACCGAGTCTTCACCATATTTACGGCCTACGTACTGGATAACTTCGCCGCGGCGGCGTTCGCAGAAGTCAACGTCGATATCCGGCATGGATACACGTTCGTTGTTCAGAAAACGTTCAAACAGCAGATTGTACGGAATGGGGTCAAGGTTGGTAATCTTCAGAGCCCACGCAACAATGGAGCCCGCAGCGGAACCACGACCGGGACCGACTGGAATATCGTTGTCTTTTGCCCAGTTAATAAAGTCCTGCACGATAAGAAAGTAGCCGGGAAAGCCCATGGAGCAGATAACGTCCAGCTCATTTTCCAGACGCGCCCAGTATGCAGGTTCATCAATCTGATTACGATAAGGAAGCGTTTCCAGACGCTTGTGAAGGCCTTCATGTGAAAGTTTGCGGAACTCCTCTTCCAGCGTCATGCCTTCGGGCAGTTCGTAATTGGGGAAATAGTAATTGCCAAGATCCAGCTTCAGGTCGATCTGTTCGGCAATTTTTACGGTGTTGGAAATAGCTTCCGGCACATGGCTGAACGCAGCAGCCATTTCGTCCGGCGATTTATAATACAGCTCAGTGGTGTCAAAGCGCATACGACGTTCATCCGTCACTTTTGCGCCGGTTTGGATGCACAGCAGGGTATCATGCGCTTCCACGTCTGTGCTTTCCAGATAGTGGCAGTCGTTGGTGGCAACCAGAGGCAGCCCTGTCACTTTGGAAAGCTCAATGAGCTTGTCATTCAGCTCGTCCTGTTCTTTGATGCCGTTAGACTGCAATTCAAGGTAAAAACGATCCGGATAAATTTCAGCGTATTCGTTAGCCAGCTCAATGGCTCTGTCCATCCCTTCATTCAGCAGGGCGCGCGGAATTTCACCCGCAAGGCAGGCGGAAAGGGCAATGATCCCTTCGCTGTATTCTCGCAGCAGTTCCTTGCTGACTCTGGGCTTGTAGTGAAAGCCTTCGGTAAAGCCGCGGGTAACCAGTTTGGCAAGGTTATGGTAGCCGGTGCTGTTTTGCGCCAGCAGTACAAGGTGGTACCGCTTTCTTGCCATATCACCCGTTTTGTCGGTGTGATCTCCATGGGCCACATAAACCTCGCAGCCGACTATGGGCTTAAGGTCCATTTTTTTGGCCATCTGATAAAAGTAGACAGCACCGTACATGTTGCCGTGGTCGGTAATGGCAACAGCGGGCATATTGAAATCTTTTGCTTTTTCGCAAAGGTCTTTCAGGCGGATTGCGCCGTCAAGAAGGCTGTATTCTGTATGGCAATGAAGATGAACGAAATTCGACATGCTGCTGAAGGGGCTAAAGGTGAGTAAACAAGGAATCTAACAGAAAAAAAACTTGCTCTCAATGTATGAAAATGCAAGAGGAAACAGGCGGTTGTGATCTTTTGTCCGGCTTTTGCTGTGTGCCGCATTATTTTGCACAACCGTTTTGCAGGTTGCAACCTGTCGTCAGCCGTCATACATCCAAAAACAGTTAACTGCAGATAGTATGACAACAATTTTCTGATTCCGGCAAGATGCACTAGCCGGAACACTATATCATAATGTGTGGGGAGAATAATGCTTTTTACAACAATCCGCCGGTTGACCTCCGGCGCTCTGGGCACCGTGTTGCTGCTGGGTGCTTCTGTCCAGCTTGCTCTGGCAGAACAGGCGGAAGCGACTGAAGCCGTTGCAGAGGGCTGGAAGCTGGAACTGGCTCTTTTTCTAAATACCAAATGGGGCCAATACGCCATGATCGGCGTGTTTTTTTTCCTGATTATCGCTTACCTCCGTTTTCTTTTCGGCCCTAAGGGGCTGATGCGTGAAAAAAAATGGGATGAGTGGAACGAGCAGGCCCGCAAGGCGAAAGAAGAAGCGAAAAAAAAGAACCCTGATGCCAAAGAACGCCCCAGCGGTCTTTTTTACAGGGGCGGGCAGGAGTAAATGAAACCTGTCGTCAACGGGCTGCCTGCAGGTGCAGGGAGTGCCTTTGATATGAGTGCCTGCTGCCCTGTAGATGCTTGCGCAGGGATTGATGTCGCCCCTCATGTACAGTGGTTTCGACGGTATGCAGCTTTTTACCTGCAACTGTGTTCTGCGGACAAAGAGCCGCTGCAGCTTAAGATTGATCACACTATGAGGGTGTTTGATAATGCGCGCCGGATTCTTGATGATGCATCCTCATGGGAACATACTGTTTTTTCTGAACAGAGAGTCATTCACCGCAGTGCACTGCTGGCGGCTCTCTACCACGATACGGGGCGTTTTCCGCAATATATTGCATACGGCACCTTCAACGACAGAACTTCTGTAAACCACGGGTTTCTGGGGTGTCGTACCTTGCGACAGTTGAATGTGCTTGGCGCGGAGCCCGCCAGAGTCAGCCGGAATGCACTTGCGGCAATTGTCATGCACAACAGAATGGCTCTGCCCGCAGGGATTTGCGCTGAACTGCGCTTTGTCACCGAAGTCGTGCGTGAGGCAGATAAGCTGGACATTATGTCTGTAATTGCAGAATATCTGCAACCGGACGGGCCTCGTAATGATGTGGTCACATTACATCTTGCAGACGAGCCGGAAAAGTGGACCGCCGGAATTGCGGAAAGCGTTCTGTCGGGGGGCGCTGTCCGCTATGAGGATATGCGCTATTTAAACGATTTTATTTTGTTGTTGTGTAACTGGGTGTTCGGCCTGCATTTTACTGCAAGCTGTAAAATGGTACGCAGGCAGGGCGTCATGGAAAAGCTGGTACATCAGTTACCGGCGGATAAGAGCGGAACATTGGGGCTGGTACGCGATAAGGTATTGATTGCTGTAGCAGCGGCCTGAAAGCAGCCGTTACTGACGGGGTAACGGATAGTCACGGAGACAAACATGACGGAAACTGCACGTACGCAAGGTATCAAGCCTTTTTATGCAATGGATGTGCTGGAGCGCGCACAGGAGTTGGAGCGTCAGGGTGTGAAAATCATCCATCTTGAAGTGGGCGAGCCTGATTTTGATGTGCCACCGGCCGTAAAGGATGCGGTCTGCAGCGCGATGGATAACGGCCATACTCATTATACGAACAGCATGGGTATGCCGGAGCTGCGTCAGGCAATTGCAGATGATTATCACAAAAAATATGGTGTGGTTGTTTCGCCGGAACGTATAGCCGTTACCAACGGCACATCACCTGCCATGTTTATGCTGTTTGCAGCTTTGTTGGAACAAGGTGACGAGGTCATCATCTCCGACCCTCACTATGCCTGCTATCCCAGCTTTATCACCTTTGCGGGAGGGGAGCCTGTCAAAGTGCCGGTGCTGGAAGAAGACGGTTTTCAGTACCGTGTTGATGCCATCAAGAAAAAACTGACCTCCCGTACCCGGGCAATTTTTATTAACTCTCCTTCAAATCCTACCGGCAATCAACTTCCGGCAGAGCGCATGGCACGAATTGCGGCGTTAGGGCTGCCGGTTATCAGCGATGAGATTTATCACGGACTTGAATATGGTGAAAAAGAGCACACCATTCTGGAGTTTACGGATAACGCCTTTGTCTTCAACGGATTTTCAAAGTTGTATGCCATGACAGGCTTGCGTCTGGGCTATCTTATTTCGCCCGGGGCGTATGTACCTGTGATGCGTAAGCTGTGTCAGAACTTTTTCATATCTCCTAATGCTGTTTCGCAGATGGCAGGAATTGCAGCGCTGACACAGTGCGAGCATGATGTAAACCGGATGCGTATTATTTACGACGAGCGTCGCAAGTTTATGATCCGTCGTCTGCGTGAAATCGGTTTTGGCATTACAGTTGAGCCTACCGGCGCATTTTATGTGCTTGCCAATGCCCGTTTCCTTTCTGATGATTCCTATAAGCTGGCCTTTGAAATATTGGAAAATGCCCATATAGGCGTTACCCCCGGTATCGATTTCGGGCAGGGTGCGGAAGGGTATATCCGTTTTTCATACGCCAATTCGCTGGAAAATATTCATGAAGCCATGAACCGTCTTGAGCTTTTTGTAAAAGAGCGCCAGCAGACTGAAGGCTGTAAGGCGTTCGCTGTTTAGTCATGAACGAAGACTATGTCGACCCCTACGGACGTTTTGCCCGATACTATGACAGAGTATTGAACCCTGTGCTTGATCCCGTGCGGGGCAGTGTGGCTTTGCAACTGGAAACACTGCAAACTGCCAGCGTGCTGGATGTCTGCTGCGGTACCGCGCGGCAAGCTGCTTTTCTTCCCGCGCCTGTTACACGGTATGTCGGCGTGGATGCATCGGATGCCATGTTGCGTGCCGGAGCTTTGGCACTGAGTCTGGAGGCTGCCGGCTCCGCGCCATCGGAAGTGAGGTATGCGGGTACCAGACGGGGCAGAGCAGCAATAGAACTGCTGTGCACAGACGGGCAGGCACTGCCTTTTGCCGAGAAAAGTTTTGATGCAGCGCTTATTGCTTTTGCTCTGCATGAAAAGCCGCTCGAAGAAGCTTTTACTGTTGCGCGCGAAGCGTTACGGGTGGCAACGAGCTTGGTCATTGTTGACTATACCATGCCGGAGCGCACAATAGAATGTCCTGCCGCGTTGCTGATGCACCTGCCGGAACGGATAGCAGGAGGTGAGCATTATCGCCATTTCAGGGCGTTCATGCGTGCAGGGGGGCTGCAAGGCTTTGCCTATGCCTTGGGATTGAAAGAGAAAGCAAGGCAGCGTCTGTTCTACGGCGGTGCTGCCATTGCTGTTTATGATTGATTTTTGCCAAAAGCTGTCAGCCAGCCCCGCAAGCCTCGCCTTCGGGGCTTTTTTGTAGACAGAAGAATTTCGGCAACCCTTGCCCCTGTGTGGTCAATCCGCTCTCCGATGGCATACGGCTGAAAGCCCAGCTTCGGGTACAGCAGAAGGCCGGGAGTGTTATGATTGAAACATGCCAGGCGGATTTCTGTCGCGTTGTGCTTTGAAAAAGCAATATCTTTCATGACATTGACAAGATAACTCGCCACTCCTTTACCGCGGGCGTAAGGCGCAACAATTAGGTTTCCTATGGCGCAGTGGTCGCCCCATTCGTAAAAGTTGCTAAAGGCTACTGGGTGCCCTTCCAGTGTTGCAATCGTCGGGTCTTTACGTTTTTCTATAATAGTCTGTAATGCCTCAGGAGTAAGTGGATACGAACCCCTGGGGCAAAAGAAGAATACTTCTTCCGGTGTCTGAGCAAAGCCGCAGATGTTTTCATAATCTGATTCAATAGCAGGGCGATGGCTGAGCTTCATATTGTTCATGGATGTCCCTGTTTCAATGCGTTGTCAGATTCGGACAGAGTAAAGCGCGACTGTTTTGCAGATTTCGTATGGTTTGGTGTTTGCTATGCCTTTAGAAAAGCACACAATACTCCGGATAGAAGAGTTTTTAACGCTGATTTATCATGCTCAATTTGTTGTTTTTATAAGAAAAAACAATGCTGTTGCGCTATATGATGTTTAAAAGAGGAGCGAAGCATAACAAAATACGCATCTATGGCACAATGCAGGTATTTTTTTGCTGGTCAGATGGTCAGGATTTCTTTCCGGGCAGGGTGTGCTCAATAGCCGCGTAAAGTTCTGCAAGGCTGTCCACCACATAATCTGCACCGGCATTGTATAGCGCCATGTAATCCGACTCTCCTGTGGTAATGCCTGCTGTCAGTGCTCCTGCATTTTTACCCATCACAATATCCATAACATGGTCGCCCACCATAAGAGACTGTTCAGGCGCGCACCCGCATACCTGCAAGGCGTGCAGCAGGTGTCTGGGGTCCGGCTTTACAGCGGAAACATCGTTTCTGGTGAATACGCCGGTACACAAAGTCTCTGCGTCCGGCAGCATTGCCAGCACGCCTTCTTTGCAGTTTCTCGTAACGATATAGGTCGAGACGCCTGCCGACTTTAATTTCGTCAGCATTTCTACCGCCCCTTCAAACATGCTGCCGTTTCGGGCGGCTTCTACTTCAATATCAATAATCGCCTGCATTGTGTCGCGGTGCAGAAGTTCTACTTTTTCCGGTGCAGACTCTGCCAGTTGAGCTTTGGCTAGTTCCAGCCATTCCAGAATGTATTTTCCCTCATCAGAAGGGGGTGTTGTGTATTTTTCAATGACGGATCTTAGCGTTGCTCTCATTCGGGAAAAATCAATCTTCGAATCTGCAAGTGTTCCGTCAAAGTCAAAGGCAATTGCTTGCATTGTATTTTGTGATGCCATATAGTTTTAGATATCCTGTTGAAACTATTGTGTTCAATCTGTTTTTTGAAACGGGGAAGCATGGTGCCCGATATTGTAAATACGGATTGTGATGCCCTTGTGGTAGGCGGGGGGCCCGCAGGTGCTACCGCTGCCTTTACTCTGGCACAGGCTGGCTTATCAGTCACGCTGATTGAAGCCTGCAAAGTGCCAAGGGCTAAGCTGTGCGGCGGGCTGCTAACTGCTAAGACTCTTTCCCTTTTACAACAATCCCTTTCAATTACCTCTCAGGATATTATCGCAAGCGGTGCGCATGAATCCACAGCACATCGTTACTGCATTTATTCCCGTTCAAAGCTTCTTGTTTCCGGCCGTTATCCTCAGGCGTTCACTTTTATCAGGCGTGCAGCCTTTGATGCTTTTTTGCTGGAAAGAGCAAAAAAAGCCGGTGTACATGTGCTTGATAACCTGCGTGTAAATCATGTTGATGCTGCTTCAGGTGAAGTGCGTTGTGCAAACGGACAGCAGCAGAAAGCAAAATATGTGATTGGTGCCGATGGTGCACATAGTATAGTGCGCCGGAATATCAGCGCATTCAGACGTGTGATGCGGCGCACTACCGCCCGGACAATTGAGGTGCGCATACCGCACCGGCAATGGAAGGCTGCTGCTTTTCCTTCTGTGCACCTAGGCTGGCTGAAACAAGGGTATGCGTGGGCATTTCCGAACCGCAGCCATGTAGTTGCAGGTATGGGCGGCATTATGCAGCAAGGCGAAAATCTGAGCCATCTGATGCGGCAGTTTTTGCAGGAACAAAAGGTTGTTGGAGCGTATCCGGAATTTGCCGGTGCAGCGTTGCCTTTTGGCGGACATCTGCGTGCGCCTGTCCACGGTAAAGCAATGCTTGTCGGGGATGCTGCAGGTTTTGCCGATTCCGTTTTCGGCGAAGGGGTATATTACGCCATTCTTTCTGGCTTGTTGGCCGCAAAGGCCATCTTGAAGGCGCAAAAGTATATCAAGGTACAGTCGATAAAGGACGGTGTGCAGGAAACTGATTCTCTGGAAAGTGTACGCAGGCAGGCAGTCGTAAAGGGTAGCATTGCGGAGGCGCCGGAACCGTGCAGGGCTGTTTGCGGTGAAAATGGTGTTGCCAACTCAATGTATCGGAAAATGATCGCTTCACCAGTTGTAAAGGAACTGGACAGGGCTGCAATGCTCAGCCGGTTTGTATATCATCGGGCAAAGGGGCCGGATCGCTTTGCCGTTAAGTGCTTTTTAAAGCTGGCTCATGGTCGGCTTCTCCGGCATCTGCATAAGGAAGACACTCACGTGCGAAAGCTGTTGTCATCAGAGCAGATTTGGTAAGAAATGCCCCCTTGCCTTCTTTTTTAAGTTGTTAAAGAAGAAGAGCACTCCCTCTTAAAATCCGTTTTCTCCGACCGGAATAACTGCTGTATCAGGAAAAAACGCCTTCCATGCAAACCACATGACTTCCATGGCGGGCTCGCGTTTCAGCTGATACTCCCGCAACATGCCGAATTCACATTTCCCCTCGGCGGTCCATTCTGACTGGCTTTCTCTGTCAACAGGTGTCCGGTCACGCATAAAAAACGATACGGTTTTCTCGTTTACTACTCTGGAAAAAACCCGAACCGCATCAAGCTGCCGATCATACAACGCCACCATCGGCGTTGTTCCCAAAGTAAAGTTGATTGCTCCCTGAAGTTTTACTTCGGCCTTTTGAATGGCAATTTGTGAGCCTTCAAGAGTAAGTCCCAACATAGGTTCTTTAGGAGCAAAGCGGCTGTCAGTGTGCATCACCGGAAACGTGATGGCACTGTTTTGATAATAGCTGTCTGTAGACCTGTATGAGCCGTACGGGTCTTTGCCGTATGAACGGTTGTAGCCGGTTGAGCGGGACAGCACCAACGCGTCGGGCCAGCGCTTTGCCGCCTTTTGCCATGTTGTCCACAGTACGGGCAGGCGTGTAAGCGATGCGCCTTCCAGCGGCCCTTCAATGGCGGTTCCCAGAATCTGCGGCCACATGCTGTTTGTCGCTCTGTCATAAAGGATTGTGTTCGCATTTAATAATTTGCCGGTCACTCCGAATGTCGTCTCAAAGCGTCCTGCCTTTGCACCATATGCCGCAACAGCACCTGTTAGCGGGCTGTAGGTCAGAAGAACGGGGGTGCCGTCTGACGTCACCTCGTTAACCGCCTCGTGCCAGACCATAAGATATTGCGGATAAATGCGGACTCCCTGAGGGAGTTGCAGCACAAAAACAGGTTCATTGTAATCCAAGCTGAGCGAAGCATCTGCTACGGATACATACGATGGTTTAACCAGTGAGGGAATGTTGTCATACTGGATGCCGGTGTCGATGACAGCATCCTGCATGGCTTTGAAATCAGCCGCTGTTGCCTGTGTCAGGATCGGCGAAGCCGTAAAACTTGCCAGACATGCAGCAACACACAAGAGCAAAGCGGGCAGCCTGCCATAGCAGCCGTAGTTTCGGGGGGCGGTGAGTTTTCGCATGATGTACCGTGGTGCTAAACGCTTTTGATGAGTTGAAAGACCGTAACGAACAATGCTATTGTGCACAGAAATTAACACATAATAGGCCGCACACGTTGCATTTGTGTTCACAGAATAGCCGATCTGAGCGGCGTGGGCAACGTGTACAGGCCAAGCTGATACGGCGCTGCCGGCGCTAGGAACAGTACAACAGGAGATAGATGGTTATGCAGCCTCAAAAGGTTCTGGTTTGCGGCGGGGCAGGATACATAGGGTCACATATGGTGCGTGCTCTGATCAAGGCCGGTCATCAGCCTGTTGTCTTTGACAACTTGTCTACAGGACACATTGACTCTATCGGTGATGTTGATTTTATCCGAGGCGACTTGCTGGACATTCAGGTGGTACGGCGGGTCTTCGGTGAATATTGCTTTGACGCTGTCATGCATTTCTCAGCAAAAAGTCTGGTGGGCGAATCAGTTGTTGATCCTGCCATCTACTATACCAACAACGTTACCGGTACAGCCAACCTGCTGGAGGCCATGCGTGAATGCGGCGTGCTGAAGCTGGTTTTTTCCAGCACCGCTGCAGTTTACGGAAATCCGGTAACGGAGACTATCCGAGAAGATCATCCGCGTGCACCGGTTAATCCTTATGGACGTTCCAAACTTATGGTGGAACACATGCTGGGAGACTATGCGGCTGCGTATGATATGCGCTCTGTGTCGCTACGCTATTTCAATGCGGCAGGGGCTGATGAAGCGGGTGACATCGGCGAGGCGCATAATCCCGAAACGCACCTTATTCCGAATGTCCTGCTGGCCGCTTTGGAAAAGAACGAAGGCCTGAAGGTTTTTGGTGATGATTACCCCACCGCGGATGGTACATGCGTTCGAGATTACATCCATGTGACTGACCTTTGCAGTGCTCATCTGGCCGCGCTTGAATATCTGACACTGCATAATGGCGCCCATGCGTTTAATCTTGGCAATGGCAATGGTTTTTCTGTACGGCAGGTGCTGGACGCCGCCATGCGTGTAACCGGAAAAGAAATTCCTTACGCTGTGGAAGGCCGCAGAGCGGGCGATCCGGCCATTTTAGTGGCAGATGCCGGCAGGGCAAAGACTGAGCTTGGCTGGCAGCCTGAGTATACAGACGTGGAAAAGATTATTGAGACAGCCTGGCGTTGGCATCAGGAACAGCGTTATTAGTCCGGCACATAAGGCGATGTAAAATCCCCCGTAACGTCTACCGCGTTACGGGGGATTTGTTTATACCAGTGATTGCAGGATGATGTCTGCAGCGCGGGAAGGTGCACCGGGTGCCCCCAACATAGAGCGTATGACTGCAAGGTCTGCACGCACGCTGTGCAGCTTGTCCGGATTGTCAAGCCAGTCCAGCGCACGGGCCGCCAGCACGTCTCCGTCTGCGTTTTGCTGCAACAATTCGGGAAATACTTCACGTTGCATTATAAGGTTTGGCAGGCTTGCAAACTTAACTTTTACAAGCCGCTTGCCGATGGCGAAAGACAGCGGAGAAACTTTATAAGCCACTAGTGTCGGCGTGCCCAGCAACGCGGACTCCAGCGTGACAGTACCGGATGCTGCCAGCAGCATGTTGCACTCGCGCATGAATTTGTAACGATTGTCCGGTGCATGGATTGTGAGCGGCACATCTGTGGCCCATAATTCACGCAGGTTTTCTTCAGAAACTCCCGGAGCGCGGACACAATGAAATTCCAGTTCCGGACGGGCTGCCTGCATACGCTTTGCTGCAATGGCGAACTGCGGCATTAATGACGTGATCTCTTTTCTGCGGCTTCCCGGAAGCAGACCTATACGTTTCTGGCCCGGTGTAATGGCGTCGACTTCATCCCAGTCCACCATATCCACCAGCGGGTTGCCGACGTAGTCTATCTCCATGCCGTGCTGCCGGTAAAAATCGACTTCAAATGGCAGGATGCTAATGACTTTGTCTACGTAGCGGCGGATGAACTTGACCCTGCCGGTTCGCCACGCCCATATCTTCGGGCTGATGTAATAATAGACGGGAATGCCCAGCTCTTTGGCATATTTTGCAATACGAAAGTTAAAAGACGGGGCATCTACCAGAATGACTGCATCAGGCCGTCTTGTAACCAGCTCCTGCCTGATGCGTTTTAGCATTCCGAGGATGCGGGGCAGGTGCGAAAGAACCTCTGTGATACCCATTACGGAGAGGTCTTCAACCTTGAAAACGTCTTCAAATCCTGTTTTGCGCAGGTCGGGGCCACCCACACCTGCAAACCTGACGTGTGGCGCTTTTTTCTGAATGGCACGAACCAGATTGGCTGCGTGCATGTCGCCGGACATTTCTCCGGCGCTTACCCATAATTGCGAACCAGTGGAATTCATTACAAAGCCTATTGTGCCTTCCGCGGCTGAGGAATTGCCGCACCTTTCTCAGGGGCAAAGCGGGGGTAAATACGCATGAGCAGAGCGACTGTGAGCAGCGAAAGAAGCAGGCGTCCCCAAAGGGTTGCGGACATATGCGCACCGATCAGCATCATCAGCAGGGTGTCTTCAATCAGGGCATGCGAAAAGCCCATAAGAGTCACGGATGAAAAAACATCTTTCTGAGGGACTTTTCCGGAACGTGCTTCATGGATAATCAGCCCGCCGCCGTAGGCAATGCCCATGGACAGACCGATAACGGTAATTGTGGCTGCGCTTTCGCCGATGCCTACCATGCGCAGGACAGGCTTTAGCAGCGAGTTCAGCCGGCGTGAAATACCAAGTATATCCAACAGGCGCATAAAGGTCATCAACCCCAGCACAACCCAGAAGAGATAAAATAAGTTACGGGCCTGACCCAGTGCCCATGCAGTAAGGTCGGCAGGGGCCTGATCCGGTTGCCACATAAGTTGTGCCGGTTGTTGCAGTGTACCTGTCAGCTCGAATGTCACATACAGAATCCAGCCGAAAATAAGTGCAGCCACCATGCGCAGGGCAAATTGCCCCATAAAGCTTAATCCACACCGTTGTGCAATCTTGCATTCCACAAGCAGGTTATGTGCAACAAGAATCATGGTGGACAGGACTGAAACCTGTGCGACTGTCAAAGGCTCAAGTGCGGGAAAAATGGCTGCAAAGACTATGATGCCGCTGTAGATATTCACTACGATGGATGTAGCCCATACCAGCCCCAACTCTGCGGGAAGACCGGTGAAATGCATGAAAGGTTCAAGCGGCAGTGCAAGGTAGCCGATAAGGTCAAGTTCGCTCAGAATTTTTACAGCAATGATGATGGGAATCATCACCTTGTACAGGTCCAGAGTCACCCTGACGGCGTCGGCTCCGACTTTTTTGATAAAACCTGAAACAGCGGATGGTTGCATGGCGCGCAAGCTCCTGTCTTTGCATTGGGTAAAGCCGTGAAGGGCGGAAATTTTTTTAGGATGTACCGTTGCGGCCCTAATCCGGCTCAGGCACTTCGATATGTCCGGCATTTTTTCGTCTGTTGCTTTCGTTCTATATGGTGCACAGGGGCTAATCCGGGCGCCGCTCTGTTGAACACATGTGCTGGAAAATGTAATCCCGTAGCGCTTGTATCCAAGGTCTGGGCCTTACTCCTGTGTATTCGGTAAAGCGGCTTGTATCAAGAACCGAGAACGCAGGTCTTTTGGCCTTTTGCGGATAGCCTGAAGAAGGAATAGGGCGTACCTGACAGGGAAGCTGTGCCAGCGATACTGCCTCGGCCGCCAGCTCACACCAGGTTGCCTGACCGCCGTTGGCAATGTGGAATATGCCTGTTGCGTCTTTTTCAATCAGTAACCTGCTGTTATGGGCAAGGTCCGGCGTATAGGTGGGGGAGCCGGTCTGGTCGTGTACAACGGTAATCTCCGGTCGGGAGCCGCACAGACCCAGAATGGTCTGCACAAAATTACCTCTGCCCGGACCGAACAGCCACGAAGTACGGATGATAGTCAGCTTAGGCAGTTGCAGCGAAAGCAGAGCCTGTTCTCCGGCCAGCTTGGAAGAGCCGTAAACGCTTTGTGGTTCCGGCAGATCTTCTTCGGTGTAAGGCGACTCTTTGTGTCCGCTGAATATAAAATCAGTGCTGTAGTGCACCAGATGCAGCCCCTGATTCAGGGCAATACGGCCAAGAGCAGCGGGCAGAGCTTTATTCAGGCGCGTTGCGGCATCCTGCTCGTCCTCAGCCTTGTCTACCTGTGTGTAAGCAACGGTGTTGAATACGACATCGGGAGCTTCAGACTCAATGTAACGTTCCAGTGCAGCAAAATCGAGGACATCGGCATCTTGCCTGCCATGCGCGGTTACCTGCCAGCCTGCATTTGACAGTTCGGATACAAGAGCCTGTCCCAGCAGACCGGATTGTCCGCCAAGCACTAGTGCTTTACGTGCGGTTGTCATCAGCGTTCTCCGTACCAGCGGGACATGAACTCCATGTAGGCGCCGCTTTTCACGTTATCCAGCCACTCTTTATTATTTTCGTACCATTTCAGCGTATCAGCAAGGCCCTGCTCGAAACTGTGCGCCGGAGTGTACCCGAGCTCACGTTGTGCCAGCGAGTAATCCATAGCGTAACGCTTGTCATGCCCCGGACGGTCTTTGACATATGTTATGAGAGACTCCGGCTTGCCGGTAAGTTTGAGAATGGCTTTTACCACGTCAATATTGCTTCGTTCCGCGTTGCCGCCAAAGTTGTAGATGGCTCCTTCTTTACCGGTACGCAGCGCAAGGTCGATACCGTGGCAGTGGTCTTCCACATGAATCCAGTCGCGGATATTCAGGCCGTCACCGTATACGGGCAGGTTGCCTTCTTCCCACGCCTTGCTGATCATCAGCGGAATGAGCTTTTCAGGGAACTGGTAAGGCCCGTAGTTGTTGGAGCAGCGCGTAATAATTGCCGGAAAGCCAAACGTTTCAACAAACGCACGCACCATAAGGTCCGCTCCGGCCTTTGATGCGGAGTAAGGGCTGTTAGGCAAAAGAGGGTTCTGTTCGGTAAAAGCCGGTTCGTCAGCTTTAAGCGAACCATACACTTCATCTGTAGATATATGTACAAAACGCGGGATACCGGCATCACGGGCTGCCTGCATCAGTACCTGCGTGCCTAGAACGTTTGTCGTTACAAACGGTGCAGGGTCAGAAATCGAACGGTCAACATGCGATTCTGCTGCAAAGTTAATAATGGCATCAGGGGAGAATTTTTTCAGAATGCTCTGAACTGCCGTAGCATCAGCAATGTCTGCCTTTTCAAAAAAGTAGCGGGTGCCGCCGTGTTCTTTTTCGATGTCCGCAAGGTTCAGCAGGTTGCCTGCGTAGGTTAATTTATCGAGGTTCAGAACGGTAGTCTGCGGATGGTTGGCAATCTGGTACCGGATAAAGTTGGTACCTATAAAGCCGCAGCCTCCGGTAATAAGAAGTCGCATTCAGTCTCCCTCACTTGGTTTAACTTTTCTTTCATACATGCACGGCCCGTATGGGGTCAAATCGAAAAAGGGCTGCAAAAGTTCGGAACATTTGTCAGAGTCCGTTTCGGGATATGGGGCAGCGCTACGAAAAGGCTTGCCAAGGCTTAAAGGCAGTCGTTACCATCCCCATGCTTTTTTTACCTGCTGTTTTTTATCTGGTGGTTATGCTGACTAGGGTGGTTTGCTAATATGAAATTCGGTATCCTTCTGGCCGCCTTCGGAGCCAGCAATCAACAGGCTCATCATACGTTACGCTTATTTGACGAAAGGGTCCGTCAGCGTTTTCCGGATATGCCGGTGCGCTGGGCTTTTACCTCTGAGCTTATTCGTGATCGTCTGGCCGCAAGGCGGATGAAAACTGATTCTGTAACCAAGGCGTTGCAGAAAATGTGTTTTGAAAAATTTACACACGTGGCAATACAGTCGCTGCATATTATTCCCGGCGCGGAGTACGACGACTTGTGCCTTGATGCGCAGAACATGCTTCAAGGGCCGGAGTGTGTGGCCTCCGGTCAAGAAGAGGCCGCGGGAAACGGTTTTATGCCCAATCTGTCGCGATTTCAGAATGTTGCAGTTGGGAAGCCCCTTCTGCATCATGAAGGCGATGTTCAGCGTGCGGCTGCGGCGCTAGTTGATAATCTGCCACAGGAACGTCAGGTCGGAGATGTAGTGGTGTTTATGGGGCACGGCACATGGCATACCGGTGACAGCCGCTACGAAGACCTTTCTGCCGCCGTGCGGGGAATTGACCCTGATGTATATATAGGCACGATGGACGGCAGCCACACCATTGATGACGTACTGCCTGCTCTGGTTAACGCCGGAGCACAGCGGGCTTATCTGTTACCGTTGCTTTCTGTTGTGGGAAGGCATGCTATGCGCGATATGGCAGGTAACCAGCCTGATTCATGGCGTTCACGTATTGAACAGGCCGGCATTGAATGTATCCCCGTACTGAAAGGTACTGTCGAATACGGCGGCTTTGTTAATATCTGGATTGATCATCTGGAAGAAGCTGTGAACGCCATCCGGCCCTGACAACCTGATTGTCTGATAGCCGCCAGCTGTTTTTTGATCTGAGGAGCAGAGGTATGAATCGTATTGTCGCTGTTCTGTGCATTGCCTGCGTGTGTCTGTTGGGTTGTGGTGCAGTAGTGCTCGCTTCTGATGATGACGTTAGTTTTGTTCTGGCAGGGGCGAACGGGACAATACAATGGGATGACGGGATTATTCTTGCCAAAGGAACAGGCGTTCCTCCTGCCGGAGCGCTCAGCATGCCTCAGGCTCAGGCTATGGCTGTCAGGGCTGCAACGCTGGAAGCGCGTCGCAACCTTCTGGATACTGTTCGTAATATTCAGATTTCAGGTTCTGAGCGGGCCTCAGAAATTCTTGACAGAACGCCTGCTATGATGAAGCAGGTGTCCGGCCTTATTCAAAATTCTAAAATTGCAGGCCGAAAAGTTTTTCCAGACGGCAGTGTCGATGTGTATGTAACACTTGCCTTTGGTGATGGAGTATTGGAACAGCTTTTACCTGCCGCTCTTCCTTTTACTCCTGCAGAACCGGCTGCAAGAGAAGCCCATGACAATGAAGCTGCCGGACTGCGTGTCACGGGAGTGATTATTGATGCAAGAGGGACGGGCGTTACTCCGGCAGTGCTTCCGCGGGTGCTTTCATCAGACGGCAGGATTGTGTATAGCCTGAAGCAGACTATGCGGGGTAACGTGTTTTCTCACGGCCTTGCTCTCTACGCGGCTTCTCCTGATGCAGAGCAGGTCCAAAGCATGGTAGGCGGCTCGCCTTTGGTTGTAAAAGCTGTTGGGCTGGCTGAAAACTCCGTTACTGATATTGTGGTAGACGAAGCTTCTGCATCTTTTCTGGCTTCTGCTTCGGGGCGGCTGGCACTGGCTCAGTGTCGTGTTGCTGTGATTTTTGATCCTGTAAACTGATAACACTGTTTGCACGTGACGTTGATACACTCATTCAATAATCGTTACGTAAGGCATGCCGCAACGTTGTTGCTGGCACTGAGCCTTTTCTACGGGCTTGCCGGATGTAAGGCCGGAGGTGCCTCTGCGCACCCTGAAGCTGTGGGTTCGTTGGACGCTCGCTCCTCGGCTGCATTCAGGCTGCTTTCTGACGAAAACTGGTCAGAAGCCTGTGCAGAGTACGACTCTGTGCTTGCAGATGATCCTTTTTATAAACCGGCCTTGCTTGCAAAGTCGCTGTGCGAGCTGGAGGCAAGTAGTACAAGATCGGCGCAAGCGTTGTTTCAGCGCGCAGAGTCATATTGTACAGGTGCCGAAGTATCTATAAGGACACAAGATGCAGCACTGTGCTTCAGAGCCGTAGCCTCTATGGGAGAGGCGGGGTTGTTGGATGCGGAAACCGTGCTGGTAAAAACAGAAGCTGTTTTTAAAAATATACTACAGGCAGGCGGGATTCGTTCTGCCGCCCAGTTCTGGCGCGGTGAGGCTCTTTTGCTTGCCGGAAGGCCTGTTGACGCACGTAAAGCATACGAGGCTGCTCTGGCCGGAGCAAACCGGAAACTGCAACGCGAAGCGCGTCAGAAATTGGCCATCATAGATAAACTTGTTTCGCTGGTTACAACACCCGTAGGTATGAGTCTGGGTGGACAAAAAGAGATTACCAGAGCACAGGCAGCAACTCTTGTTGTCACAGAGTTGCTTTCTGCAACCGGCGTGCATGACAGCCTTGCTTTATCCGGTGGTGAATATGCGGTGCCGGGAGTCCACTCTGTGCCGGTGGCAGACGAATTGCCTCGTGACATCGGCGGGCAGGCTG
The DNA here is from genome assembly GCF_047973035.1 of Oleidesulfovibrio sp. Classification (NCBI taxonomy): domain Bacteria; kingdom Pseudomonadati; phylum Thermodesulfobacteriota; class Desulfovibrionia; order Desulfovibrionales; family Desulfovibrionaceae; genus Oleidesulfovibrio; species Oleidesulfovibrio sp. Next base: position 48,649 of record NZ_JBKEBF010000014.1, read on the forward strand.
CCGAAGCAAACATAATGGCCGTGCTGCCATACAGGCTTCGGGGTTTGAGGCCTGCAGCGGCTGGCCGTTTTCTGCCGGATGCCCCCTTTACCCGGGCTGATCTGGCCTTACTGTATGAAGACTGTGCCATACGCATGAGCGGTGATCCCTCTCTGGCGGTGCGTTATCTCGATGCCGGATTGGAATTTTCGGATGTCCGCCGCGATGATATGATATTCAACGCCGTGGCGCTGGCTGTGAAGAACGAACTCCTGCCTTTGCGGCGTAAGGGATGTTTTGATCCGGCCTCCACTGTTTCCGGACTGGAGATATTGGAAGTGCTCGCTACGCTTCGCAACTTCGGGCTTAATAAGAGTCATTCCGCACGGTAGAGCCTTACGCTTCTTGCCCGTTGTCATGTTTTGTGCTGGAATGGAAACAACTGTTTCAGTTTTTTGTGCCGTTTTTCGGTTTTGTGATAGTATATTGAGGTTACAAGTGAATATGCGTTTCCCTTTACGTAAAGTGTCTTCAGGTATTTTGACTTCTTTTTTGCTTGCCGGTCTATTGTCTGCAGGCGTTGCACAGGCCCGCCCTGTGGAAGTCCTGTGGAGTGCCGATCGTGATATCCGTGCTGCATCAGGCGATGAAACCATGCCTTCAAATCTTGATGAAGCCCGGACAAAGGCTTTTGAGCAGGCTGTCTGGGCCGAGGCTCTGGCAATGGTCGAGAATGAGCTTACAGACGCCCGTAAGGTTCTGCTTCAGCAGAACCTTACCCCCAAGGCTTCGCTGTTTGTCCAAAGCTATACGGAGCTGGGAAGCAGCAAGACGGAGACGGGAACATTGATGAACGTTGATGTTGCTGTGAACCGTCGGGCTCTTAAAAATACGCTTCGCTCTATGGGGATGCTGCGGTTTGCTGATGAGCCTGTCAGTTACACCCTGACCCTTTCCAGTTCGCAGGACGTGTGGGCAGAGCTGGGCAGGCTGCAGGCTCTTTACAATACCCGTGTGCAGCAATTTGCTGATGTGGCTGTCACACTGGACAACTCCGGAGAGCTCTGGAAAGGGCAGTTGAGTGCTCAGGGACGTGTTGCCGCGGCTTCCGGTAAAACTCTGGACGAAGTGTGGGGGCAGCTGTGGGCACGATATTTTATGGCTGCTTCACGGGCAGCTGGCGCAGAACACGAACTTGTTCTGCAGGTAAGCGGCTGGTTTACTCCCGACGGAGTGGAAACCTTTGATAAAGAGCTTGCCGGATGGGAGAGGGAAATTGATGACGCCAGTCTGGCAGGAGTGAATATGGAGGCTGCGGGTGTTTCTGCCCATTGGGTGATCCGCGGTGCTTCGCGTTCAGCGCTTGAGCGTAGATTGAACGAGGCTCTTGGCGGCAGGGGGCTTAACTGGCGACTTGATTCCGGAGACGAAGTATAAGGTAAAAAATCCCGAGGCACTGATGTGTCTCGGGATTTTGTTCATCGGTGCGCCACATCAGGCGAGTTTATGGTTACTCGTCTTTGGTTTTCTTCTCGGAAGAAGGGGTGACGTCGATTTCGTCAGGTTCGGTCGTCGCTTTTTTAAAGTTTTTGATCGCGCGACCCAGTCCGCCTCCGATCTCCGGCAGCCTTTTGGCACCGAAAACCAGAAGAATGAGGACAAAGATAACCAGCAACTCGGGAATTCCAATTCCGAACATAGCATGCCTCCGTGGGATATTGGAGTCGCTATACACACGTTGGACCTTTGAGGTCAAGGTGCATGGGGGCTTACTATGTATTTAAGCTGGCATTTTTTGAAAAAATAACAGATGGATGAACAGCAGTAATTAACGTAAATCTTAATGACGGAAAGATTGATTTACCGGTGGCTGTCAAATGTCTGTAAGGAGCATATACGATGCGCAGAATTGTTATTGTAGGGGGGGGGCTTGCAGCTGCCAAACTGGCGGCGCGCGTCCGTCGTATGACAGAAAATGCGGAAGTGAATCTGGTCGTGCCTGTAACGGGCAAGGACAGTAAAGGTGTTTTTGGCAGATATGCCAAGTCCCGCAAGGCGTCTCAGGAACTGATGAAAACACGCGATGTCGGAGTGTTGGAGACAGCTGAGCTGGATTTTGATTTTGAAAAGCGCGAAGTGCAGGTCAGCTCGCAACGCGGTTGGCTGCCTATGCGTTTTGACCAGCTGGTGCTGGAAATAGACGCAGTGCCTCGTGTGCCTCGTGCTTTGCGACGCAGCGCGAATGTTGTGCCGTGGCCTGTGGGCGATGTGGCCGCTCTGGACGGCATTCTGGAAGATCTCAAGCCTGCGCAGTGTGTGGTTGTCGGCGGCGGCAGGCAGGCAATGGAACTTGCCGGTCTGTTGCTGGCTTGCAATATTTCTGTGCGGTGGGTCCGTACTGCTGCTGCGGAAGCTCCGTTGCTTGACGCCGACATGTGGTTCCATGTGGACAGGCTGGCGGCTGAACACGGCGGGGATAAATTGCAAATGACAGACTGGAGTGACTACCGGCTGGAACAGCTTGCCACGGTGGCTGATCAGGATGGCTTGCTCGGTTCTGTCGATTCCCCGGACGGCCGCAGTGTTTCGGGTGATCTGTTTTTCTGGGCAGACCCGCAAAGGGCAGTGCACCCCCTGCTTGCCAACGATGGTATTGATCTTGCAGAAGATGGCCTGCTGGCTGTCGATGAAAATTATATGACCGGTATTCCGGACGTGTATGCCATAGGCAGTGCTGTTTCGGTTAAGCGCCCCTTTAAAAGCCTTATGCCCTCAGTGGCAGGTCAGGAAACGGCTTTTGCCATGGCACGGCGCGTCGCGGATACTCTGGCAGGTATGCAAGTTCAGGCCGAGGCCATGTTGACTCCTGTAGTGCAGGCTTTCCCCGGGGGAAAGGTATTCAAGGCTGGCATGTGTTTGTCCGAAGCTGCCGCGGCGGATATTGACGCAGAGTTCGCCATGTTGTTCAGTAAGCCTGAAGGCGTTGAGGAGAACTCCGGCGTAGCTGTTAAGCTGGTGGTAGAAAAAGCGTCCAGCAGAGTGCTTGGGGTTCAGGCTGTAGCGGGCAGCTGCTCCGGCTGGTCTGACGGTTTTGTAACTGCCGGCGCACTTGCCATTGCGGGTAATCTCAGCGTTGATGCGCTTGCAGCACTCGATTTACCCGGCGAAACAGGCCGCATTCTTAATACTGCCGCATGCATTGTGACCAACAAGCTTCAGGGCAAGGTCTACGGCATCAGTCCAGAAGAACTTGTCGCTTCCCGCAGTGCAGGGGCAGAGTTTTTCACCCTTGACCTGCGTGCTCAGCCCGTGTGGAAAAAAGGTCACCTTGAAGGTGCACACAATATCCCGCTGCCGCAGCTGAAAGAGCGCCTGCAAGATGAAGTACCACGCTTCACCCCGCTGGTCATTGTCAGCCAGAACTCCAACGACGCATGGAGCGTTGCCTGCTATCTGGCAGGGCTTGGAGCAGGGCATGTGTATGTTCTTGATGGCGGCATGGATATGTGGCCTTACGAAGTACATGCTTAAGGGTAAAGCCTGTGGATAATGTAAGCAGAATGCCCGGCGTGGCTTGCGACTTATATATCGCAGGCCACTGCCTTTATGAAGAAGATTTGAACCCCGGACTGCATGAACAGTATCTTTGTGCAGAGGTGGCGCGGATTGTTGCCGCATATGAAGAGCTTGTTTCCCGCGCGGACGGATTTACTCTTGGAAATGAGCAGGCCTTTAATGTCATCCATAAGTTGATGGACAATCTTCCTCCCGCAGGTAGTCTGTGCTCAGACTATCGGCCTGCCGGTGGCTGCGGGGGATGCCGTAATTGTGGTGCTGATTCGGGGGATGCTTCCATGGAAATAATCGATTGTGCTCATGCGTTGTCGGAACTGTGCGTTTTGCGGTTACCGATGTGTGAAGGCGTCTGCAAAAAGTTCCGCTTCCGGACGGCTGCCGCCGTCGGTGACGAATAGTTATCTTGAATTACGAGGGTACTTATAGTGGCTGAAAAAACAGTTGAATGTACGGTAGTTGTGCTTGCCGTTCCGCATCTTCATCCGTCATCCGGTACCGGCGTGCTTTCTCTTCCCGCAGTGAAGTATTTCAATCCGGGGCTTTCTGCTGCGGCCAGTACCGGTGCAGAGCTGTTTACGCCGGAAGATCTGCCGTTACAGGGGGCTGCGGCTAAGGGCTGTCTGCATGAACTTGCTGTCATGGCGCAAAATTTCGGCAGTTCACGTGACCTTGTGATGTTTGCTTTGAACTCGGACCAAAGTGAAGGCGGCAGGGATCGCAATCACAACGAGCTGGCTGACCTTACAGCTTTCATTCAGGCGGAAGGTGGTGCTTTTGAAGCCGCCGAGTCTGCAGTGCCTGTAAAAAAGGACCTGCGCATTGAAGCCCAGAAGACTCTTTTGCTTGCGTATTCGCTGGAAGAAAGCGTGAATGAACTGGATTCGCTGCAGGCACGTTATGAAAAAACTCTTGCTTCCATGAGCGATGTCCTTGGAGTGGAGGCTGACGACGACCTGAAAGATTTGCCCGGGCTTGTTGATATGCCGGCAGAGTTGCGCGGAAGCGGCGCAGATATGATGCAGCTTTCGTGGCGGGTTATTTTGGATAATATGGGTGTTTTTTTGCGAAGCGGTACTATTTTAGTCACTGAAGACACCTCAATGTCTGAAACGCTGGCGGAACTGCCCGAGGCAGCACCGCTGAATGCTGAAAAGGCCGCTGCGCTGTGCCCCGCATGGGATGAGACCGCGCTGGCTGGCAAGGGTGAGCTGATGACCGTGCAAGCTCCCTTGTGGCGTATTTTAGGCAACAATGCGCCTGCAGCCGGACGGGAATGGCATCAATACGAGTTCACGGTTGTTTTTTCTGCTGCTGGTTCTGCAGCAAAGTTGTAGAATAATTAATCTGATGCAGCGTTGCTGCAGGAGCGTTTAGTGTATCTGACCGCACAGTATCTGGCTGACCGTTTTCCGGAAGGTCTGCATGGGGTTGTTTTTGATTGTGACGGGGTCATGTTTGATTCCCGCCTTGCAAATATCCGGTACTACAATCTGATTCTTGAGCGTTTAGGGCAAAAGCCCATGACTCCGTCGCAGGAAGATTACGTGCACATGCACACTGTTGATGAGTCGTTGAACCATATTGTGCCGCCTGCTTTGTCGCATAAAGTGCCTGCTGCAAGAAAACAGGTGAACTACCTGAAGGAGATTGTGCCGACGCTGGTGCCGGAATCGGGGCTGATGGAGTTTCTTACCCTGCTTCGGAATCATGGTGTCCGTATGGCGGTGCACACCAACCGTACGAATAGTATGGATTACGTGCTTGATATCTTTGATATGAGCTCTTTTTTCAGCCCTGTGATGACAGCCTCGCGTGCGGCGGCAAAGCCCAGCCCAGAAGGTGTGAATAAGGTTTTGGAATCTTGGGGATGTGAAAAAAGTGATGTTGTTTTTATAGGCGACTCGCTGCTCGACAGTCTTGCTTCGCGTAATGCAGGTGTTTCGTTCTGGGCGTTTCGTAATGAATCGCTTCAGGCAGAGCGGCATATTTTGGATTTCTGGGATATGCGCGCCAGCTTCGTGGAATATTTTTCCATGATAGCGAGCGATCGCGCTCATTCTACGCTTTTTTAGCAAAGATGTTATTTTTTACTTGATTCTGATCGCCGGGAAGTGGAATTATATCCCTAAGGGTGGATTCTTACCCGGCAAGAACCCCTTTCAGGAGGATACATGGAAGTACTTGCCGTAAATTTTATAACTACTGTTGCCAAGATACTGGATTCAGTTCTCAGCTTGTATTTCTGGGTCATCATAGTGGCAGCAGTGCTTTCCTGGGTCAATCCCGACCCCTATAATCCCGTTGTTCGAATTATCCGCGGACTTACCGAGCCTGTTCTGTACAGAATCCGTAAGTGGTTGCCTTTTGTATACCTCAGCGGCATAGACCTGTCGCCTGTTGTGTTGTTGCTTGCTATCGAATTTGTCCGCGGATTTGTAATCCGTTCATTGGCAATGCTCGCCATGAGCATGTAGGAGTGTCTGTACCATGGCTGTCAGTCGCATAGATATCCTGAATCAGGGGTTTTCCAAAAAAATGCGGGGGTATGACCCTGCTGAGGTGGACCGCTACATGCAGGACATGGCAGACACCATCGGCAGGCTGGGAGAAGACAAATCGCGCCTTGAGGCGCGTGTGGCTGATCTTGAAGCCCGCCTGACGGAGTTTCGCGAAAGGGAAGCCGCTTTGCGTGATACGTTGATTGCTACGCAACGCATGACTGAAGATATGAAAACCAACGCCCAGCGTGAAGCGCAGTTGATTATTGATGCTGCTCACGCAAAGGCGGAAAGTCTGGTTAATCAAGGTCATATACGGCTTGCAAGGCTGCAGGAAGATATTCTTGAAGCCAAAAAACTGCGAGCGCAGTTTGAAATGAAAGTGCGTTCTGTAATTGATGCACACATGCAACTGCTTGAAATGTCTTATGAGGAACAAAAGGTGGCGGCAGCCCCTGCACCAATGCAGGAACGCTCTGCCGAGGGGGAATAATTTCTTGCCGGATTGTCCGTGTAGCTGCGGTTAGTTGCCGTATGGCAAGCACGGAGCAATCAGTAAGAGAAACAGGAAATAACGGGAAAGGTGCACAGAAGAGCAAACGCACCTGCCGTTGACAACAAGACTGCACGAACCGGCCATAACCGGCTTGCCTCGTCTGCCTGCCGGTAGCACCGGTGACAAAGCACTTTGTTGATAGAAAGGGATATGCTGCCGTTTACGGGTGTTCCGCAATACGGCACTAGCTGCAACCAACATAGCCAAAGGAGTGAGTTCCATGGAAACACGAGACCTTGAACTGTTGGAACAATTGTCGTCCCGAAATCCTGAACTCAAAGCCTTGTGGGAAGAGCACATTCTCTTTGAAAAACAGCTGGAAAAGCTGGAGAGCAAACCTTATCTCACACCCAATGAAGACAAACACGTAAAAGAACTGAAAAAGCAGAAGCTTGATGGTAAAACGAGGTTGTTGACGATCCTCGAAGGTTACCGCACTAAGGAGCAATAAATGGAGTCGAGCGGGGCCCGCATCCTGTTGGAGTGTCTTAAAAAGGAAGGCGTTGATGTCATGTTCGGTTACCCCGGCGGGGCCGTCATTGATATTTACGATGAACTTCCTAAACATGACATCCGCCATGTACTTGTCCGGCATGAACAGGCCGCAGTACATGCCGCGGATGGATATGCCCGTGCTTCCGGTCGCGTCGGCGTCTGTCTGGTTACGTCAGGCCCGGGTGCAACCAATACGGTAACGGGAATTGCCACGGCGTACTGTGATTCCATTCCCATGGTCGTGCTAACCGGTCAGGTTCCGCGTGCGCTAATTGGCAACGATGCCTTTCAGGAAGTGGACATTGTGGGTATTACGCGTCCGTGCACAAAGCATAACTATCTTGTTAAAGATTTGTGCGACTTGCCGCGTATTATCCGCGAGGCCTTTTATCTTGCCCGCTCCGGCAGGCCGGGCCCCGTTCTTGTTGACTTGCCCAAGGACATTATGATCAGCCGCGCAGAGTGCGTCATTCCCGAGGAAGTGAAGCTGCGCAGCTATAATCCTACGTATAAGCCGAATTTGAATCAGCTTCGCCGTGCGGTGGACCTTATCATGTCTGCCAAGCGTCCGTTGTTGTTTGCCGGTGGCGGTGTGATTGGCTCTGATGCCAGCGAAGAGCTCGGCTGGCTTGCCCGGACCCTGCAGATTCCGGTTACGTCAAGCCTCATGGGGCTTGGTTCATTTCCCGGTGATGACCCGCTTTTTCTGGGCATGCTGGGAATGCACGGAACCTTTGCCGCAAACAAAGCCGTGAACAGCTGCGACGTGCTTATTGCCGCCGGTGCCCGTTTTGATGACAGGGTAACCGGCAAGCTGTCTGCATTTGCAGCCGGAGCGAAGATTATTCATATCGACATTGATCCCACTTCCATCCGCAAGAATGTGGAAGTGGAAGTTCCTGTTGTCGGTGATTGCCGTATGGCACTTTCCGGTTTGAGAGACATCATTGCGGCCCGCCTTGAAGAAGGTGCGACAGCTGCGGATAGTAACGGCTGGATTTCGCAGGTGAAAGAATGGTCTGAAAGCCATCCGCTTGCCTATATCACTTCCGACAGCATTAAGCCGCAGCAGGTTGTTGAAACGGTATTCGAGCTTACCAAAGGCGAATGCATTGTTTCCACCGAAGTGGGACAGAACCAGATGTGGGCTGCTCAATTCTTCAAATACCGCAAGCCGCGCACTTTGCTGACGTCCGGCGGGCTTGGCACCATGGGGTACGGATTTCCTGCTGCCATCGGTGCGCAAATGGCGTTTCCGCAGAGTCTTGTCATCGATTTTGCGGGTGACGGCTCCATCCAGATGAACATTCAGGAGCTTGCCACAGCAGTATGTAACAACCTGCCGGTCAAGATTATTATTCTGAATAACGGTTACCTTGGTATGGTTCGTCAGTGGCAGGAACTTTTCTACCAGCGCAACTACTGTTCTACCTGTATGGAGGCCCAGCCTGACTTTGTGAAGCTGGCCGAAGCATACGGTGCAGAAGGGTACAGGATTACCACGCAGGCAGACCTTGAGCCTACGTTACGTAAGGCTCTGTTCAGTCCGGCTACAGCGATTATTGATGTTCGCGTTGAACGCGAAGAAAATGTGTATCCCATGGTTCCGGCCGGTGCGGCTCTGGACGAGATGTTGCTTGTGTAGGAGAATCCCATGCGTCATGTACTTTCCGTTTTAGTGGAAAACGAACCCGGTGTTCTCTCGCGCGTTGCCGGACTTTTCAGCGGCAGGGGCTTTAACATCGAATCGCTTAACGTTGCTCCCACTCTTGAAGAGGGAGTCTCGTTGATGACGATATCAACCATCGGTGATGACCAGATTATTGAGCAGATTGTAAAACAGCTCAGAAAATTGGTTACAGTCATAAAAGTTGTTGACTTTGAAGACATAGCCGCCGTAGAGCGGGAGATGGTAATTTTAAAAGTTAACGCGGAAGAGACGCGCAGGGCGGAAGTTTTGCGCATTGCAGATATTTTCCGCTGTAAGGTGGTTGATGTGAGCCTTAATGATCTTACGCTGGAAGCTACCGGCGACCATGGAAAAATTAAGGCTGTCATTCAGCTACTAACCAAGTTTGGCATTAAAGAAATAGCCAGAACCGGAACTGTGGCTATGAAGCGCTCAATGCAACCTGAACAGGTTTAGTTGAAAATTTTTCAGGCAACCCACCTGACGAGCGCTAAAAAGCCTCTCAGGTGGGTTTTTTTATAGACAACCGAAACCATTGGGAGCTGTACAAGCTACAGCAGGGAGTAGAAATGAAGGTTTATTATGAACAGGATGCAAACCTGGAAGTGCTTAAGGGCAAGACCGTAGCCATCATCGGCTATGGCAGCCAGGGCCATGCGCATGCGCAGAACCTGCGTGACTCCGGCGTGAACGTGATCGTCGGCCAGCGCCCCGGCGGCCCCAACTACGAGCTGGCCAAGGAACATGGCTTCCAGCCCCTTAGCGCCGCTGAGGCTGCCGCCCAGGCCGACCTGATCATGATTCTACTCCCCGACCAGTATCAGGCATCTGTGTACGAAAACGATATCAAGCCTAACCTGAGCGCCGGTAAGTCACTGGTGTTCGCTCATGGCTTTAATATCCACTTCAACCAGATTGTACCGCCCAAAGACGTTGACGTGTTCATGATTGCCCCCAAAGGCCCCGGTCATCTTGTTCGCCGCACCTACACCGAAGGTGGCGGCGTTCCCTGCCTGGTTGCTATCCACCAAGATGCATCCGGCAAGGCAATGGAGAAGGCTCTGGCTTATGCAATGGGCGTTGGCGGAACACGTTCCGGCGTTATTGAAACTACCTTCCGCGAAGAGACCGAAACCGACCTTTTCGGCGAGCAGGCAGTACTTTGCGGTGGTATCAGCGCTCTGATTCAGGCAGGCTTTGAAACGTTGGTGGAAGCAGGCTACCAGCCTGAAATCGCCTACTTTGAATGCCTGCACGAGACCAAGCTCATCGTGGATCTGATCTATGAAGGTGGTCTTGCCAAGATGCGTCATTCTATCAGTGATACTGCGGAATACGGTGACTATGTGACCGGCCGCCGTGTTGTGACGGAAGAGACCAAAAAGGAAATGAAGGCTGTTCTGAAGGACATTCAGGAAGGCCGCTTTGCTCGCGACTTCATTCTGGAGTGCAAAGCAAATTACCCCACCTTTACGGCCCGTCGTCGCATCGAAGCCGAGCATCCCATTGAGGAAGTGGGCGCAAAGCTGCGCTCCATGATGCCTTGGCTGAAAAAATAAGGCTACTTACGCTGTATACGTAAAGGCCGCCCGAAAGGGCGGCCTTTTTTGTATGCAGAAAACCCCCCGCTAGGCGGGGGGTTCCGTAAAGCTTAAAGCTATAGAGATATTAGTAAAACTCCTTTTGATTTGCTAACTAATCCCTGCGGTCTGGCAACTGCAGGTGGCAAATCAAAAGGAGGCCACAATGGGTGACACTAAGAGTTTAGCCCACACAAAATGGAACTGCAAATACCACGTAGTGTTTGCGCCAAAGTATCGGCGGCAAGTTTTTTACGGAGAGAAGAAGCGCGCA
>NZ_JBKEBF010000015.1:0-77159 GCF_047973035.1 Oleidesulfovibrio sp.
AGGGTAAAATCATCCGGCCAGATGCAAACGGCTATCCTGTTGCTGTGACTCCCCCCCCACCGCCTGCCCCTACCCGTGCGGAGTTGTACACGGCAAAGCAGGCGGAAATACGCGACGGGGCAGAAACAATCCTGACCCGACTGGCTACCGAATACGGCGCGCTGGAGCGCCAGACATGGGATCAGCAGGCGGCGGAAGCCGATGCCCTGCAGGCGAATCCGGACGCACCCGCACCGCTGGTGCGTGCCATTGCCACCGCGCGTGGCATGCCACTGGCAGACCTTGCCTCTCGCATCCTCGCCAACCGTACGGCATGGGTGGCTGTGTCGGGCCATGTGGTAGGCCAGCGGCTGGCTTATCAGGATGCGCTGGAAGCGACCAAAAACATGGATGATGCTCAAGCGGTGGAAGCAATTACAACTCTTAATCCGGTGTTTTTGTTGCCTGAGCCTCAAGGCTCGGTTGCGACGTAATCCACGGCATCGGTATTGCCGATGCTCACCGTTCTTTCACAATCAAATAGCGAAGATAAAAGAAAACCGGCTGCGCATACTGCACAGCCGGAATCACCATAAGGAACAGGCGGGGGTGCACCAACACCCCCACTGGCGCGATGTTAGCCCATCGCACCACGGCCCCCTGAATGGCTGTAACCATTCAGAAAGATAACCCGCTGCTCCAGTCGTCTGATCAGACTAAGCAGGGTTGTACCCAAGGGCCAAGCCAACTGACAAGAAAAAATGAGAAAAGAAATTCGCTGTGAATGTTGTAATCGGCTGTTAGCGAAAGGTACGGCTGCTGACCTTGAAACTGTTTGCCCACGTTGTGGAGCTGTTTTGGTTATCACGATGCAGAAAGTGGTAGTCCGCCGTCCTTCCCAAAAGAGTAGCTGGCGTAAGTAATACACCTATTGAGCGCCCAGAGCGCCAGCATAAGAAAGCCATGAGCTTCAGAAATAGCTTATGGCAAAAGCATACCATCCGCCTAAGTTAAGCGCGTATTTGCCGCCGCAGACACTTAACCCAGGATATATTCTAGGCAAAACAGGCCCGCAGGGCTTTGGGTGCAGCTCTTTTTATGTCGCACAGCTTCCAAGCAAAGATGCAAGGTCAATAATCACCCAATTTCATTACTCACATAGAGTTGTGAATAACTCATACCTGCATTTGGGGGTATATTTAGAGGGAGCACTGGAAGGGGTTTTGCAACTTGGTTACGCCTTACAGCCGGCCCGCGCCGGAGCCATTGTACAGGGCACTGTGCAAGGGCAATACATGGAGTTGAACCGTATGTGGTTAAGCGACCATGCCCCACGAAACAGCGAAAGCCGAGCGCTTAGTTACACAATTAAATATATACGGCGAGCTTGCCCTAGTGTTGCTTGGATACAAAGCTTTGCGGATGAACGCTGCAAAGGGCTAGGAGTAGTCTATCAGGCCGCAAACTTTTTATATTGCGGATGCCACACCACAGACTTTTACGAACTGGATGGGGAATTTTACCATAACATGTTGGTAACACGAAAAGACGTAAAGCGGGGGCTGCACTTGCAAGCGAACCTGCACCGGGCTGCTAAGCACAGCTACCGTCAATTCCGCTATATTTACTTTCTGAAACGTGACTGGATGAAACGCCTAAATAAGACCATTCAGCCTTACCCCAAACCAGCCTCTCAATAAAATGTAAATAAGGCAGCTTTTTCGATCTGGAGAAGCTGCCTTTTTAGTGCCAAGCTACATGCTACGGAATGCCAAATCGCGCGCCGCCTTACATGGGGTATTCCTGCCGGTATGACGGCTGGTTTTGACCCACCAGTTTGACCCAGTTGACGCGGATAGGGCTTCTGGTGGTCATATTGACCCGAAACAGCAAGAAATATATTTTAAAAAACAAAAGGATTACAGCGTGTTAGCTGCAACCCATTCATTTTTTCTGGTACCGAGGGCGAGACTCGAACTCGCAAGGGATTGCTCCCGGCGGATTTTGAGTCCGCTGCGTCTACCAATTCCACCACCCCGGCATTTGCGAGATGGTTCTAATAGGATGGACAGGGGGGAGCTGTCAACAATTTGATGGAAAAAAGCGTGATAAAACGAAGAACGCTGTTGGGCACAAATAGAAACTTGCCAAAACAGGAGATTGCAACGTTGGGGGAGAGGCTTTTCGGGCATCCTTTAGCATTTTTATGTTTACATAATTGTTTATTTTCAAGCCGCAGTGCGCTAGTAGACACTTTTCCATTATGCAGCGCGTCCGGCACAAGTGCCGGAGTGTATCTTTCTGGCGTTTTTTAGTGAGGTTTGTGCTGTGGTTTTTCCTACCGGTTCGCTTGTTAACCTGATTGCCATTGTGGTTGGTAGCCTTGCTGGTATTTTGCTGGGTAACAGGCTTCCTGAGCGTGTGCGCGCGATTGTATTTTCCGGCCTTGGGTTGGCTACCATGGTAATCGGTATGCAGATGGCGCTGAAAACACAGAATCCGCTTATTCTGGTGTTCAGTATTTTGCTAGGCGGTATTACAGGAGAACTGCTCCAGCTTGAGGCAGGGCTGAATAAACTGGGTGAAAAGCTGAAAGTACGCCTGAAATCAAACAATGCCCGCTTTGTGGATGGTTTTGTTTCTGCCACACTGTTGTTTGTCATCGGGTCCATGGCAATTCTTGGACCTTTTGATGAAGCTCTGCGCGGGGATAAAACGCTTTTATTCACCAAGTCTATTCTTGATGGTTTTGCCTCTGTCCCGCTTGCGGCAAGCTTTGGTTCGGGGGTTATTTTTTCTGCTGTGCCAGTATTTTTGTATCAGGGGGCATTGACTATTTTTGCAGGTTTTCTGCAGCCACTGCTTACCCCTGCGATGATGAATGAAATTATCGCCACGGGCGGACTGATGATTTTGGGAATTTCGCTGGCTCTTCTTGATATCAAGCGCATTCCGCTTTCCAACCTGTTGCCTTCGCTTGTGTATGCAGGTGTGCTTGCATACTTTTTTATGTAACCTGCAAGTTTCAGCGTTATTGAAAAACACCCGCGGCAAGGCCATTGCCGCGGGTGTTTTTTGTGGTTTTCAAGCACGGGACAGCCGCAAGGGCTTAAACCACGCTGTGTTGCATATTTATTTGCAGTTTTTTTTTCATTCCCTTGCACTTCTGATGGGAGACATTATCATTAAACGTCCGGCAGATAATTGCAGCATGCCATTCAGCCTGCCAACACGGAGTAATAATGAGCAAACCCTGCATTCATATAGAAGGCGCCCGTCAGCACAATCTTAAAGACCTGACGCTTGATATCCCCAGAGATGAGCTTGTGGTTGTGTGCGGACCATCCGGTTCCGGCAAGTCCACCCTTGCTTTTGACCTTGTATACGCAGAAGGGCAGCGGCGTTATGTCGAGTCACTGTCAGCTTATGCCCGTCAGTTTTTGCCGCAGATGGATAAGCCGGATGTGGATAAGATAGAGGGGCTTTCTCCCGCCATTTCGCTGGAACAGCAGTCCACCACCCGCAATCCGCGTTCTACAGTGGGTACCGTTACAGAAGTATATGACTTCCTGCGTGTTTTTTATGCTCGTCTGGGCACTATGTATTGCCCTAAATGTGGCAAGCCTATTGCGGCTCGTGCTGCGGATGAAATCATCGCTGATATTCTGGCCATGGAGCAGGGCACCAAGTTTATGGTCATGGCTCCGCTTGTGGAACATCAGAAGGGCACCCATGCTGACCGCCTGAAAAAACTGAAAGCTCAGGGTTTTGTGCGTATCCGGCTGAACGGTGAAATAATGACTCTGGATGAAGTGCCGCAGCTGGAAAAAAACAAAAAACATAATATTGATCTGGTGGTTGACCGACTTGTTCAAAAAGATGGAATTCGCGGTCGCCTTGCCGATTCTGTCGAGCTGGCACTGAAGTTCGGTGAAGGTCGTCTTATTATCAGCGTCATTGGCGGAGAAGAGCAGATTCACAGTACAGAATCTGTCTGTCCTACCTGCAAAATCAGTCTGCCTCCGCTCAGCCCGCAGCTTTTTTCCTTCAACAGTCCGCAGGGCGCCTGCCAGCGATGCTCCGGTATCGGTAGTGTGGATTACTTTGAATCCAATCTGCTGGCCCCGAACAAAGGACTTTCACTCGCCAAAGGGGGCTTGTTGCCGTGGAAAAATCCCAAGGTGCTGGAACGCTACGAAAGTGCGTTGAAAACATTGGGAAAAGCGCATGGTTTTACGTTGGATACCCCGTTTCGCGAGTATAGCGAAAAAGCATGGGATGCGCTTTTCAGCGGTGATAAAGGTGCCGAGTGGCCGGGTGCTGTTACTTTGCTTGAACGTGGCATGCACCTTGGCCAACAGTGGCGTGATGAGCTTTCGCGCTATCGCCAGTCCCGTCCGTGTCCGGCCTGCGAAGGAGCCCGCCTCAAGCCGGAGTCGCTTGCTGTACGCGTGGATGATCTGAATATTTTTGAATTTTGTTCTTTGTCCATTTCCCGCGCACTGGAATGGCTGGGGCAGCGTAGTTTTGCAAAGTCGCAAGCCATCATTGCCGAGCCTTTGCTGAAAGAACTGACTCACCGCCTTGGCTTTATGGAGAATGTAGGTCTCGACTACATTTCTCTGGGGCGGAACATGTCCACGCTTTCAGGTGGTGAGGCGCAGCGTATCAGGTTGGCGTCACAGCTTGGTTCTGGTCTTGTGGGCGTAACGTACGTTCTGGACGAACCCTCGATAGGGCTGCATCCCAAAGATAACGAACGCCTTATCCGTACGCTGCGAAATCTGCAGAAGCGCGGCAACACCGTGCTGGTTGTGGAGCATGATGAAGCCACAATTCTTGAAGCAGACACCGTGGTTGAGCTGGGCCCCGGCAGTGGTATGCTGGGAGGCGAGATTGTTTTCAATGGTACGGTAAAGCAGTTGCTTAGCGAATCTGACTCGCTTACCGCCCGTTATCTGCGCGGTGAAATGTCCATTCCGCTGCCGGAAAAACGGCGTACGGGAACAGGGAACATCGTGTTGCGAGGTGTAACCACAAACAACTTGCAGGATATCGATTGTGAAATTCCGCTTGGAGCGCTTACCTGCGTTACCGGCCCTTCCGGCTCAGGTAAAAGCTCTCTTGTGGTGGACTCGCTGTACAAGCACATTGCGCTGCACCAGTCCATTAAAGTCGATAGCCCGGGGCAGATTCGCGGCATTGACGGGCTTGATAGTATTGAACGCCTTGTCGCTATTGATCAGACACCTATCGGGCGTACCCCGCGTTCAAACCCCGCAACGTATACAAAAATATTTGATGAAATCCGTAATATTTTTGCCATGACGCCTGATGCCCGCAAGCGCGGATACAAGCCGGGCCGTTTCAGTTTTAACGTACGCGGCGGACGTTGCGAGGCTTGCGGCGGTGACGGGCAGATTCGTGTGGAAATGCACTTTTTGCCTGATATTTATGTCACCTGCGACGTATGCGGTGGCAAACGGTATAACCACGAAACCCTTGAAGTGCGCTATAAGGGGCTTAATATTGCCGATGTGCTGGGCATGACCGTCCGTCAGGCAAAGGCGTTTTTTGAAAACTATCCGGCGCTTGAACGACGCCTTGCCGTGCTGGAAGACGTGGGACTTGAATATCTTCGTCTTGGTCAGCCCGCGACAACGCTTTCCGGCGGTGAAGCACAGCGTATCAAGATTTCGCGTGAACTTGGAAAGCGCAGCCTTCCGGGTACGCTGTACATTCTGGATGAACCTACAACGGGCCTGCATATGCACGAAGTGGGTAAGCTTATCAGGGTGCTGCACCAACTGGTGGACAAGGGTGCTACCGTGGTAGTCATTGAGCATAACACCGATGTGATTATGGCGGCTGACCATGTGATCGACCTTGGGCCCGGCGGTGGAGAATACGGCGGGCGCATTGTTTCCAGTGGTACGCCGGAAGCAATTATGAAAGACCCTGAGTCTGTAACCGGAAGCTTTTTGCAGCATGAAGCTGCGGTAACGGTCGACAAGAAAAAAGTATAACGCCGCGTATCGTACTGCCGGCAAGGCTGGCTGCATGACGTTTGTCGCCCGCAACGGACTTTGGTTCGTTGCGGGCGTTTTTATATACTTTTAAAAATGCTTATTTATTATTTATTTTATATATTGTTAGGGCTATGTAGGGGGCGTGCTTTTGATGCGTATATGGGTATTATTACTATTAATTATTTTGTAATTATCAGAGAGCAAGCGATCGCCACGATATAGATATGTCAACAGAAATGGACTATTATGTGTTAGATATGTTGCACGGTGATCAAGCATGCTGCAATAGCCTGAGTGCTTTCCGGCAGAGCCATAGATAGAGGTCTTAGTTTCGGCGGAATAATATAGTCAAACGCCATGTTGTCGTGATGGTTTGTGATGAATGACAAATAATGTTATATCTGGTCTTTAGTTTCGTGCTTGCGGGGTACATATGCTTTGATATAAGCATACCCTCTTTGTTTATTGTTTTGTAACATTAGATTTTTTTGTTGTTGCGGGGTGACGATGAGAACTTCCGGTTCTATTAAAGAAGTGTATAGTGCACTGTTTGTAGACTTTGACAATATCTATACAAGGCTGGCTGAACAGGACCCTCAGTATGCCTATCTGTTTGCCACAGACCCTCAACGCTGGCTGCGCTGGCTGGAGTTTCATGCTTTGCGTATGTTGCATGGCGACGGGGTAAGGCGACGGATTCTAAAACGCTGCTGTTATCTTAATCCGCAAATTTTTCAGGAATTCAGACCGCACTTTGTAAGAACAGCATTCAGTGTGACTGACTGTCCTCCGCTTACCAAACAAGGCAAGACCAGTGCAGATATACATCTTGTAATTGATGCTCTGGATGCGTTGTCTCACCCGACCTATTTTGACGAGTTCATCATCCTTTCAGGAGATGCGGATTTTACGCCGCTGCTTATCCGCCTGCGGGAACATGCCCGTAAGACACTGATACTTTCTGTCGGCTTTACCTCGCCTGCATATGCGGCTGCCAGTGCATGGCGCATTCGCGAAGATATGTTTATCGGTGAAGCCTTAAGAGATCAGGAGGTCGAGCAACCCGTAGCCAAGGTTGTCAAACCCGCAGAGGATGATATTGATGAGATGGCCCGACGGGGTGCGCAGCTCGTACGGGAGTACATGCAGAAGCAGCCCAAACCTGTTCCGCTTGCAGTACTTGCCTATATGGTGCGCAAAGAGCTGGGGCTAGATCAGGACTGGATGGGCGAAGGCAAGTTCATGCCGTTTCTGGAGCGTATGAATCTTACCGAGTTTACGCATTCGCAGCAGGTACCCGGATACTTGTATGATCCCATCCGCCACGAACCGCCCAGAGAAGATGAAAATATCGTGGCTTTCAGGAATAAATATCCTGAAATGTTCGAATTTGCGCAAAGGGTACACCGTAAGACAGATCATCCTGTGCTAATGCCGGAACATTTTATCGGTCTGCTGCACTGTATTGCCGATGAGCTGGAGGAGAATGAATTTTCTTTAACGCAGACCTCGCGTAACGTGCGTGATCGTTGTTCATCCAAGGGCTTGCCTGTTGCGCGTTCGCATGTAAACTGGCTGTTGGTAGGCATTGCCCGCGGGGGGTACAAATACGGCCAGCTCCACCGTGAAAACGTGAAGGAAATGGCAAAAGCGGCAATAAAAAATGCGCATGATATGCTTATGCTGGGCAATTGGCATCTGACCAGAGAAGAAGAGTATATGCTTATGTCCTGGTTGTATCCGAAGTGTGCTGGTCAGCAGGAAGAGGGATCTTCCGGTGATTGCTGTATCGACGAAGATGCAGAACGATAAGTTGTAATCGGGCTGTTGCTTGGTCAAAAGAAATTGTTCAGGCCGGAGGGTGTTCTCTCCGGCCTGTTTTTTGTGTTAGTGAGGAGCCTCGCCCCATACTTCCTTCAGCCGGGCATCGCGTCCGCAATTGTACCGGTAGAATTTATACCGCAGCGGATTTTTGGTGTAATAGTCCTGATGATACTCTTCAGCAGGCCAGAAGGTCTGCGCTTCCAGCAGCTCTGTGGCAGGTTTCTGTGTCAGCCTTTTAGTATACAGCAAATCTTTGATAGATGCTTCTGCATCTGCTTTCTGGCTGGGAGTATGCCAGAATATTGCGGCACGGTACTGCTCGCCCTTGTCGCAAAACTGGCCGCTGCTGTCGTATGGATCAACATTTCGCCAGAAGATGTCTACCAGTTTGCGGTAGCTGACTTTTTGGGGGTCATACACCACCCTGAGAGCTTCATAATGACCTGTTGAGCCTGCGGAAACCTGTTTATATGTAGGGCTGTTTACATGTCCGCCGGTATATCCGGCTATGGTTTCCACGACACCTTCTGTTTTGTCATAGGGGGATTCCATGCACCAGAAACATCCCCCTGCAAAGGTTGCATAAGCAAGCCCCGGCGGGGGGCTTTCCGGTAGAGCCTGTCCAGCTACTGCGAGGGAGGCAATGCAAAGTTGCAGTGCAAATGCTGCTGTAATTACTGATAGAGTCGTGCTGTATTTCATAACTGAGTCCTTTAGCTGAAGCGCCTGCTGCTTTTACAAAAGCACGGCATGGATGCCTCCATTCCGCAGCTCCGATTCAAAAAGGCATGGGTAGTTGCGGTAAACCGAGGGTACGTTCACTATAGCATGATTCAGCAGTAAAGAAAGCTGCAGCTATTGGCTGCTCCAGAGCATAGCCAGACGGTCCGTCTGTTGCAGCAATATGTGTATGTATTCGATCTCCATTTCAAGCATCTCGTCGTCGTTACGGCGCAGCCACTCGCTGACCCAGGCAAACCGTAGTGCGGCAATGCGTAGCGGCAATGCTTTGACCTCCTGCGCTGTCAGCACGCCATCCCGCAAAAGATCGGCAGTCAGCGCCAGTACAAAGTCTTTTTCCAGTGCGCTGGGATGCTCGAAGCCTGCGCAGCCGATGCAGTTAGCCGCATCGTACAATACATCTTTCACCCCGCAGAATTCCCAGTCGATAATGCCGGCCAGGCCTTTTTCACATGGCTCGTCAGGGGTGGGTGCTTGTCCCCATATAATATTGATCGGGTGCAGGTCGCCGTGTGCCAGAGCCTCGCGGTGTGTGGTTGTCGCAGCAACCTGTGTGGCACCTGCCAGAGGCTTCAGTCGGGCGTATACGTGCGGTCTGCGGGATTCGATAACGTGCATGAGGGAGGCGATATACCTGTCCAGCGGCGGAGTGGGAGCCTGCATTACTCCGTTTGTTACACTGCGTGCCTGTTGCAGAAGGTTGATGAACGAGGCTACCGCATGTCCGCGCCATCCGTCGGCTATATAGTCAGGGCGCGGTAGCTCTGTGCCCAGAATAAACGGCGTAAGCTGCCACGCCGCACCTTTTATGCGGGCAATAAAAGCCTGATGTTCAGGATTTCGGGCTGTTCCTTCCAAAGCGGCAGGTGCCGCAACAGCTGGTACTCCCGCAAGTTCAAGGCCGGAGAGCATACGGGCTATTTCTTCGCGGCGGCGAGCCTGAGATGCGGCAAGCCTTTCAAGCATCCACAGTTTTCCGTTCACGTCTTCTATAACTGTGCGCTCTATGCAGCGCTCAGGGCTGCCGGGGATGGCGTATTCTGCGGCGACCCTTGCAAAAGATATATTCCATTGAGTCAGAATCTCGTTCATAGTGTATCCTTCACTGGTTGTTCCAGCGTGCACACATTGCCTTGATGCTTTGTTTGTTGTCCAGACAAAAAACTGGAGAATCGCTCCGGCTGTTGCACTATGCACCGCGTTGATTCCTGCAGGCTGTCGGGGTATGTTCTTTGCCCGTCAGTACAGGATGCTATCTGCCAACACAGGAGTTGTTGTGAGTTTTTCCCGTTTCCAACTTCATACCAGCCTGCTGGAAGCCATTGATGCACGTGGTTTTGTTCAGCCTACCCCCATTCAGAAACAGGCAATTCCTCCGGCTTTGGCCGGAAAGGATGTTCTGGGCCTGGCTGCCACAGGCACAGGGAAAACTGCGGCTTTTATGGTGCCTTTGCTGAACAGGCTGATGTGCCAGCCGGAATCGGAGCGGGGAACGTTGCGTGCTTTAGTGGTCGGCCCCACGCGTGAACTTGTCGCACAGATTTATAATGAAGCCAGAATGCTGGGCAGGCATTCGCGGTTGCGTTTTGCCACCGTGTACGGCGGCGTGGGCATGCATGCCCAGACGTTGCAACTGCGTGCCGGTGTGGATGTGCTGTTTGCCTGCCCCGGCAGGTTGCTGGATCATGTGCGGCGCGGCCATGCCGACTTGTCGCAGGTCGATGTGCTGGTGCTGGATGAGGCGGATATGATGTTCGACATGGGTTTTTTAACCGATGTGCGCGAAATTTTACGTCTCACCCGCCAGCGTTCGCAGACTATGCTGTTTTCCGCCACCATGCCGCAGCCACTGCGCGAACTGGCAGAGGAGAGCATGACCCGCCCTGTTACGCTTGAAGCAGACAAGCAGGCTGTGGCTTCAACGGTTGATCATTATCTGTGCCCTGTGTCCCAGCATCTTAAAACTCCGCTTTTGAAGTACGTTGTACGACAGTTTGCTAACCAGTCCATGCTTGTATTTGTGCGCACGCGTCATGGCGCGCGGCGTTTATGGCAGCAGCTGAGTAAATCCGGCATTGCCGCCACATGCCTGCAGGGCAACCTGTCACAGGGGCGCAGGCAGGCTGCGCTGGATGGCTTCCGGCGCGGAACCTTTCGCGTAATGGTGGCAACGGATATCGCCGCCCGCGGCATCGATGTCTCGCAGGTCGGCTATGTGATTAATTATGATTTTCCTCCTTCTGTGGAGGCATGCGTGCATCGTGCGGGGAGGACAGGCAGGGCGGACCATTCAGGTGTGGCCCTGACTTTTGTGACGGAAGAAGACGAACCGCTGGTGCGTACGCTTGAACGCGTTCTGGACGACAGGCTGGAACGCTGGTGGATTGAAGGGTTTGACTATACTGCATTGCAGAGAACTCCTTCTGCCCGTCCTGCAAAACTGCGCCGCGAACCTCGTCCCCCCCGTGTGCAACGTGCCCGTAAGCAGATGGAAGATGCCGCCAGAGAGCAGATGGCTGCTGCCAGAAAGGTTGCGCCTCATGCCGGTCAGGTGCCGGAAGGACAACCAGACCCCAATGCGGCAAAGCCCGCTTTCCGCATCGTGCCCAAGGATGCACCGGCTCCGCTGAAACCAAGGCCGGGGCAATATGTGATGAATCCGGAGCTGCTGGCACCGCAGCGAAAGCGTCGGGGCAATTCTTGAGGCTGCCTTACGCATTTGGTATAGCCAGTCGTAATATGACAACATCGCTGACGGAGCCGGTTTTCAGAAGCTCTGAAACAAGCTGGCCGGATGCAGTGACAAAATAACCATGGGAGGTACGCCATGCCGTCTTTTGACGTAGTGAGCAAAGTTGACCTGCAGGAAGTGGATAACGTGGTCAACAACGTGAAGAAGGAAGTTGATACCCGCTACGACTTTCGCGGATCAAATACCGAATTGAATTTTGACAAGGGCGCTACAAATATCAGCATCGTATCATCTGACGATATGAAAATGCGGGCTATTCAGGAAATGCTGCTGGCGAACTGCGTTCGTCGTAAAGTGGACCCCAAATTTCTGGACTTTGAAAAGATCGAACCGACCTCAAAGGGGATGGTAAAACGGGTGGTTGCGGTGCGTGACGGCATTTCCAAGGAAATTGCCCAGAAGATCGTTAAAAAGATCAAAGCGTCCAAGCTGAAGGTTCAGGCTGCCATTCAGGATGAGCAGGTCCGCGTGACGGGCAAAAAGATTGACGACCTGCAAAGTGTTATTCAGTTACTGCGTGAAGATGATTGCGGCGTACCTTTGCAGTTTATCAATATGCGTTCCTAACCGCAGGCTTTCGGGCAACGGCAGCGTTGCCGGTTATGCATAAAAGAAAACAGCGCGGCTCTTTTTGTAACAGGAAGACCGCGCTGTTTTTTTGTATCTGATTAATAGCGGATGTCGCGCACCTCATCAGCGTATAGTTCGAGGTCGTTTTTCGCACCCTGCTTGTGATCCTCCGGATACAGCAGGGCGGACATATAAAAAATGGAACCGATGCGCAGTGCATTCGATGCACTTAGGGCGAAGCGGTTCAGCCGCTCCTGTACGGATCTGGCAATGGCGTCCGGTAATGCGGTTACGTAATGTTCCGCATCATCAGGCAGCGCTGCGAGCAGTTCCGCCTTTTGACTCAGCAAAGCTCTATAGCCAGCCTGATCGTTTTGTTCGTGCAGAACCTCGTTGGCATGTTGCTCGATGGTGCGTATATGGCGGGCTTTGTCTTCTAAAAAAGTAGCCAGAGCATCCACAGGGTGGCGCTGGCGTTCGGAACCGGCTTCGTGTGTGGTCATTGCAAGCCTTCCTTGATTAAATGATTTACCCGTTGATCCTAATCGGTTGACGGTGTTGCGGCAAGAGTAAAGCGCTTTATAGCGGGTAGTTCTTGCCGTACTACCTTGATACAGGCTACAACCGCCCCCGCCGGACAAAAGCGTTTCGAGGCAGAAAAGGAGTTTTTATGGCGCTTATCAGCGTACGCGATGTTTTATTGAATTTATATGGTCCGCAATTGCTGGACGCAGTGACCGTGCAGGTAGAGCAGGGGGAACGGGTTTGCCTTATGGGCCGTAACGGGCAGGGCAAATCGACGTTTCTCAAGCTGCTTGCAAGAGAGATTCAGGCAGACTCCGGTCAGATAATCCGCGGGCAGGGCGTACGCATAGGTTTTCTTGCTCAGGACGTTCCGCAAGGCATTACCGGTGATGTATACACCGTAGCGTGCGGAGGATTGGGCAAAGCAGGAGAAGCGCTTGCAGCCTATCATGAGGCCATGCGTTCATCTTGCAGCGATAGCAGCCAGACAGCCTTAGAGGCGGCTCAGATTGCCATGGATGCAGCCGAAGGCTGGGAGCGGCATGGTGATATTTTGAGCGCACTTAACCATCTGCAACTCGACCCTGATGCCGACTTTGCCCAATTGTCCGGCGGTATGAAGCGCCGCGCCATGCTGGCCCGTGCTCTTGTCAGTGACCCTGACCTGTTGTTGCTGGACGAACCTACCAACCATCTGGATATCAAGTCCATTGCATGGCTTGAAGAATACCTGCTGCGCCGTTCCCGTGCGCTGGTGTTCATTACGCACGACAGATCATTCCTGCGTCGTGTTGCTACCCGTATTATCGAGTTGGACCGCGGTAAGATGGCCGACTGGAGTTGTGATTACGATACGTTCCTTGATCGTAAACAGGCCCAGCTGGAAATCGAAGAAAAAGAATGGGCGAATTTTGACAAGAAACTTGCTCAGGAAGAGGTCTGGATTCGTCAGGGAATCAAAGCCCGCCGTACACGCAATATGGGCCGCGTTCGCGCATTGATTGCTATGCGTGATGAACGCAGAAAGCGCCGCGAACGGCAGGGCTCTGTCAGTATGCAGGTGCAGGAGGCCGAGCGCAGCGGCAAGCTGGTTATTGAAGCGAAGAGTATTTCCTATACATGGCCTGATGCCGTAGCAGCGACTCCGCCTACTATTAAAGATGCCTCAGTTCTTGTGACCCGCGGGGACAAAGTAGGCATTATCGGGCCCAATGGTGCGGGCAAGACAACGTTGCTGCGCCTTTTGTTGGGCGATCTGCAGGCGGATAACGGTACAGTCCGACACGGTACACGACTGGAGGTTGCCTACTTTGACCAGTTGCGTAACGTGCTGGATGATGAAGCAAGCGTGCGGGAAAACGTGGCCGAAGGCAATGACACGCTGGAGATCGGCGGCGTGCGTAAGCATGTGGTCGGCTATCTGAAAGATTTTCTGTTTGAGCCGGACAGAACCATGATGCCTGTAAAGGTGCTTTCCGGCGGAGAGCGCAACAGGCTGCTGCTGGCAAAATTGTTTGCGCGGCCTTCCAACGTTCTGGTCATGGACGAACCCACAAACGACCTTGACCTTGAAACGCTGGAACTGCTTGAAGAATTGCTGGGAGAATATTCCGGTACCGTTCTTATCGTCAGCCACGACAGAGCCTTTTTGAACAATGTGGTCACGTCTACCATTGCTTTTGAAGGTGGAGGCGTGGTGAACGAATATGTCGGCGGCTACGATGACTGGCTGCGTCAGCGCCCTCAACCGGTTGAGGACGATTCTACCAGAAAAGCAGACCCCGAAGCCCGTAGGCAGGCTGCCAAGGAGCGTCAGGCGGGTAAGCCCCGTAAGTTGACCTTTAACGAGCAGCGCGAACTGAAGGCATTGCAGGATGAGCTGGCGGCATTGCCGCAACGGATAGAAGCTCTTGAAGCAGAGCAGGCAGAAGCGGAAAATGTTTTGGCAGACCCCGCATTGTACACAAGCAATCCTGATAAGTTTAATGAACTGACAAGCAGGCTGCCCGACATTGAAGAAGAACAGCTGGAATTGTTGGCGCGCTGGGAAGAGGTGGAAAACCGCATTGCAGAGTTGAACGAACAGGCCGGATAGTTTTTTTCCTGATGCTGTTGTTACGGCGACGGCCTGCCGGTCATGGTAACTGCGTTATGCCAAAAGTATATTTGCTTTTGGTAATATGAGCTTTCGTATCTGCGCTACGAAAATGGGTAATGAAGCCGCACTTGTAAATACGAGTGCGGCTTTTTGTTGACAGGTGCAAAAGACTCGTTTATCAATTTATCAACTTAGCTTGATATAGTGATTTACGGCGTGTGACATTAAATGCAGTGTTCCGGCGGCGTCGACCGGAAGGTAAGAGGTGAAGGGATTACCACACTGCACCTTCTACGGGGAGGAAACCACCTTGAATAAGCCATCCGCAGTGGCACTTTTGCCACTACTATTTTTCCTTGCATTATTTATAGGCACCGGTGCCGTGCTGACCGCCAATGGCACCAATATGGCATTTTACCAGCTCTCGGCAGCTGTCGCCATTCTGCCTGCCATTGCCATCAGCCTGATACTGGGCAAAGTGCGTAACGGTCAGCGTCTGGAAAAGCAGCTTGCCGTGTTTATCGAAGGGGTGGGCGACAGCAACATCATCACCATGTGTATTATCTACCTGCTCGCGGGTGGGTTTGCTTCTGTCGCAACTGCCATCGGCGGCGTCAGCTCTACTGTAAATCTGGGGCTGGACCTTGTACCTGCTTCATTTGTTTTGCCCGGTCTTTTTCTTATCGGCGCATTTGTTTCCACTGCCATGGGTACGTCGATGGGAACCATCGCCGCTATTGCTCCCATTGCAGTCGGCGTTGGCGAGCAGACAACTATCGGTCTGCCGCTTCTTATGGGGGCTGTGCTTGGTGGAGCGATGTTCGGCGACAACCTTTCCATGATTTCTGACACTACCATTGCCGCAACCCGTACTCAGGGTTGCGAAATGAAAGATAAGTTTCGTGTGAACCTGTATATCGCGCTGCCTGCTGCAGTGCTGGCGGTAGTCGCCTTTGCGGTGCTGGGTGCTGATGGCGCGGTAAAGACGGCTGGCGACTATAGCATCCTTAAGGCTCTGCCGTACCTTATCATCCTCGGCATGGCTGTTGCCGGTGTGAACGTGTTCGTGGTGCTTGCTTCAGGTATTGTGTTTACCGGCGCAGTAGGTCTGCTGACTCTGCCCGAGTATTCACTGCTCACGTTCTCGCAGGATATTTTCAACGGCTTTAAGGGCATGCAGGAAATCATGGTTCTTTCCATGCTTATCGGCGGGCTGGGTGAACTTATCCGCACTCAAGGTGGTATCAAGTGGCTGCTGGAACGTATCGATGCTTTGACAAAAGGCTCAAAGAGCAATCCGCAACGTACCGGCGAGCTGAGTATTGCCGGCCTTGTTTCGGTGGCGGACGCCTGTACCGCAAACAACACCGTTGCCATTATTCTTACCGGCGGCCTTGCTAAAGACATTGCAGACAAGAATAACATCGACCCGCGCCGCAGTGCGAGCATTCTGGACATATTCTCCTGTGTATTTCAGGGTATTATGCCTTATGCAGCGCAAGTACTGCTGGCTGGTTCCATCGCGGCCATTTCGCCAGTGGAAGTGGTGGGCAGCAACTATTACTGCTTTATTCTGGCTGGCGTAGGTCTTCTGGCAATTATCTCCGGCAAGCCGAAGCTGAAGCCCTAAACAGGAAATACTCCTGACAAAAAAGAAAAGCCGCTCATTCCGGGCGGCTTTTCTTTTGAAAATTTTTTTAAAAAATGTATGTAAAAATAGCATATTATCTTCTCTCATTAAATTAACTCCAAAAAAAATCAATTTTCCCCCTTTTCAAACACAAAAGGGGGATTATTATCCACTGCAGCCAAGCATCGCAGTGTGATGCGTACAACGTTACTATACGCGATGCCTTCATCAGCGGCGTTACTTATGCCGTTTTTTAACGTGCCTGCTTTGGCATGTACGTGGGTGGATGCATTGCTTCCTATTAGCACTCGCGTAAGGCGACTGCTAAAAATAGGCAAAAAGAGCTAAATAATCTGGAGGTTAGGAAAGTATGAACCTGAAGCCTTTAAGCGATCGTGTGCTGGTTAAGCGCCTTGAGTCTGAAGAAAAGACTGCAGGCGGCCTGTTCATTCCCGACACCGCAAAGGAAAAGCCCTCTCGCGGTGAAGTTGTTGCAGTAGGTCCCGGCAAGGCTGCTGACGACGGTAAAGTAATCCCCATGACCGTCAAAGCCGGCGACGTGGTACTTTTCAACAAGTACGCCGGCACCGAAGTGAAGCTGGATGGCGTTGATCATCTGGTTATGCGCGAAGACGACATTCTCGCAATCATTCAGTAACTGACTTTCCCACAGACTTAGTCCTATCCTTTTCAGGAGGAGATGAAATATGGCTTCCAAGGAAATTATTTTTGATACCAAGGCTCGCGAAAGACTGGCTCGCGGCGTAGACAAACTTGCTAACGCCGTTAAGGTAACCCTCGGCCCCAAAGGCCGTAACGTAGTTATCGAAAAGTCCTTCGGTGCTCCCGTTATCACCAAAGACGGTGTTTCCGTTGCTAAGGAAATCGAACTGGAAGATAAGTTCGAGAACATGGGCGCACAGATGGTTAAGGAAGTTGCTTCCAAGACCTCTGACATCGCCGGTGACGGTACCACCACTGCGACCATTCTGGCTCAGGCCATCTACAAAGAAGGCGTAAAGCTGGTTGCTGCCGGTCGTAACCCCATGGCTATCAAGCGTGGTGTAGACAAGGCTGTTGAAGCTCTGGTGAAAGAACTGGGCAACCTTGCCAAGCCCACCCGTGACCAGAAAGAAATCGCTCAGGTCGGCACCATTTCCGCTAACTCCGATACCACCATCGGCAACATCATTGCCGAAGCCATGAGCAAGGTTGGTAAGGAAGGCGTTATCACCGTTGAAGAAGCCAAAGGCCTCGAAACCACCCTTGACGTTGTTGAAGGTATGCAGTTCGACCGTGGCTACCTGTCTCCCTACTTCGTGACCGATCCTGAAAAGATGGTCTGCGAAATGGACGATCCCCTGATTCTCATCAACGAGAAGAAGGTTTCCAGCATGAAAGACATGCTGCCCGTTCTGGAGCAGGTTGCAAAGATGAACCGTCCCCTCATGATCATCGCTGAAGATGTGGACGGCGAAGCTCTGGCTACTCTGGTAGTTAACAAGCTGCGTGGTACCCTGCAGGTTGTAGCCGTTAAGGCTCCCGGCTTTGGTGAGCGCCGCAAGGCTATGCTGGAAGACATCGCTGTTCTTACCGGCGGCCGCGTGATCTCCGAAGACATGGGCATCAAGCTTGAAAACGCTACCGTTGCCGACCTTGGTAACGCAAAGCGTGTTGTTATCGACAAAGAAAACACCACCATCGTTGACGGTGCCGGTGATGGCGAAGCCATCAAGGCTCGCGTAAAGATGATCCGCGCTCAGGTTGAAGAAACTTCTTCCGACTACGACCGCGAAAAACTGCAGGAACGTCTGGCCAAGATCGTTGGCGGCGTTGCAGTGATCAACGTTGGCGCAGCTACCGAAACCGAAATGAAAGAAAAGAAAGACCGCGTTGAAGACGCTCTGAACGCTACCCGCGCTGCCGTTGAAGAAGGCATCGTGCCTGGCGGCGGCACTGCTCTAGTTCGTTGCTCCAAGGCGCTTGACGATGTTAAGCCCGCCGACGACGACGAAGCTGCAGGCGTGACCATCATCCGCCGCGCTATCGAAGAGCCCCTGCGTCAGATTGCTGCTAACGCCGGTTTTGAAGGCTCCATCATCTGCGAAAAGGTGAAGGAAGGCAAAGACGCTTTCGGTTTCAACGCTGCTTCCGGTGAGTTCGAAGACCTTATCGCTGCCGGTGTTATCGATCCCAAGAAGGTAAGCCGTATTGCTCTGCAGAACGCTGCTTCCGTAGCTTCTCTGCTGCTTACCACCGAGTGCGCAATCGCCGAGAAGCCCAAAGAAGACGCTCCTGCTGCTCCCGCTATGGGCGGCATGGGTGGCATGGGCGGCATGGGCGGCATGTACTAGTCTTACGACTGGTCGCACCAACCGAACCCGTAAGGGCCGGAGCATTTGCTCCGGCCCTTTTTTGTTTGTTGTAATCAGGCTGTGCTGTGTGTGGCGACTGTTTGCAGGTGGCGAGCTGGTATTCTTAAGTTGTTAGCGTAGTTGCGCATGGGTGTGTAATATAAAAAGGACTTGGCATTTGTGCGGGGGATTGGGCTGCATTGTGCGTGATGCTTATTGATGGCAAACGCGGGGAAATGCAGGTACGTTTTTTAGTTCTGTGGTTTTCTGCTATACTATACGGCGCGGTAACATCGCTTGACGAATGAGTAAACGTAAGGGCAGAGAGAAGCAGGGAGAAATTAAGCTATGCACAAAAGAGCACTACTGTTTGATTGGGGCGGCACTCTGATGGAGAATATGCCGTGGTACATGGGAAAAGAACAGGGGTGGTCAGAAGTCCCCGCTACGCCCCATGCAGAAGCAACTGTGCGTTCGCTGGCTCCGTACTGGGTTACCGGACTGGCTTCCAATGCAGGCGAATCTGATGAAGCCGAAGTGCGAGTCTCACTGGATACGATGGGCCTTGGGAATGTGCTTAACCGGATTTATACCTTTCGGCTTGTGGGGCGTCCTAAACCGCAGCCCGGATTCTGGCATTATGTATTGCGTGATCTCGGCCTGCGAGCGGAATCAGTTGTCATGGTAGGTGATGACTACATGGCAGATATCTGGGGGGCAAACCAGTTGGGGATTCGAGGAGTATGGTTCAACAGGCGCACTAATGAACGGCGGGAAGGCAAGCTCTACACTACCATGTTTGATTTTCGTGAGCTGCCGGAGTTGCTGGCAGGGTTGGGTTTTACGGATGTTACCGGCTAGTTACGTAAAGGTGCTTGCGAATGCATTCTACACAGTCTGGTTGGCTGCTTCAGGTGTTGCAACCTTTAGTAAAACAGTTTTCCATTCAGTATCCCTGATGGCTACCGATAGCTGACTGTAGCGCTAGTAAATTTTTGAAATTGCACCGTTGCACCATGTTTCGCTTAGGTTGCGGGGGGAGATTCGTAGAACGTCAGCTAGGTAGCGAAAAGGGTGAAGCCCGCAATGGCTTTTTGTGGTGTTGCCTCTTTTTTAGTTCTTGTGAGTTACGCAGCAGAACTTAAGCAGGCTGTATTTTTCCATAATGAGTATGGATAATCACCATAAGAAGTATTTTGGCTTACATGTTCCTGCCGGTTTGACGAGCGGCTTCAGCTTGTTGATGTATTTTATTATTATCACTCATAACAAGACAAGGGCCGACAGCACCTTCCTGTCGACCCTCTGCCATAGGCGTATGTAAAGCGCTCTTGTACTAGACGATTCTACCGAATGAATGAATGATATTCTTGCGATACGCACGCGAGCGCCAGACAGCTTCTGCACCTTTTTCCGCAATTTCGTCACTCAGGATGGAACGCAAAACACCGCACTGAGCCTCTGTAAGGCGCAGCAAGGCAATATCCCCCAGTAGTTCCAGCGGATCGGAATACGTGTCCGGCATATTGGCCGTGCAGTCGTCATGATAAAGAAAGTACACGATTCCTTGCGCGTTGCTGTTAACTACTTGTTCCAGATAATCCTTCATGATGTTTCTCCTGTTGCAGCCCTTTAAGGCGGCGGGAAGCTCTGCTTCCGGATTTTAGCATGGTTGTTTTTTTGCGTGGGCGTGCAAGTTCCGTAAATCCACCCACCTGCGGCACTGTGTGCCCATATAAAAAGCCTCTCACCGTGGTGAGAGGCTTGGGGGCACATGGTCGAGAAACTGTCCGACCTCATGGCACCGCGGCGTCTCACCGTGGCTGGCATTGGCACCTTTCCCTTCGGGTAGGTTGCCGGACGGTCAACGGGCCAGATCCCTCTCGTCCTCTGCATGAGATGGGGTATGATTCGCAAAGCTCAATAAAAAAGTCAAGCACTAAATCCGGAAAAGCTGATTTTTCAGTTAAACATAGTAGTTGTGCTAAGAAATACGCTTTGGTTTAAAGTGGCACTGTCTGTGGTTGAGTACTCAGTCTGCCTGCCGGCAACAGCTTTAAAATGTTCAAATTTTATGTCAGCCGGTTTGCATCGGGCACGGGTTGCTTGCAGTAGACTTGTTGCTGGGGCTATAACCTGTTGCGCAGGCACAGCAAGCGGTTGTGCCGTTCTGAGTTGTATTTTTTAAGCATAAGGCGTCATCACGCATGAGTATATTTTCTGCAAAGCAACGTATGGGACTGGCTGCGGCCATTATGGCAGCCAGTATTTTTCTTTCACGCTTTATGGGCCTTATCCGCGATAAAGTTATTTCGTACTTTCATGGGGCCACAATTGAATCGGATATTTATTTTGCGTCATTCGTGGTGCCTGATTTTTTAAACTACCTTCTTGCAGGTGGATATTTTTCCATCACGCTTATTCCGCTTCTGGCTGCACGGTTTGAAAAAGATGAACAGGACGGCTGGCGTTTTTTTTCTGCCGTGACAAGCTGGATTACACTTTCTGCGGCGTTGCTTACCGGTGTTGCATGGATTGCAGCACCGCAACTTGCGGTTATTGCCGCTCCCGGATTTGATGCTGCTTCAAGTGCGCGCCTTGCCTACTTTTTACGCATCATTTTGCCGGCACAGGTATTTTTTCTGGCTGGAAGCTGTTTTACCGCAATGCTGTATATGCGGCGACAGTTTGCCGTGCCCGCGCTGACCCCGTTGATTTATAATGCCTGTATTATCGGCGGTGGACTTTTGGGAATCCGCTCCGGTATGGAAGGCTTTTGCTGGGGAGTGCTGGCAGGGGCCGCTTTGGGAAGTTTCGCATTGCCGTTCTGGGCCGTACGTTCCGGCGGGCTTAGGCTTTTTGCCGTGCTGCGCCATAAGGGTGTTCGGACATTTGCTCTGCTGGCATTGCCGCTGATGATAGGTCAGTCTGTTGTTGTGCTGGATGAGCAATTTGTACGTATTTTCGGCTCCATTGCAGGGGAGGGGGCAGTAAGCCTGCTGAACTATGCGCGGCGTATCATGCTTGTTCCGGTAGGTGTGGTTGCGCAGGCGGCCGGAGTAGCCTCTTATCCATTTCTGGCCAGTCTTGCCGCCAGCGGCGATGAGCAGCGTTTTACCGATACGTTGGGTTCCGCGCTGCGTAATACCATGCTGGTTATTATTCCGGTTTCCGTGTGGATGATTGTTGCGGCCGAACCTACCATGCGCCTTATTTTTCAGCAGGGCAGCTTTACCGCTTTGCAGACTGCGGCTTCAGCACCGTTACTGATGGTTATGCTGGCAGCTGTACCCTTGTGGGGCGTGCAACAGGTAGTAGGGCGGGCTTTTTATGCACGTCAGGACACTGTCACACCGGCTGTGGTAGGCACGGTGGCCACTTTGTGCGGCTTGCCCGCTTACTGGCTGCTGGCGAAATATGAGGGTGCTTTTGGCGGCGCTATCGGTGTAGCCATCGCCGGATGTCTGTCTGTTGCGTTGTACACTGTCATTCTTTCTTCGGTCTGGGCCCGAAGGTATGGCGGCGGGGTTTTTAGCACTATGTCTCTATCCGCATTACGGGTGGTGTCTGCCTGTCTGCCTGCCGCCGTTGCTGGCTGGTGGGCTATGGGCGTAGCTTCCGGTTCGTTGCTGGTGCTATTTAAACAGCCGGTACATCCGCTGTGGGATGCTTTTGCAGAACTCGCAGCTAGCGGGCTGGCGTTTGGTATTGTGTTTCTGGTTGCTGCGCATTTTGTCGCACCAGAGGCCAATCGGATGCTGGGTTCAATTGTGAAGAGAATTTTACGACGCTAGTATTCTGTATCCATTGCGTTTTTAAGCGTTGCGGCTGTGGCTGCAGCGCTTTTTGTTTATGTCCTGTGTTTGAAGAGCGAGCGTGTTAATTGTTCGTGGAGTCGCGTAGCTGTATAGTGATACTTGGTTGAGTTTACCTGAAGGGGCCTGAAATGGCCTGAGTTAGCCGGAAGTTGTTTTTGCAATGAGCCTTCTTCTGTGGTGGGAAAATTATCAAAAACGCCTGAAAAAAAGGAACTGTAATGCCTGAACTTACTGCAATGAAAGGATCCTCTTTGCGTGTCGGGGACGCGACGTTGAATTACGTAACGAGCGGTACTGAAAACGGGCCTACTGTTGTAGTGCTACATGGTGGCATGGGCTGCTTAAACGACATTGCGGAATTGGTACGCTGCATTCCTGAAGATATGCGTGTAATCGCCATGGAGTTTAGGGGCCATGGCCGTTCAACTCTCGGATCAGAGCCGCTTTCGTATGCACGTTACCAGCATGATGTCGAAGCTGTTCTTGAGCATCTGGGCGTAGAGCGGTTTTCCGTGGTCGGGTTCAGTGACGGTGGAATTGTCGCTTACAGGCTTGCTGCTGCACATCCTGATTCGGTGAAGAGAATAATAACGCTGGGCGCGCAGTGGAGGCTTTCTCCCGATGACCCGTCGCTTCCTTTACTTCAGTCTTTAGATAGAAATATGTGGCTGGAAATGTTTCCAGACGCACTTGATTTGTACGAAAGCCGGAATCCGGAGCCGGACTTTGATGCTTTGCTGGCTGCCGTGCGGGATTTGTGGACTGATCATGGGCCGTCAGGGTATCCCGCGGAAACGGTGGCGCAGATTACCGCTCCTTTACTGATTATCCGTGGCGATAATGATCCGCTGTTTTCGGTGGAGGAAGCTGTGGCCTTACAGGCAAAAGTAAGCGGTGCGGCTTTATTGAATATACCTTTTGCAGGGCACGAAGTTCATAAAGAGGCGGAGCAGATTGTAGGCATGTACGTATCTCGCTTTCTGGCTCTGCAATCTTAGCCCCTAGCTCCATACAACGGCGGGCACCCCAAAGAGGACGCGTCTGTATGTAAACTATGAGGTGCTGGCAGTTGCATCAGCAACGTGCTATTGGCAATGCTCTTGAACGTCTTTGAATGTAACACTTTTCATTTTATTTTTGCTTTGGAGCACCTGCCATGACGTACACCTTCCCTTTCACCGGTCATACTATGCTGCTGCCGGAAATAGTTCGCGCTGATAATTGCGAATTGTATGATGCTGCCGGAAATCGGTACCTCGACCTTGAAGCTGGCGTATGGTGTACATCTGTCGGGCATGGTCATCCTGCAGTAAAGAAAGCCATAAGCGAACAGATGGAACGGATAGCGCATGTAGGCTTTTGCTACACTTCGCAAGTTGTAGAACGAGCTGCTGCCGAAGTGCTTAACGTGACTGGGCATCCGGATGGGAAGTGCGTTTTTTTATGTTCCGGCAGTGAGGCCATTGAGTACGGCCTGCGGGTTATTCGTGCCCTGTCGGATAAACCGAAGATTTTGACCATGGCGGACTCGTATTTTGGTGCATACGGTGATGCCGCAGGAAAAGAGACAGAGCGTTGGGTCGCATTTGACTGGTTCGGCTGTGAGGGGTGTCCATCAGCGCATTGCGGTGCTGATTGCGCACGCTGGGCTTCCATCCCATTTGAGTCGATCGGGGCTTTTTTGCTGGAACCGGGAAGTTCTTCCGGTATGGTGAGTTTTCCTCCCGCAAAGTTATTAGCTGCCATAGGCCGGCAGATGGTTGCGCAGGATGGTTATGTGATGATTAACGAAGTCACAACGGGAGTGGGGCGCACTGGTGCATGGTTCGGTTTTCAGCATTACGATTTGCAGCCGGATATTGTTGCGCTTGGCAAGGGAATAGGTAATGGCTATCCCGTCAGCGTGACCTCCATGGGTGCGCGGGTTGTGGACAGGTTGGGTGGACGGCCCGTTGCGTATGCCCAGTCTCATCAGAATGATCCGCTAGGCGCTGTTGTTGCCGAAAGCGTAGTAACAACCATTCGGCAGGAAGAATTGCTGGAAAAGGCGCAGCCGCTTTCGACCCTCTTGCTGGAGGGGCTTCGAGCGGTTCAGGCTGAGTCAGGCAAGATTGCAGCGGTGCGGGGGCGTGGGCTTATGGTTGCTGTGGAACTGACTGATGACGGAGACCATGCCGGTGCCGCTGTTCTGCATGAACGTCTTGTCAGGGCAGGGTATATAGTGGCACATCGTCCGGCTTCGCAAGTGCTGCGTATTGATCCGGCTCTGACTATTGCTGCTCAGGATATTGAGCTGTTTCTTGAAGCGTTTTCACGGCTGGTAAAAGAGTTGTAGTCTGGCGGATGCATAGCGGCGTGGCTCCGCATGTGACACTCTTTTGTCTATGAGCCGACTGTGAGTCGGATTTCGGCATGGCGTATGCTTTACGCTGCCACTGCGTGCATTTTTCAGTATAATGCAGTCTGGCTGAGAGCTCTTTTGCGGTAAGGCTACGCAGACCTGTTGAAGTATATTAGCGTAATACTGCTTCCCGTTGCCGGTTTACCGGTCATTTTTTCCGTCTTTTATGACGGTGGATAGAAACATACGATGCAACAACTACTAGAAATAAAAATTGATCCTGAAGATATTCATAAAAGCGGGGCAATACGCCGCGCGGCTTTAAAGAAAGCCGGAATGCCGGACACGCCGGATATTAATGTGACAGTGCGCAGGCGCTCTATTGATGCCCGTTCGCGCAGGCCGCAGTTTACTTTTCAGGTTGTGGTCGGCCCGCAGGAGGCTCTGCCAGAGCCTTCTCTGTTTCGTCCGGTACCGCTGGGCGATAAGCGCGTTGTTGTGGTGGGGGCAGGCCCTGCCGGTTACTATGCGGCATTGACTCTGCTTGAGCATGGCATCCGGCCTGTTGTGCTTGAACGGGGCAAGGACGTGAACGCCCGCCGTAAAGACTTGAAGAAAATTTATACCGAAGGGTTAATTGATCCGCATTCGAACTACTGCTTCGGCGAGGGTGGCGCAGGAACCTATTCGGACGGCAAGCTGTATACCAGAGCAACCAAACGCGGCAACGTGGCACGCGTACTCGATTTACTTGTTGAGCACGGAGCATCGCCCGATATCCGTATTGATGCACACCCTCACTTAGGGTCCAATGTGTTGCCCAGAATCGTAACAGCCATGCGCAACGCCATTGAGGCATGCGGTGGTGAGGTGCGCTTCGGGGCGCATGTGGATGACTTTATATTGGACGATAACCGTATTACCGGCGTGCATCTGGCGGACGGTACCACTGTCAAAGCGGATGCGGTAATTCTGGCTACCGGTCATTCTGCGCGGGATATTTTTCATCTGCTCCATTCCAGAAGTATCCCCATCGAGGCAAAACCGTTTGCTCTTGGTGTACGCATCGAGCACCCCCAAGCGCTTATAGACAAAATTTTTTATCACCACTCACCAAGGCATCCTAACCTGCCAGCTGCAAGCTATCGCATTACAACGCAGGTGGACGGGCGCGGTGTTTTTTCTTTTTGCATGTGTCCGGGCGGCTTTGTTGTGCCTGCCTCCACTGCACCGGGTGAACTTGTGCTGAACGGTATGAGCTTGGCAGCGCGCAATGCACCATTTGCCAATGCGGGACTGGTGGTGGAATTGCGGCTGGAAGACATGTGTAAAACAGGTGATCCGCTTGAAGCCTTGGCTTTTCAGGCTGCGGCGGAAAAAGCCGTGTTCGAGGCAGGTGATGGTGCGACTCAGCGCGCACCGGCCCAGCGTGTGGGCGATTTCATCAAGGGAAGCGTCTCTGCTGATCTGCCCAAAAGTTCCTATATCCCCGGTGTGTACTCTGCCCCTCTGCACGACCTTTTGCCGGAATTTGTAGCCTCACGCTTGCGTAAGGCTTTGCCTGCACTGGGCAAAAAGTACAAGGGGTACGATTCCAATGAAGCTAAAGTGATTGCAGTGGAATCCCGTACCAGCTCTCCTGTGCGTATCATCCGTGACCCGCAGACGTTGGAGCACCCCGCCGTGCAGGGGCTTTTTCCTTGTGGCGAAGGCGCAGGCTACGCGGGTGGGATAGTCTCCGCCGCGATGGATGGTGAAAAGGTGGCAACCGCAGTAGCTGCGGCGT
This sequence comes from Oleidesulfovibrio sp., assembly GCF_047973035.1. Classification (NCBI taxonomy): domain Bacteria; kingdom Pseudomonadati; phylum Thermodesulfobacteriota; class Desulfovibrionia; order Desulfovibrionales; family Desulfovibrionaceae; genus Oleidesulfovibrio; species Oleidesulfovibrio sp. The sequence continues at coordinate 26,448 of NZ_JBKEBF010000015.1, forward strand.
TAAGATAGTCCCTTTTATTCTCCAGTATTCAGGGCGCTATGGCTTTCACCGTAGCGCCCTTTTTTTATTGCAAGGGAAGGCCGTAGCGGGTCTTGTGCAGGCTGAGCAGGCGGGGCCATCATTCAACGTAGCTATAATACCAAGAAACCCCTTGAAAACTATAGCGAACGCAATATTACCTTTTCACCTTAACGTTACTTTTGACCTGATTACCTGCCTTCGTCTTTGTGCTTTGTTTTCTCCTGCTCCTCTTCCAACGCCGCTTCTGTTGCTGCTGCAATTGCTTTGGGCGGCAGGTCTTCTATATTGCGGGAATCCAGTTCGGGAATGTGTACAGATACGCGCTTTGATGCAAAGCGGATACCGCGCTTTTCAAACTCACGACGCAACATGGTAAGAACCTGTTTGCGTATCTGGAACTGCCCTCCGGGAATGGTTTTAAACTTGATACGCATCAGCAAGCCTGTTTCGTCAATTTCACGCACACCCTGAGACTTCACGTCTTCCAGCAGCAGCTTGCCAAGGTTTTCATCTTCACGGATGGCCGCGTTAATGCCTTTCGCAATTTTTTTGATTTCTTTTGGGTCGGTGTCGTGCGTTACGTGAAAGCGTAACTTCATGATGCACCAGTCGCGGCTGAAGTTGGTAAGCGACTTCAGGGATCCATATGGAATGATATGGATGGCTCCGCGCGGGTGGCGCAGTCTGAGTGCCCGTATGGAAATGTGCTCTACATTGCCGCGGTGCGTTCCTGTGTCGACATAGTCTCCGATACGGAAGGCATCATCCAGTAGAAAAAATACGCCGGAAAGAATGTCTTTAACCAGAGTCTGCGAACCGAAGCCGATAGCAAGACCTACAATACCGGCACCAGCCAGCAATGGGCCGATGTCGATGCCAAGCCCGCTGAGGATGATGAACAGTGAAGTTGTGCATATGGTGATGAGCAGCAGCTTGCGTAACAGTGTAAGCAGGGTGGCCTTGCGTGAGCCGCCCGCTCCGCCGCCATCGTCGTTGTGCGCGGCTCCGTCGCCGTGTTCGTCTTTCAGCTTACGGTCAATGACTGAGCGGAAATACTCCCAGCACAGGAAGCCCAGCGTCATGGTAATGAAGATGCTGAATACAGCCTTTGTAAACTTCATCCCGACCGGCAGTTCAATACCCCACACATGAAGCAGGAAGAATACCAGTGACAGCACCAGCATTACGCGCAGCAGTTTGTGTGCGGTGCGTAGGTGGCGTTGCGCCTCGGTAGCGTTTTCTGCTGTCTGCTCCGGTACATCGGCAGCGGCATCATGCTCTGTTTTTTGCTCTTCGGTTGCCACCTCAGGCGATGTAAGAACAGCTGATTGCAGTCCAAGCGGCTCTGCAGGGGCAGAAGGCTCTTCCTCACGGTTTGATTCCGGCATGTTTTGCAATGCGGTTTCAGGTGCGGCGGGCTTACTGCCCAATGTCATACCTGCAATGCTGTCCAGCAAAGTGGCTACAGGCAGTGCTATAAAGCTGAGCAGGATGGCATTTTGCTGGTTTGGCGAAAGGTTGATGTACGAGATTATGCGTAACACGCTGAGTACCACCACATAAAAACCAGCCAACCAGTGCCAGTTTGCGGCGATTGCAAGCTCCGGATTGCCTGTTGCGTGATAGATATGTTCACGCACAGGACCACGGTAGTAAAAGATCAGGTACAGAATGCCGCTGACAGAGAAACACAGCACAATGCTTAGTAACAGAGAGGCCAGTTGCTTAGGCAGGCCGTTGGCAGCCAGCAGCATGACGGCGGTGTCTGTAATTACAGTGAAGGTGAAAATCGCATACAGCCACTTTTTTATGTGCGCAGCGGCCGCGTCGCCCATGGGAAAAAGCCTGAGGTGTCCCGCATGGGGGATAAGGAGCAGCCGGATAATTAGCAGAAAGAGCCTTAACCGTAAGACCGGCACCATAAAAAATGAAACGGTAAAACGCACGGGAACCAGCGTGCTGCCTGCAACGGCGGCCGCAGGCACAGCAACCAGTGCAAACGTGATGATTCCTGCAAAGCCGACCATAAACAGACCGGACGCTTTGGCAATTTTTCCGAACCGGCTTTCATTGTCTCCTCGGAGCAGTTTTCGGCGTAAACCATGCAGTACTTTCAGGGCGGCCAGTTCTGCCAGCCAGGCAACACCGAATACACATATAGTCAGAAATATAATGAGGGGCAGACTTACCGGCGTCTCTTGCGTTTCATTGCCAGAACTTACGGGTGATTCTGACTTTCCAGTTTGATGAGCTGCTGTCGTGTGCGGTAATGAAGTGGCAGGGGCAACAGATGGGGGGGCAGACAGAATGCTACCTTCTGTTGAAGGATTTTTTTCTGTACGGGTTTGCAGATTCCACAATGCCCCATTAATGTATTCAGCCAGTTGTGGCCACATGCCGACGGCAATGGCTCCATTTCGAACGGTTTCGTCTGCAAGGTCTGAAAAATTATTGATGACCTTGGTGAGCTTTTCTTCAAATGAAGGTTTGGGCTCCGGTTGCGCTGCCAGTGTACTTTCTGCAGCCTCAGTTGTTTCAGATGGTTGTTCGCCGGATTTTTTAAGCATAGATGCTGCCATCATGGCAGAAGACGCCCGGGCTGCGTCATGTGCTCCAGAAATATGGGTAAATGGTAGATACAGCACTATAAAAAAGGCTGCCATAGGCAGAAGCAGGAAGCGGGCGGGAGAGTGGAGATAAGCCATAAATCTGGTGGAAGACGTAAGGGTATTGTCCATAAGCTTGCATCAATCCAACGTAAAATGTGTATACTGTAGCTCTATGTATCACATTTTGTGGTAACTAATCCATTTTATAATTAAAACAAAAAGGGCACTATTTGGTGCCCCTTTTTAGCGTACAAGTTGACTATTGCTCCAGTCCGCCGGAACCGGAGCTGAACATGGTGCCTGATTCGGACTCCATTTCCAGTGTGGACAACTTTTCATCCAGCCAGTCGTAAATGGCTCGTGCTGTTTCGTAATTCAGCAGTACTTTTGAATGAATGTGGCGCACTACGGTTTTGTCTTCCGTCTCCGCGGGAACCATCTCATGGCCGATTGCACCGTCATGAGAAACAACACGCTCGGACCATTCAGGAATTTTGTCGCTTTCGGAATAGAAATTCATTTCAATCTCGCCGTGGGGATTGATTCCGCCCCAGACGCCGTGCGCGTATTCCAGTCGTGCTTCTTTGTCCTGCTTATATTCATAGCGTATTTTAATGGGGAAACGGGAATCCTGAGTCATGTTGACGCTCCTTGGAGTGAAAATATGTAAACGGCGCGAGTCGGCTACAGCGATGTATCAACCAGTCTTCCGGTATATAGTTCTGGTGACGAGGCAGGAGTAGGGCGTGTCAGCGGACCGGAGTGCGGGGGCATCTGCCCCTGTTTGACACGCTTTGAAAAACCGGCCTGGTGTGCGGTCTGAATGTCGCTTACCGTATCATTAACGATAGCCTTTGCGTCGCTCAGCAAGGGGGAATAAGGCGCGGGCAGATAAGGCGGATCCCATAACGGGCCGCGGGGTACTCTGACCAGCGGCAGGATATACATCCTGCCGGGCGGAAAGTGCTTTGTCACATTAAAGTTCAGAAGCGGAGGGATGTATTGCTTCATGCCATTGCCTCATGTGTCCAACACGTTTGACTGACCGGAATTAGGTTGCGCTTCTCATAATCTACGGGAGTCATCTTGCCAAGTAAAGCGTTGCAGCCTGTCGCCCATATGCATGGACTTGACTGGTGCGCGCTAATCGCGCAAAGTCGCCATTCCAAACGTAACTACACTAGCCTCGGGAGATCCGTATTATGGCTGAACATACCAGTGAAGCAGTTGAAGTAACTCCGTACTTCGATGTGGAAATGTTTATGGGCGTTGCTCAGGAAACCCGCATCGGCGGCCAGATGATGGATCGCCTTGTGGATTGCTGGGAAAAGTGGAGCAAAGAGCTTACGGTGCGCCGCGTCAAGGCCGGTAAGATTGAATACCTTGTGGTATGGCTGGGCGAACCGGTTGAAGTGGAAGTGGATGGTCTGTGGGAGAAGTCTCCCAGCGAAGCACATTTGTACAACTCTCTGGCGCAGTCCATTGTCATGGCTGCCGTGCACGAAATTCTGCCCGAAGTGCAGGATGCAGGATGTGCTCCCGGTCCCAAACCTACAGAGGCGCTTAAAGACGCTCTTGAGGCTGAAGGCATTCCTTACAACCTCAGCGAAACAGCCCTCAGCCGCCGCTATGCAGTGGTAACCCACTACCCCTTTAAGGGCGGGTGCGAAATCTGCTACCTGCTGCCCAACTGTCCTAAAGGAAACGGCGACAACAGCTCGTCTACCATTGTGCTGCCCGGCTTTGAGTCCGGCATGTCATAGTTGCCTGTTTTTTGATGTCGCTTTTGCAGCCGTGCACCGCACATTTGCGGTTCACGGCTTTTCTCATGTCCGGTGATGTTACATCAGGCCTGTATGCAGGTTACTGTCAACGTGATAAATTCCCCTTCTTTTTTTCTGAGCAGAGTCACGGCCTCAGCTGCAGATTGAATTTTTCCGTCTGCCTGAATGGTTCCGACCTCATCTGCTGAAGCTTTATCAATCATGTCGGCAAGCATGCCGGATTTGACAGAGACGCCGTTTGCAAGCAGGCGCATTGTGTGGTGCTGCATAATCAGGTTGAACAGAACAACTTCGACCATACCTTGCATTTTCTGGCCTGTGCTTGTTGCCGTATGAGTAATGCCGCCACGCAATGCTGCATAAGGACTGTTGCGGCGCATGGCCACTCCTGCGGCCCCCGGTAGAGCAGAAGCTAGTGCCATGCGGGCACCTGATGGAACGGTGGCAGTATCAATGTCATCAACAGGATGGCCATCCAGAAAGACCGTTTCAATTCGTTCCTCAATGTAATCGTTTGTAAATCCTAAGCTTTCTTCTAAAACACAGCGAACAGAGCAGTTAACTGCTGCGGAAATACGAAGTCCGGACTGACCCATTTGACGCCAGTAATTGTTTGCTGACTGTGGAATTGAAATAGAAATGTTCATCTTGGTAGTCCTTGGTAATTTTTAGTTCGTTTAAGGCCTGATTGTATTCTTTTAGGTTAAAAATAACTTAATAGAACCTGTGAGAGCTGATAATCTCTTTGACATGATATTTCACGCGGTTGTAGTGTTCTGCTATCCCTAGAGGTACCCCAATAGCCCCGCTAGGGGCAATGGGCAATCGGAACTGTGGGCTGTTCCGACCATTAGTGTGCTTGGACTAACACAACGAACTAAGGGGCTTAAAATGCCAAAGATTCTTCGCATCAATACTAAAGAGCGTACTTTTCGCTACGAAGAGCCGGGTAAATACGCCGGCTTGGGTGGCCGTAACCTGACTTCGCGTCTTGTGCTGGAAGAGGTTCCTGCCGACACGCACGCACTAAGCGCAGACAATAAGCTTGTTGCCGCAATCGGCCTGCTTTCGGGCACTGCTGCTGCAAACTCCGGCCGTATTTCTCTGGGTGCAAAATCGCCTCTGACCGGCACCATCAAGGAATCCAACTCCGGTGGTACGTTCTGCCAGAAAATGGCCCGCCTTGATATTCTGGCCCTTGTGCTGGAAGACAAGCCTGAAGATGACGCCCCTTTCTGCAAGATCATCATCACCAAAGACGGCGTAAAGTTTGTTGATGCTGGTGAAATGGAAGGCAAAGGCACTTACGAAAGCATGGATATGATTGCTGAAGAATACGGCAAGAAGGTTTCCGGCATGATCATCGGACCTGCCGGTGAATCCTGTCTGACCGGAGCCTCTATCCAGTTCTCTGACCCGTGGGGCCGTACTGCCCGTGCAGCAGGCCGTGGCGGTCTGGGTGCTGTCATGGGATCTAAAAAGGTTAAGGCTCTGGTGCTGGACGATACCGGCGGAGAGCGCTTTACCTACGCTGATCCTGAAAAGTTCAAAGCCGCTTCCAAGCGTTGGGCAGAAATTCTGCGCTCGCATCCTGTTACCGGTCAGGGCCTGCCCGGATTCGGTACCGCTATTCTGGTAAACATCATTAACGAAGCTGGCGCGTTCCCCACCAAAAACTTCCGTGATGGTCGTTGCGACCATGTAGCCGGTATCAGCGGTGAAACCATTGCCGAGTTTATCACCAAGCGTGGTGGCAAGACGAAAGAAGGCTGCCACGCCGGCTGTGTTATCCAGTGCTCGCAGAACTACGTTGACGAAAAGGGCGAATACCTTACCTCCGGCTTTGAATACGAAACCGTATGGGCCTTTGGTGGTAACGCTCTGATCAAAGACATCGACGAAATTGCCAAGCTGGACCGTCTGTGCGACGACCTTGGCGTTGATACCATTGAAATCGGCAACACTGTGGCTATTGCCATGGATGGCGGCGTGATTCCGTGGGGTGACGGCAAGGCTGCGTATGAGCTGGTAGACCGCATCCGCGACAAGAAAGACGCTCTTGGTAAAATTATCGGTAACGGTGTGGCCTTTACTGCTCAGGCTTTCGGCGTAAGTCGTGTGCCTGTAGTAAAAAATCAGTCCATGCCTGCTTACGACCCCAGAGCCGCAAAGGGTGTGGGCGTAACGTATGCGACCACTACTCAGGGTGCCGACCACACAGCCGGTTACGCTATCTGCCAGAACATGCTGAAAGTCGGTGGCGATGTGAACCCGCTCGGCAAAGAAGGGCAGGTCGAAACCTCCAAGGCTCTGCAGATTGCCACTGCCACCGTGGACTCACTGGGCCTGTGCCTGTTTGTAGCTTTTGCGGTTCTTGATACCGCTGACGCTGTGCAGTGCATCTGCGACATGGTATCCGCACGTCATGGCATCGAGTTTACCGGAGATGACTTCGGCGCACTTGGTATTGCGACTCTCAAGGACGAAATCAACTTTAACAACGCTGCCGGTTTCACCGCTGCCGATGACCAGCTGCCTGCCTTCATGATGAAGGAAAAGCTGAACCCCCACGGCGTGGTATGGGACTTCAGTGTTGAAGAACTGCAGGCTGCCAAAGTGCAGTAACTGTCGCAACCTACATAAAGAACAATGGGCCGGATTTTCCGGCCCTTGTTTTTTGCTCTGTCTGCATGGCACAGGCTGTGGTTGCAGGATGGTGTGAAGAATTCAGAGAGTTACATTCTGAAATGTTCTGTCATTCAGGTCGAAAAAGAGAATGCCCTTCGCGTGGGGTTTACCGGTAAGAATCTTCACGGCTTCGGCACATTGCATAGCTGCTGCACATGCAACGACAGGGGCGGGCGTACCTAAAGAGTCTTCCACAGGTGTCGTGCTCGCGTCGCCTGTTCCCAGAAGCTCTGCCGGTCCAGCCTCATCCGGCAGGACAACGCCTACGTAGCCGGAAAAACCTGCCACAGCGGCGGTGACCATGGGAACACCGGCTTGCTGGGCGGCTTTTTGCAAAGTAAGGCGGGTTTGCAGACCGCCAAGTGCATCAATTACCAGTTGTTTGCCCTTGATGTGTTCAGGCAGACTTGATGCATCCAGAAACTCGTTTACAACCAAAACTTCAACGGCAGGATTGACTGCCGTTGCATGATCTTTAGCCGCCTCTGCCTTTGAACAGCCAAGCCTTTCTGTGGAACTTAGCAATTGTCTGTTCAAATTGCTTGGCTCAAAGGTATCCCCGTCCGCAACAGTAATTTTGCCCACTCCCAGCCGGGCAAGCATATCAAGGACATGTCCTCCCAAACCGCCCGCGCCGACTAGCAGTACGTCAGATTCGAGAAGGCGTAGCTGGTCTTTGAGAGAAAGTTGGCTGGTGTTTCTGATGTAGCGCTCGGGTAGAATGCCCTGCGAAAGAGCGGCGCGCTCAATATCTTTGGTGTGGCAACCAATTTGGTGGGCGATATTTTTTGTAACCGACAGTGGAAGTCTGCCCCCTGAGGCAAATTTGTGAATCAGGGATGTGGCGGGGTCCGCCTCCGGATGCACTCCATTTGCTCGGGGTGCGCTTACAATAGTATCGGCGTGGGTGGATGGCACAACCTTTGGGCTGAGGTTAGGAACAGAGCTTTCTGAGGCATCTTCTGTCTTCGTTCCGGCATCTTCAGGCGCAATGGAAACAGGGTGCTCGGGCACTGCTCAGCCCCCGCCTACAGCAGGGAACAGGCCAAGCCTGTCGCCGGTATTAAGCAGGGCATCAGTGTCAACATGCAGCCCGTTGATGAAGATAATTTTTACATCCTCTTCGGCAATGCCGAGCCGGGTCATGACTTGTGCCACAGTTGTACCTTCCGGCATTTCCAGAGTGTTGCCTTGCGGAGAGTGACAGGAGAGGGTGGCAAAACATTTTACTTCTATATTCATGGCTACAGCCCTTCAATCGTTGCAATAAACATGGTCAGACGCGGGTCGCGTCGTTCAATTAACTTCAGGCATGTGTCTACGCATTCTGGGCAGAATGCGCTTCCTTTCTTTTCAGTAAGCATCTTGCGGGCATAGTCAAATGGATGCGCCGGTCGCCACGGGCGGTGTGAGCAGATAGCTTCAACGGTGTCCGCAACAGCAAGAATACGGGCTTCGGGCAGAATCGCATCGCCGGACAGGCCATGGGGGTATCCGCTGCCGTCCAGTCTTTCGTGATGCTGTAGCACCATTTCCGGTATAGGCAGTTCAAAGGGCACGTCTTTTAAAATATCATATCCCATCTGAGGATGCTGGCGGATGAACATCATCTCGTTGGCATCAAGTGCGGAAGGCTTTGTCAGAAATTCAGAGGGGAGTCCCATCTTGCCCACATCATGGAGTAGTGCAGCCAGCCGTACTGCTTCGAGACCGTTGTGATCCATGCCCAGCTCCTGCGCAATGGCAGGGGCGATTATGGCAACTCTGTGCTGATGAGTGCCTGTGTAGGCGTCCTTCATGTTAATGACGGTGCTGAGCGATTTGACTGTGGCAATAAGGATTGCCTCGGTCCTGTCATTGGCAAGTTGCAATTCCCGCGTGCGACGCTTCACCATCCGTTCCAGCGTCTCTTTGTATTCTGCGCTTTCCCGCATGGACTGAGCACGGCGCAGTCCGGAGTTTATGGCATCCTCCAGATTCTGCATTTCGCGTATGGGCTTGGAAAGAAAGTTCCATGCACCGCATTTCATTGAGCCTACAGCTTCGTCAATGATACCGGTACCGGAAACAACGATAATAGGGGTGGTCGGGGACTGGGCAGATATGCGGGAGATTACATCGAGCCCGTTCATGCCTGGCATGTTCAGATCAACGACAACAGCATCGGGCCGTTCTTCTTCGAATATTGCGATTCCCGAAGCTCCATCAATAGCTGATAAGAAAATGAAACCAGAATCTTCAAGGTAGCAGCCTATATTGCGAAGAATAACAGGGTCGTCGTCTATTACCAGAATGGCAATGGATTGGTCAGTCATTGTTCCGCCGCGCTTAGTTTCAGAAAGTATCTCATGTTATACTATCTGTGAAAACCTTGCGATGCAAGACGTACAACAACACCTGTCATGCAAAAATAGCACGGATGAAAGGCCCGCTTGCATCACTACGCAGTGTAATGTGCAATACTGCGGGGAAGCCGTCTCCGTTCTGCTTTCTTCCCCGGGCTGTAAGGCGCAGCTGTGTATCCGGCAGCGGAAGCTGTCGGGTGTGCTGTTGCAACGTATCAATAGCCTCTTGCAGCTCTTGTTTACTTTCCGGCTGAAGCAGATCATGGAGCCGTAAAGAAGAAATCTGCGTACTGGGGTTCAAAGCAAACTGCCGGACAAGCGCACCGGTGGCAGAAATAAGCTGGCCGTCCAGAGTTGCATCAACAATACTTACGGGCAACTGATCCAGCTTTGCGCGCTGTCTGGCTTCGTTTTCTCTGAACAGGCGATATAGTTCAAAGCTTTCTATGGCGTTGGCACAGTGCTTGAGCGTTATGGATAACAAAGACAGCAGAATGCCCGAAAGGTTTCGTTCCGAGCGGGGCATCGCTCCGACAAACATGCCGCGGGTGCGCGATGATGTGGCCAGAGCCTGCAGAACCAGCCTGTGCTGGTTATCGCGCGAATAAACTGTGATCGGCCTGTTTTCGCGCAGGGCAAGGGCAAATACACCGGTATCAATAAGGTGTTCCAGCTCGTCATCCACCACAGAGCGGAATTCTTCCGGCTGACAAAGAGCCACAGAAAAGTCGGAGGATGACTCATCTACAAGGTAAAACGCCATAGCTGAGAAGCGTACCAGCTCGCCGACACGTTCCATGGCTTCGCGCAGCAGTGAAGAAGGTTCGTGCAGCTTGTTGATACTGGTTTGAAAGTCCCCGAGATTCGAGGCCATTTCCAGAACATCAAGCGTAAACCGTGCCTGTTCTTCCAAATTGCGGAGCCGGGCCTTCAGGTTGGCCTGACTGAATGGTGTTTCGTTACTCATTCAATTCAAAAAATCTTATTATTTCGTGAACCTGATAGTCCATTTGCGCCGCAGCCTGTTCAAGTGCTCCCACGGGAAGACCGAGCAGGTCCCATGTGGCTTTGTTCAGGCTTGGCACCAGCACTTCGCCGCTGGTACCGAACTCCATTGTATGTGCCAGAGTGTCAGCGACACTCATTATGGCTGCTTCCAGACCGCCTTGCCCGCTGCCGGGTTTGTGGTGCAAAGCGACATTGCGTTCCAGTGATACCGGACAACGCCATTCCTTGAGCAATCTTCCGCCCAGCGCGTCATGCCCGAACCCGAGGATCTCTCTTTCAAGGCTGCGCATAGGCACACCGCGCCTGCGGGACTCTGTAAGAATATACAGAGTATGGTCAGGCATCAGGCGATATGCTGCCAGCCTGCCAATGTCATGCAGCAGACCTGCAACGAAAAAGCGTTCTGTATTAGGCATGCGGTGCAGGCTGGCAAGCAGTTTGGCAGCGACCCCACATGCTACAGAATGCTCCCAGAACGAGCGCATGTCTACGATGTTATTGGGCAGTCCTTTAAAAAAAGTAGTTACTACAGCTCCCATTGCAAGTGATACAAGCTGGTTGCTGCCGATTACAGTTACAGCCCGGGTAATGGTGTCCACTTTGGCCCGCAGGCCGTAAAACGTACTGTTTACCAGACGCAGCAGCCGTGCACTCAGGTCAGTATCGTTCGCAATAACTTCAGCCATATCTGTGGCGGAACTGCGCGGGTCGTTAACTACGTCTACAAGGCGATGAAATACCGGAGGCAGTGAACCCAGCTTAAGGTCACCCCGCATAAGATCACCCAGCGCAACGGGCTTTGACGGAAGCGGCACAGGCGGTAACGTGTTGTATTCAGGAAACGGTTCAATGGGGTCAGAGCCCTTTGCAAGGGCGGTAACGCCGCACTGAATCAGTGTCTTGATTGTTTCGTCTTCAAGGTCGTTAAGTGCAAAACGCTTGAGCACCCTTTCGCGGGCGGCTTGAACACGTTCCGGCGACAATGCTCCCAGCGCGTCACCTGCCAGCTCTTCTGCTTCTACGCCTTCAATGGCAACTTCTGCAACGCCCCAAATTTTAAATACACGCAGGTGTTTTTCTGTAACAGCCTCGCCGGCGGATAATAACTTTCTGCCGTTGCTGTCTTTGACGTCTTCAGAAAGAATCATTCCTGATTTGAGTAATGAGACGTTGATCCTGCTCATAAATAGATACCAATAGTAATAACGTACGTAATTGTAAAAAATACATACGAGTTGTTGAGGGAAGTAAAATTTTTAAGATGTTTAACGTATCATCTGGTAGTAACCGAGGTAGCCGCTTGTGGCAAGTGGCGTGTTTCTCATCGTTATACGTGTTTCCTTTCTTCCGCTTTTTAGTGGATTCTGTTAGACGTGCCGAAGCATCCGGCATTTGTACCGGAATCAAAGATTAACCATAAAGGTGCGACAGGGGCTGGTATGAGTATCCTCGACGTGATTTTTGCGCTCATCGGTGGATTTTTTCTGATCCGCGGACTGTTCCGCGGCTTGATGATCGAGGTGGCCGCCGTGGCCGGTCTTGTGGGCGGCTTTTTTCTGGCTAACGCATATTATACCGAAGCCGTGCCGTATGTAGGCAGGTTTGTTTCGGCGGGTTGGTCGGAAATTGTATCGTACGTTTTAATTTTTCTGGGCGTCATGGTGCTGTGCACTCTGGTTGCCGTGGGCTTGCGCAAAGTGCTGGAAGCCACAGGCGGCGGCCTGCTGGACAGCATCGGCGGGGGCGTTGTCGGTTTTGCCAAGGGCTTGATTATCTGCCTTGTCATTTTTGCCGTACTTACTAAATTTGTCCCCGATATGCAGTTTGTGCAGGAATCCAAAATAGCTCCTTATCTGGCGCGCACAGCTGATATGGTAGAGCAGTATATTCCTGAAAATACCTTTTAGCATTTTTGCCTGCGCATTTTTAACTGCGTGTAGCTGAATTATATATAACTTTATAACCACTCAAATTTGTTATGACTACTGATGCAGTAACCACTCCGTTGCAGGAACTTACAGAGGTTTTGGAATCGTTAATCGGTCCCGGCGGTTGCCCGTGGGACAAAGAGCAGACTCCTGAATCTCTTTGTGACTATGTGCTGGAAGAGGCTTTTGAGCTTGTGGACGCCATTCGTTCCGGCAAAGCAGCTGATGTGCGTGAAGAGCTGGGCGATGTGATGTTTTTGATGGCGTTTATCGGCCGCCTGTATCAGGACAAAGCCGGTTTCTCGCTGAACGACGCCATGTCTGACGTTGCCGCAAAGATGATTCGTCGTCATCCGCACGTGTTTGATGAAGTGACCTTCAAAAATAAAGAAGAACAACTCAAAGCGTGGGAAGCTATCAAGCGTTCGGAAAAAAGCGATGGCGAAGGTCGGCCCAAGGGCATTTATGACAGTCTGCCTGCCGGACTGCCGCCGCTTCTCAAGGCTTACCGCCTGCACTCTAAGGCTGCCCGCGTAGGTTTTACCTGGCCTGAGGATGAAGATGTTCTCCGTCAGGTCGAATCAGAACGCCAGGAGTGGGAAGAGGCTTTGGAAAGCGGAAGCAGGGAACAGCAGGAAGCTGAGTTCGGTGACTACCTCTTTACGCTGGTTGAACTTGGCAGGCGTAAGGGGATAAAGGCAAACGCGGCTATCGGCGGAGCGAACGTCCGTTTCTTGCAACGCTTTGAAGCTATGGAAGCCCTTTGTCGCGAGCGTGGGCTAGACTTTCCCTCACTCTCTTTTGAAGAAAAAGATGCCCTCTGGAACGAGGTAAAGCTGCATGACAGCAGCAAAAATACATAAAAGACTTCAGTCGTCAGCGCGAAATGCCGGCGTTTCCGGCAGACAGCGCTCCTCTTTGACTGCTTGTACCCGAAAAAATGTAAGCGCTCCTGTTGGCAACGGGGGCGCTTCTGTGTCTGTTGCAGATGCCCTCAACCCTGTGGTGTCTGATGGATGGGCCGTGTGTCGGTTTAAGGGATGCACTGTTTATATTGAGACGTGCAGTAAGCAGAGTAAAGAGTATGGTTCTGAACATAGCGCTGTCTGGCGGCGGAACTTGTTGTCTTCTGCACAAGAAACCGCAGCTGTTCATACAACCTGCAGCCATCCTGCAAAGCTGGAAGCTTCGACTGAGATATTCAACCGCCCCGATGTTTGCATGATTGCAGCAGCCGTCCGAGGCTGGCTGCTCCGGCGTTCCATTGACAGCCGGTTGCAGGATTACGCAACCTCTCTCGGGATTGACGATTTGCATGCAGCTTTGTTTCAGCTAGCAGGTAGAACCGGAGCGAAGAGCGGGGTGGTATACGATGAAAATATACTTGAGCAGTTGTTCGAGTATATTCTGTTTCCGGATGAAGAACTGTGCCTGCGTGTAGAGCAGTGTGTCATCGCAGCTGAGGCGGATGGGCGTGAAGTGGCGGAGGGCTGTTGCGCCGTACCCGCAGATATGGTCTCGGCTGTGTGTCGCCACCTGTCAGATGCAGAGGCTGTCATTTCATTGCCTCTGGCTATAGTGAACGAGCCGGAAGCGGGTTGCATACACGTTGCTGTTGCATTAACGGCGCTGCAACAGCTTGTAGCTCGTTTGTGTGTTGGCCGCGTTATTCCTGCCTGTGTGCATGCCTGTACGATGTGCGTAGGCACAAGCACAGCACAGGAAACCGAAGAAAGCCTGGCGGATGATAGTTCCTTGCGCCTGTATGCAATGATCAGGCAGCTCATCCGGCGGTCATCTTTGCAGTTTACGCCGTTCCGGTGTTTTATGATTCAGTGCTATCTGGAGGCTGTTCCACATTCATTCCCGCAATTTTTGCAGGGACTGCGTATCTGGCTTGCCCTGCTCGAACGGGTAGCTCCTTTGCCTGGTAATCCGCAACAGGCGGAGTCCGATCTGTTTTCAGCACTGTCCAAGCGCAGGGCCCGACTCAATAAAACCTTGAGGGATGGGCAGGAGTTTGAACAACGTCTGCGCAGATTCAATATGGAAACCTTGATGATGCAGGGAGTACGGCCTCCGGCAGCAGACCCTGTAATAGTCCGTGAAGAGATAAGCGTGCTCGACAGAGTGTGTATTGCTCTGTTTCGCTGCATGCCAAGTGGGGCGGAGCTGTCAGAGCATGATCTGGGTACGTTTGGAGTCTCTGGTTCGGACTATGCCGGAAACGGGCCTTTTGACCCGAAAACGGAAGTTATGGCTTTGATGCGGACTTTATCCTGATTATCAGGCTGCGAGTTATTTAAAAGCCCCTGCATGGGGTTCATGCAGGGGCTTAGCTTTTTGAAGGGGATGGAAACTTACACCATGGTATCAATGTGTTCTCCCAGTCCCTGAATGGCAACGCCTGTTTCTGTCTGCGCTCCACTTTGCCGGGATTCGACACGGTTCAGATTGTTCTGATCTTCCTGCGTCATTTGCTGTTGTTGTGTCTGACGCTGGGCTTCGAGAACATTTACAATGCCCTCTGCCCCGCCTTTGGCTTCATCAATGCGCATAAGCACCTCCAGACCTTGGTTTTGGGTTCTGGTTATAATTACAGCCTACGAAGTTCTTATCGGCGTGTGCGCCGGATACTTTAGGTGAAAAATAAAAAAAGAGGCCGCCCCGAAGAATCAGGGCGGCCTCGGTGACGGCAAGGCCGCCCGAGGCTGTGGCAGTGGACATGCGTACGTCATGCCACTCCGGAGACTGAGCTGACTACAGCCTGAATAAGTCTGCCGCTTTCATTGTACACCGGCGATGCCTCAATGGCGACAAGTTGTCTTGCAACCTTAGGGTCTTCCAGTATTTTGTGCTGCAACTTTCTTCGGCTGATGTCTTTGGCAGCGTCTGCAAGCGACACTGCCGTACTCTCCCGGGCCACCTGCACACCGGGAAGATGGAGAGTGCTTCCTTCCATGGTATGCCTCCCCACCCTCTTTTGAGGGTGTGTTACCATCTTATCGGAGGCTCCTGTGCTTTTCTTTAACTCTTCATGGTCAGGTCTGTTGTTCTGTATGCATTTGCAATGTAGTGTTGTCACATCGTCTGTATTTTAACGCTTAGGAGGCTGAAGATGCTACTGCCGGAACGAGAAGCGCGGGAAAAATTCTGTCCGTTTATGCAGCCCAGAGATGCTCAACCGGCTTTTTGTCTGGGAGCACAGTGCATGATGTGGCGGTACAGACAAAAAAGTGCAAAAAGTCAAGATGACGAAGGATATTGCGGAGTTGCAGGTAAGCCTATGGGAGCACTTTAATACGCAGAGTTTCAGGTCGCGGTACCTGTAGTCAACCTGCATGGTAATATCTTTGTCATTGGATGTGGCATGCACTTCTGTACCGGATATGGCTTTTTTTTGCGCTAGGCGCTTTATTCCCCATTTGAATTAGGGCAGTATGCCTGCTGGCAAAGGCTTTGCCCCTGCCTTGACTACTGCTTATTTTTATGAGGTTTATTACTTACATGACATCTGAATCAGAAAATAAATCAGAAATAACGGCGGAGAATGCATCGTGCGAAACTTCCGCATCCGGTAATACATCCGGTACTGGCGCTATGCCATTTGATGGTGTTCTGCCATCCAACAGAATTTACGCCGTGTCGCTGATTATTCTGTTGTTGTTTTCGTTGTGGCTCAGCTACCGGTTGCTGGAGCCATTTTTAAATACGTTTATTATGGGTATTGTGCTGTCTGCCATCTGCTATCCGCTGTACAACTGGATATTGGAAAAGACCGGTCATCGCAGCCGTACTCTGGCCTCACTGGCGGTACTTCTATTTGTCTGCTTTTGTATCGCCTTGCCTTTGTTCATTTTTATTACGGGGCTTATCCCGCAAGCCGTTCAGAGCGTGTCAGCCTTGAACAACTGGATGAATCATACTGATTTTGACCAGTTGCTGAAGGGGAGTACCCTTGACCCTTACCTTAGCTGGGTACGTCAGAATCTTCCCTTTATCGATCTCGGTAAGCTTGATCTGCGCGCAGAACTGCTCGGAGTATCGCGAAAGATGGGGCAGGGGCTGCTGGAAGGCGGAACCTACCTTCTAGGCAATGCACTTACATTGCTGTTCCAGTTTTTCCTGATGCTGCTGATTGTTTTCTTTATGTTGAAAGACGGCAAAAAGATGCTGCAAGTTGTTAAGTATATGTGCCCGCTGCATGAAGATCAGGAAGATGCGATTTTGCTGAACCTGCGTAGCGTAAGTAAGTCGGTGCTGGTAGGCGGTTTGCTGGTAGCAGCTTTGCAGGGTCTTGTAGGGGGAATAGGCTTGTGGCTGGTGGATATTCCGGCTCTTTTCTGGGGAACGGTGATGGGCTTTGCCTCGCTGGTACCTGTTGTCGGAACCGGACTGATCTGGGTGCCTGCATGTCTTTACCTGCTACTCATAGGCTCATGGAAGGCCAGTCTGTTTTTATTCATCTGGTCGGCACTGGTTGTTGCCAGCATAGACAGCTTCCTTCGTCCTTACTTCATGCGCGGCGGCGCAGGCATGTCCACTTTCTTTATTTTTATGTCCATACTGGGCGGTATCAAGGTCTTTGCCATGGCCGGTGTTTTATATGGTCCGCTTATCCTTAGCTTTACCATGGTGCTGTTAAAACTGTACGGTGAAGAGTTCAGCCATGTTCTTTCTAACCGTTCGGTATCACGGGGAGAAGCAAAAAGGCAAAAGAAGGCTCTGGGTGCGAAATAGCCCTTGGTAGATTGCTTGCCTGCATTAGCTTTTTTCGTTATCAATATCCCTTCGCACTAAGCGAATGATGTGCCGTCCCCCCCTGGCACATCGGGGAATCCATGAAATTCGATGCTACTTTGGTGTGTCCTCAGAATACTACTGAGGACACACTGTCGCTATTGTCTGCTGTTTATGGCTATAACATGAACGGTATCGGCGTGTTTACCCGTGCGGGTGTTCTGATTTACGCAAATGCTGCATGGCAGCTGCATGCCGGCACCGGTACTGATTCTGTTACTTTTACCGCTCTGACTGTTGGCTGTGAGTCTCTTTTTGCGTCTTTCGTAAATGGTTCACGGCAAGAGTGGAGCGGAAGCCTGCCCTTACATCTGCCTTCCGGGCGGCGTGTTTTCAGCGCCAGCTTGCGTTCTCTCGAGCCCGGCTTCTTTCCTGAAAAATTTATTGTTGCCGAAATAACACCGCAGCACTCAGAGAGTTCTGCTCATGCTTGCTGTACATGCCCTTCATGGCACCTGCCGGCCCGTTTGCACAGCGTTCGCGAAAGCGTAGAACACCGCCTTACGGTTCTTTTTTCTGTATTGCAAAAACGAACGGGGTGTACATCCGCTTCGTTGTGGCTTGCCGGAGGAGAAAAAGGGGCACCTGTAACTGTTGATCATCCCATGCCTGTGAACGGTGTGCCTGCGTCGCGTCTGTTCGGCCAGAAGTTTGCCGACTATGTGGTGGGCAAAAAAGATACTGTGGCTCTTGATAGCGAAGGCCTTACCCGCCTGACATCTCAGGGCATATTGCCGGAAGGGATGACGTTGCCGGACTCCATATTGGCAGCTCCGCTATTTACTTCGGACGGAGATGTTCTGGGTGTGCTTACTGTGTGTCGCAGCGGTGCCGGTGCGCGCTTCGGTATGACTGAAGCGATTTTTTTACGTAATGTTGGCAGCGTACTGGCTGCGGTAGAACGTATTCATGCCAACGAGAGGGCACTGCGGGAGAGTGAAGCACGCTTCAGGGCCGTTTTTGACAACGCCGGACTTGGCATTGCCCTGCTGTCACCACAGGGAAGAGTGAAGCAGATAAATCAGGTCATAAAATCCATGTCCAGCCTGCCTGAGTCTACTTTGCTTGGCAGACACTATTCCGAGTTTTTGTCTGCGGCGGATGCGAGGGTTGCAGATGGGTTTTTCAAGGCAATTCATCATGGTTCCGAAGAAGTGCTGCATATGACCTGTGCCGTACAAAGGATGTATGCTTCGCTCGTGTGGTGCAAATTGACAATGAGTTCAGTGCGCGACAACGAAAGCGAATTGCAGAACATCATTGTACAGGTAGAGGATGTCACGGAGCACAAGCGCGAAGACGAGCGCATCACCTTTATGGCCTATCACGACGTTCTTACAGGGCTTCCGAACAGGGCGCTTTTTCAGGACAGGCTGCAAGGTGCGTTTAACAGAGCGCAGCGGAATAGCGATTTTACTTTTGCAGTGTTGTATATGGACATGGACGGCTTTAAGACTGTTAACGATGCCATGGGCCATGATGTAGGTGATATGCTGCTGGGTATGTTTGCAGAAAGAGTGAAAAACTGCCTGCGCAACGTAGATACCCTTGCACGCCTGGGGGGCGATGAGTTTGCTGTTTTGCTGGATGATGTGCCGGAGATTTTACAGGTTACGCATATTATCGAGCGCATTACTGAAGCTGTCTCCAAGCCTTTTGTTTTAGACGGGCGCGAAATCAAATGCGGTGTGAGCATAGGGGCGGTACTGAAAGGGCAGGAATATTCGTGCAGTGAAGATTTGCTGCGTGAAGCTGACTCTGCAATGTACAAGGCAAAGCGTACAGGCACAAACCGGTATGCGATTGCCGGAACGTCGGACGAAGCGAAAGCTTTGCGGATGCAGCGAGGCGAAGAAGAATTACTTGCTGCTTTGAAATTCGAACAGATGGAGTTGTTCTTTCAACCCGTGGTATCTTTGCGAACGGGCAGGATGCATGCTGCCGAGGCTTTGTTGCGCTGGCGTCACCCCCGTAAGGGGCTTTTGCTGCCCGGTGCATTTTTACCATTGGTCGAAAGTGCCGGTTTACAGTTTGAGCTTGATGCGCATGTACTTAGTCTGGTGGCAAAATCTCTGGATACTCTTGTTGCAAGGGAAAAAGAGTTCGGTTTGCAGCGTATCGCGCTTCATGCAAACATTTTAAGTACAACACTTCGAAGACCTGACGTGGTTGATGACTTGCTTACTCCGCTGCGGTCCGGTGGTGTTGACCTGAGCCGTTTATGTTTTGAAATACGTGAATGCCTGTTAGTCAACTCGGCTGCTTCCGTGGCCGAAAGCCTCTGGCAGTTGCGGGATGCAGGCATACAGATTGCTCTGGATGGCTTTGGTACCGGCTATTCTTCCTTGGCTATGCTTCGTCGTTTTCCGCTCTCGCTTATCAAAGTTGACGGAACGTTTGTGCGGACATCAGACAAAGATAATGCTGCACGGGGCATTGTACGGTCGTCTATGAGTCTGGCAGAAGGGTTCGGCCTGACAGCTATTGCCGAGGGCGTTGAAATGCCCGAACATGCCGAGTTGTTGCGCGATATGGGATTTGCCATGGCACAGGGAACCTATTTTGCTTCGCCCATGCCTTTGCAGCGTTTGCTGAGAATGTACGAACGGCAGGAATCATTTCCGGTTGTAGCCGGATAGAGTGTATGCATGAACGCGCGCCGTCAGGATTCTGAGGGCGCGCGTTTTTCAATAATATTAACCTACTGTCGAGCAATAGCTCTCAGTCGCAATTAATCACTTGCCTTTTTTACTCGCTATTACCATTCGTCAGTGCCGCTGTGCTGTGCAAACAGCTCGGCCTGAACAAGCCGCAACGTCTCAAAATCATACCGGCCCTTCAACTTGCCGTGCGCAGCAGTAACTCCGCCTGCTGCGACTGTTTCGCCCAGTGTTTGTCTTATAGTAGCCATCTCTTCCGCAGGCAGCTTTACCACATCGTCTACAGTTAACTCTCCCAGCCTGATACATTTTACCAGATGGTTACATATCGTTGCGGGCTTAAGTGATCGCCTTTCCGCAACAGTCTGCATATTGCCAAGTTCTCTGAAAAGGGAGAGCGTTTCGCGCATGGTGTCGGTCAGCCCTTTGCCGGTCGTTGAAGTCTGTCTGGTCTTGCGCTCCGGCATTGGCGGCAGATTTTCCGGCCTGCCATGTGCTGCTTCGTGGGCGAGTAACGTATCTAAAAATTCCTGACCGAACAGGCTCAACTTTGCGCGGCCAACGCCGTGGACACAGGCTAGCTCGTCTGCGTTAGCGGGGCGAAAGCATACCATTTCAAGCAACGCTTTATCGGGGAACACTGCATAGGGAGGAACATCCCGCTCTTGTGCCATTTTTGCCCGCAACGACCGTAATGTGTCCCAAAGTTCCTGTGCTTCAGGCGTAGCCAGAGCATGCTGCAGTGCTTCATCTGCCTGTGTCTTCGCAAGCGCCCGTGCTGCACTGCGTCCCAGAATGTCTCTGCGGAATTGAATGTTGCGTTCGCCGCGCAGTACCTGCCAGCTTTCATCCGTCAGGCGCAAGCCGCCATGTCCGTCAGCATCCGTGCCCAGCAGGCGCAGGCAGGCAAGCTGGCGGAACACGCCTTTCCATTGTGACGCGCCGAACTCTTTTCCGCAGCCGAACGTTTTTAAATCGTTATGACCGTGGCTGCGTACCCTGTCCGTCAGCTTGCCGGTAAGAATGTCGGTGAGATGTGCTGCCCCGAAGCGCTGCCCTGTACGGTACACGGCACTAAGTGCTTTTTGTGCGGCTACTGTGCCATCCCACGTTTCAACAGGGAACTGGCAGGTATCGCAGTTGCCGCAGGCGTCTTTGTCATGCTCGCCGAAGTAGCCCAGCAGCACTTTTCGCCGGCATGCCGTTGTTTCACAAAAAGCCAGCATTGAATCAAGCTTACGTAATTCTACAAGGCGACGGGGACTGTCTTCTTCGCCTTGCCCGAGCATACGGCGCAGCTGCACGACATCGGCAAGACCGTATGTCATCCAGGCGTCGGCGGGCAGTCCGTCACGCCCTGCACGGCCTGTTTCCTGATGGTAAGCTTCAAGGCTTTTAGGTGGTTCAAGATGTGCTACAAAGCGTACGTTGGGCTTATCCACCCCCATGCCGAACGCAACTGTCGCCACCATGACCAACCCCTCTTCGCGCATAAAGCGCTCCTGATTATGGTGGCGTTGAATGGCGTTGAGTCCCGCATGGTAGGGCAGGGCGGGAATGCCTTTGGCTGAAAGCCACTCGGCTGTTTCCTCTACCTTTTTACGGCTCAGGCGATAGACTATGCCTGCTTCGTCTTTATGGCGTGTCCTGATGAAGTGCAGGAGCTGCTCAAGGGGCTTGTCTTTGGGCAGAATGGTGTATGAAATGTTAGGGCGGTCAAAGCCGGTGGCAAAAATTTTTGCATCGTGCAGGTCAAGGTGCTCGATTATGTCCCGCCGGGTGGGGCCGTCTGCTGTTGCTGTAAGTGCAATACGGGGCACGTCCGGAAATTTCTCATGCAGAACTGTCAGGCGGGTGTATTCCGGCCTGAAGTCGTGCCCCCATTGTGAAACGCAGTGGGCTTCATCTATGGCAAACAACGCAGGTGTGATGCGTTCTAACAGTCCCATGAAAGAAGGCTGAACCAGACGCTCCGGCGCAACATATACCATGTCCAGCATACCGCTCAGCAGACGGGCTTCAACTTCCCGTTGCGACTCGATGGACAGACTGGAGTTGAGACAGGCTGCTTTTACTCCCATCTGCGTCAGCGTATCTACCTGATCCTGCATAAGCGCGATAAGGGGCGAAATGACAATACCCGTGCCCTGCCGGATGATGGAAGGAATCTGATAGCAAAGAGACTTGCCGCCACCGGTAGGCATAAGTACCAGTGAATCGCCACCGGAACCGGTGTGTTCGATAATATCTTGCTGGAGTCCTTGGAAGTCTCGAAAGCCGTAAGTGGTTGTAAGGACTTCTTTGGCGGAATCAATAATAGATGGTTCTGGGAACGGTAAAGTAGGTTGCGCTGTCATGACCGGCGCACTGTATCATTGGCTGACGTATCCGAAAAGGGGCAAATACAGCCTTGGATATAAGCCTGTTCGCCGCGGAGGGGCAGGATTTGTGCTGAGCGTAGCAGGGGTTGCTTTAGGGGGGGCTGCGTTGCGTGTATTCAGGCCCGGCGGCAAGATGTATCAGGCGGACTGTTCTTTCCAATGCATATGAAAAAGCCAGCCGGAGTCACAATGGAGTTTGCGTAAAGGCAGCGATGCATCGGTCAGCGGCGGTGCATCGGCTGCTTCTGCAGCTGTGACGGCTTTTGGGGTGCAGCGGCAACCAAGGCCATAGGGCGGAAGGTACTTAAGCAGTTCGGGGTGTGATGCGGGGAGAACTCTGCCATCTAGGGCGACACAGCACTCGCATGGCGGGGGCAGGTCAGGATGTTTGGTTTTGCAGCAGCCTTCTGAGCCTGACAGGCAGGGAATATCTTCAATCTGTACTTTCAGGTACAGTGACGGGTTATCAAGTAGCGTCTGCATCACTTGCAGGTCGCGCTCTTTGCGCTTCAGGCACAGATCCATAAAGGTATCAATGTCGTCCTGCTCGGCGTCATTTTCCTCGAACAGAACCCATATCACCTGCCCAGTCAGGCGGCTGTACAACGGATGTTTGTCGGAAAGCTGCTTAATGTCCATATTATCGGCCTGAAAAGCGGGCACGGCTGACACCGTGCCCGCATCGTATTATTTTTTCTTTGTTTTCAATCCCAGCGCAAGGGGCAGGATATCGTTGATATGTTCTGCATGATGCACGTCAATTTTACGCAGCAGGTCAGCAGGAATATCTTCCAGATCCTTTTTGTTCTGGTGCGGAATGAACGCGTTGGTAATGCCGCGTGCAACTGCTGCCAGAATTTTTTCCTTGATGCCGCCTACAGGTAACACCCGTCCTCGCAGGGTTATTTCACCTGTCATGCACAGATCGCTGTTGACCGGCTTGGCGGTCAGGGCAGAGATGAGCGCCGTGAGCAGGGTCACACCGGCAGAAGGGCCGTCTTTAGGAGTGGCACCGGCAGGAACGTGAATATGGATGTCCAGATTGGAAGAGAATTCAGGGTCAACGCCCAGCTCTTCCGCATGGCTGCGCACGTAGCTTACAGCTGCCTGTGCACTTTCTTTCATCACGTCACCCAGCTGGCCGGTAAGGGTTAATTTACCTTTACCCTTCATGGTGCTGACTTCAACATTCAGCACTTCACCGCCGTAAGGCGTCCATGCAAGGCCCAGAGCAACCCCAGGCAACAGTTCACGTTCTTTCTGCTCGTCGATGAAGCGGGGCGCGCCGAGGAGCTTTTCAAGCACCTTGGCTGTTACTCGGAAAGGACCATCTTCTCCTTCCGCCTTGCGGCGTGCCAGCTTACGGCATACGGAGCCCATTTCACGCTCAAGGTTACGCAACCCTGCTTCACGGGTATACTCTTCAATGATTTTGATAATAACCGCATCGGCAAGCTGTACATCTTCTTCCTTCAGGCCGTTTTCTTCCGCCTGACGCGGCAGCAGGTAGCGGCGGGCAATTTTAGCCTTTTCCTGCATGGTGTAGCCGGGGATGCGGATTATTTCCATGCGGTCGCGCAGGGGAGCCGGAATGGTTTCCAACTGGTTTGCCGTACAAATGAACATGACTTTCGAAAGGTCGAAAGGCACATTCAGGTAGTGATCGCTGAAGCTGAAGTTCTGTTCAGGGTCAAGCACTTCCAGCAGGGCTGAAGAAGGATCGCCGCGGAAATCAGAGCCTAGCTTGTCGATTTCATCCAGCATGATAACAGGGTTGCGAGTTCCCAGCTGCTTGATGGTCTGGATGATACGGCCGGGCATAGCGCCGATATACGTGCGGCGGTGCCCGCGGATTTCAGCTTCGTCGCGCATGCCGCCCAGTGAGATGCGTTGGAACTTGCGCCCCAGCGCTCTTGCAATGGAGCGTCCCAGAGACGTCTTACCTACGCCGGGAGGGCCGGCAAAGCACAGGATCGGCCCTTTGGACTTGGGATTCAGCTTGCGTACCGAAAGATATTCAAGAATACGGTCTTTGACTTTTTCCAGCCCGTAGTGATCTTCATCCAGAATGGTCTGGGCCTTGGGGATATCAATGCGGTCGCGGGAGAGCTTTTTCCATGGCAGTTCGGCAAGCCACTCAAGGTACGTGCGTACTACTGTGGCTTCGGAAGATTCCGGATGCATGACCGAAAGGCGGCGCAGTTGCTTGTCAGCTTCTTTGCGTACGTCTTTGGGCAGACCAGCTTTTGCGAGTGACTCGATAAGCTCATCCATATCCTCGTCGCCGTCCGGACCTTCGCCCAGTTCGCGCCGGATGGCTTTCATCTGTTCACGCAGGAAGTAGTCTTTTTGCGCCTTGTCCATGCCCTCTTTGGCCATATTCTGGATTTTGGCCTGCATTGCAGCCACTTCCACTTCCTTAACCAGCTGATCGTTCACAAGATTCAGCCGCTCGTCAGGATCGGTGCATTCCAGAATTTTTTGTGCGTCTGCCACTTTCATGCGAAGGTTGGCGGCAATCAGGTCGGCAAGGCGACCGGGCTCGTCCACACCGTTCAACACCGCCATGATGTCGGCAGTGGGAACGCCGCGCAGGGACAGAATCTTTTCGCTCTGTTCACGGGCAGAGCGGATCATAGCTTCCTGCTCTACCGTCAGAGGACCGGATTCCGGTTCTTCGATAGGTTCCACTTCTGCAAGCAGGTAAGGATCTTCGGAAGCAAAGTTCTTCACCCGTGCACGGCTGATGCCTTGTACCAGCACCTTAAGACGGCCGTCAGGCATTTTGAGCATGCGCATGATCATAACAACGGTGCCTGTTTTGTGCAGGTCTTCACCGGTAGGATCGTCTACGGCTTCGTCGTGCTGGGTGCAGATCATCATGTAGCGGCTGCCGTTAAGGGCTGCGTCCACTGCCTGCACGGATTTTTCTCTGCCTACAAAAAGGGGCAGAATCATGTAATTGAAAACAACAATATCCCGAACTGCCAGAACCGGAAGTTCCTCGGGAAAGTCGTTCAAAAGTTCACTCATATGTTCGGCCGCTTCTTCGATAGATGGGCCGCTTTCTTGTATCTCGAGGCTGTCGGCGTCGTGTTTGTCGCTCATGCCCTCTCCTTGCATAGATTGGCGTTACGGCGTTGCCGGTGGCAACCTGACTTTGTAAGTACTTGTCTGCATGTGTGCGGTGCTACAGTTAGGTCGCTTTGCCGGTGCAGAAAAAGTTTATCAGTCGTTTATCAGAAATTCGTTTTCAGTTGCGCCCGATGATTGTAATCGCTTGCAGTCCACCTGTGTCACTTTGCTGAATAAAGGTCCCTCGTTGAGGGCCTCCACCAAATCACTCAGTTGTTCTTCCAGACCGGTAGCTTCCAGTTGTACCGTGCCGTCACTGCAATTTTTCACCCAGCCGGACAGGCCCAGTGAGGTCGCTTTCTTCTGTGTCCAGTAACGGAAGCCAACTCCCTGTACTCTTCCGTGCACTGTGCAGCGTATCCGCTCCATGGGCCCCCTGCGCGTATCTGCGTGTTACAAACGGTATAACCACCTGCTTTGATGTCTGTTAAAAAAGCCCGTCTTCTTTCAGGCTGTAGTGGCCTTCTTCCGTTACAATAACATGGTCAACCAAAGTCATACCCAGTGCCGCGGCGGAACGGGCTACAAGTTTTGTTACTTCCACATCTGGAGCAGAGGGTCTGGCACTGCCTCCGGGGTGGTTATGCACCAGAATCAGTCCGCTGGCTTTAAAGCGTAATGCTGCCTCCATTAGGTCGCGGGGGTATATGGCAGAGGCGTTAACAGTGCCCTGAGTTGCTCTTTCCCATGCCAGCAGTCTGTTTTGTCTGTCCATATAGGCAACCCAGACTTCTTCATGTGCGCAACTGGCAAGACGAATACGTGCCATATCCGCAACGGCCTTCGATGATACCAGCGTCACACGTTCACGCAAGGGAGATTCGGCATACCGTGCAATAAATTCCCGCAATAGCAGCCATAAATTTTCCATGGAGGGGCCGAAGCCTTTTTCTGCCAGCAGCTCCTGCGGACGTGCATCCATAACTCCCCGCAAAGACCCGAAACGAGCCAGCAGCCTTTTGGCAAGTGGCTTTGTATCCTGTCTTCGCAGAACCATGCCAAGAACCAGCTCGAGAATTTCGTAGTCAGCCAGTTGCGTGGCATCCTTTTTCAGTTTCTCGCGCAGGCGCTCTCTATGACCATGATAATGTGGCTCTTTGACCATAATAAGCAGTTACCCGCTGGATGCAAGGCTGTAAAGCCGCTTTAAGGGATAAAAAAGAGGAAAAAACAGTCTAAAACATGAAAAAATGTATAAAAACTGTTGTCGTGGACAGGAAACGCGTGTGTATGGTTGTTCGCTACTGCTTTTGGGGGCTGAAAAGAGCGAGTAATCCGCCGATAAGCGCTTCCATAGCTTGATCCGGAGAGCGCTCACCTGATTTGATGCCTTTTTCTGCCTCAAGAGCAAGATCCCACATCCGCATGATACCGCGGAAGCGCAGTTTCTGTGCTGTCTGTGTTTTTGCCTGCAACACGGCAGGAGGCAGACGGACAGGTTCTCCGGTAAGCAGCTGCCACATCATACGGGTTTCACGTTGCAACATGCCAAGAAACTGGAAGACCAACCCGTCATTGGCCGACTGGCTGGACATGACCTTGCGCCACACCATGTCATGTTGCCTGCCCGATTGAACTGCACGGATGAAACCGAAAATGTCCAGTTCCGCGGAGTGGTCGCCCAGTGCGGAAGTATCCGCAGATATGACGCCGTTTTCATCGGCTAAGAGTGCAAGTTTTTCCAGCTCATTACGGGCTGATGTCGCATCACAGGGGAGTGCCGCGCATATGGTTTGCAGAGCGGACGGAGCAAAGTTGACTCCGCGCTTTTCGGCCCAGGCTTTAGCAAAGCCCTGCATGTTGCGCTCGTCAAGTCCGGCAGACTCCCATACCCAGCCTTTTTTAGCGGCAAACTTCCAGCAGGGTGTTTTTTGGACGGCAGCAGGAACTTTGGCTTTGCCTCTTTCAAAAGCAACTTCAAGGCACAAAAAAGCCCAGGAAGACGGGGTGGCCTGACTGAGTGCCGCACTGAGCTTTTTCCAGTCATCGGTGAGCAGGTTTTGCGCATTACGGACGATCAGAGCCTTAGGTGTGGCAAAAAGCCCCTGAAGGGTAAGGTTTTCCCAGAACTTAGGCGGTAACCCCTCATCTCCCCAATAGACGTGACGTTCCCATACTCCGTCGCTGAGGGCATGTGCTGTCAGTTGCGATTCGATACGGTCGCGGATGAGTTGTCCATCGGGGCATACCAGAAAGCTGAATCCGTCTTTTGCCATAAGTGCAGGCTTTGCATAGTTGCTGGTTACATTGTGAAAACGCCCGGAGAACCGAGTGGCCTCCGGGCGTTATATACGATAGCGGACGGGCGCGGGTCTAGAAGCTGTGGCGCATTCTGTCCACAATGTACTGTGTGGCTTTACGCACAGCGCTGTAAGCCGCCTGCTGGTCAGTTCCTGTAAAGGTTCTGAATGTTTCGCTGACAGAAGTAAAGCCGGAATCCCAGATAACCGTATTGGTGTTCTCATCGTATACAGCCGCTTTCATTATGACTGATGCGCTGAATAACCGGTTTGTGTCATCTGTGTCTGTTGCACGGCCTGATATGGTGATCTTATCTACCACAACGGCAATGGAATAATCCGTACGGCCGCTGTCGCGCCATGTTGCCATGTTGCGGTTGGTGATTTCATCACGCATCTCGGCCCGTACCACTGAGCCAACCCATGCATAGAGAGAGGGGTTTTCCACTTCTCTTATGCGGATGGTGCTGTCCGGGCTGCCAAAGACAGAAGGTTCGTCTCCGGACAGCCTGTAGCCGCCGCAACCCTGCATCAGCGGGATTACGGCAAACAGGGTCAGGCATAGCGTCAGCATACGCATGCGCTGAATGACAGGGCCTTTTCCGGCGTAAGTATACTTAGTTGGCGACCACATTGACCATTTTCCCGAGTACTACAATTACCTTACGGATAGTAAGTCCTTCGGTGTGGCGTACCACGTTGGCTTCTTCAAGTGCAAGCTTTTCCAGCTCTTCTTTGCTGATACTCGCAGGAACATTGAGCTTGGCACGCAGTTTACCGTTGACGGAAATGGGGATAACCAGCTCGTCCTTGACCAGAGCTTTTTCATCATACTCGGGCCAAGGTTGTCCTGCGAGCATATCTGTATGACCCAGCTGTTCCCACAATTCTTCGCAGATATGCGGAGTAATGGGGGCAAGCATGGCGAGCACAGAAGATACCGCAGAACTAAGAACCCGCTTGCCGCCTTCGTCCGCGCCCAGCTCTTCACGGGCAAGGTACAGGGCGTTTACCAGTTCCATAACGGCAGAGATCGCCGTGTTGAACTGGAAGCGGTTCTGAATGTCAGCACCGGCTTTTTTGACGGCCGCGTGTTCTTTATAGCGGATGTCTTTGGCCGTGCCGTTGATGCAGTCGGCTTCAGTGCTGGAGCAGGGCTGCATGGAAGGCATGCCTTCAGGCAGGTCTTCCACCAGACGCCAGACACGGTTGACGAAGCGATTTGCTCCTTCGATACCGGATTCAGACCAGTCGAAGTCACGTTCGGGCGGAGCCGCAAACAGGCAGAACAGCCGGACAGTGTCGGCACCGTAGCGAACTATCATTTCAGAAGGTTCAACGGTGTTGCCTTTAGACTTGGACATTTTTGCGCCATCCATCAGCACCATACCCTGCGTAAGCAGGTTCTCGAACGGCTCGTCCAGTTCAAGGTAGCCGCAGTCGCGTAGCGCCTTGACAAAGAAACGAGCGTACAGCAGGTGCAGAATGGCGTGTTCCACACCGCCGATGTACTGATCGACAGGCAGCCAGTACTTCAGTGCATCAGGGTTGAAGGGCGCATCATCTTTCTTTGCATCGGTGTAGCGCGCAAAGTACCACGAAGATTCCACAAAGGTATCCATGGTGTCTGTCTCGCGACGGGCTTTTTCGCCGCATGCAGGGCAGATGCATTCGTGGAAGCTGGGCGTATCGCCAAGGGGCGAACGTCCGTCGGTGTGCGTCTTAATGTCCAGAGGAAGCTGTACAGGCAGATTTTCTTCCTTTTCAGGCACAATGCCGCACTTGTCGCAGTAAATGATGGGAATCGGCGCGCCCCAGTAGCGCTGACGGGAGATGTTCCAGTCGCGCAGACGGTAGTTGACCGTACGCTTGCCTTTATTGTTGGCTTCCAGCCAGTCGGCGATTTTAGCTTTGCCTTCTTCGTTGGCAATACCGGTAAAGTCGCCGGAATTCACCATGATGCCTGCAGTTGTGTAGGCTGCTTCCATGGTAGCCGGATCAAGAGTTTCACCTTCAGGCTGAATGACAACGTTAACAGGCAGGTTGTACTTGCGGGCAAACTCAAAGTCGCGTTCGTCATGAGCAGGTACCGCCATAACGGCGCCGGTGCCGTATTCCGCCAGAACGAAGTTGGCAACGTAAATCGGCATCTTTTCGCCGTTTAGCGGGTTGATGCAGTACGCGCCGGTGAATACGCCTTCTTTTTCCAGCGTATCAGCCGTACGCTCGATGCGGTCCATGTTGCGGATGCGCTTGACGAAATCGCGAACGGTTTCAGCCTGTTCTTTGCCTTCAATAAGTGTTTCCACAAGCTCATGCTCGGGAGCAATGCTCATAAAGGTAGAGCCGAACACGGTGTCGGGACGTGTCGTAAATACCGTAATGGACTTTTCGCTGTCTGCAATGGCGAATTCAATTTCCGCACCCACGGATTTGCCGATCCAGTTGTTCTGCATAGTCAGAACACGGTCGGGCCAGCCGCCGGTCAGCTTGTCGAGGTCTGCAAGCAGCTCTTCTGCGTAAGCCGTGATTTTCAGGAACCACTGTGCAAGGTCGCGCTGTTCGACAACAGAATCACAACGCCAGCAAAGGCCTTCCACAACCTGCTCGTTGGCAAGCACGGTATTACATTTGGGGCACCAGTTCTGGGCTGCTTTTTTTCGATAGATAAGGCCTTTTTCCATAAACTTGAGGAAAAAGAGCTGTTCCCATCGGTAGTATTCCTTGTCGCAGGTCGCAAGCTCGCGACGCCAGTCATACGAATAGCCGAGCCGCTTGAGCTGGCTGCGCATGTTGTCGATGTTGGAATACGTCCACTTTGCAGGGTGCGTATCGTGCTTGATGGCCGCGTTTTCGGCAGGCAGGCCGAACGCGTCCCAGCCCATGGGGTGTAGCACGTTGAAGCCCTGCATGCGCTTGAAGCGGGCGACCACGTCGCCGATGGAGTAGTTGCGGACGTGCCCCATGTGGATGTTGCCCGAAGGGTAGGGGAACATCTCAAGCACGTAGTATTTGGGTAGATCAGAGCTGTGATCGCTGTGGAACATGCTCTTGTCTTCCCAAATCTGCTGCCACTTCTCTTCAATGGCCTGAGGATTGTACTTCATAGCCGTGCTATTCCTTATGTCTAGATGTAATCGTTGTACGGGGTAATGTCAGAATCAGTATTTGCACGTCAGAGTGCCTGCTTCCAGAGCCTTGGCTGCCGCGTCCAGAATGCCGTTTATGAAGCTGCGTGACTTCTGGTCACCGAACTGTTTGGAAAGCTCAATACCTTCATTAATGGCCACCTTAGGTGGTACATCAGCGCGGTACAGCATTTCATAAACGGCAAGGCGCAGGATGGTCAGCTCGATTTTGCCGATGCGTTCAACACGCCAGTTCTGGGCAAATCGGGTAATGACTTCATCCAGTTCTTTCTGGTTTGTCCACGTGCCTTCGATCAGTTCCCAGGCAAAGCCCACGGGGTGAGCTTCTCCGCCACGGTCACTCACATCGGGAGAGGCGCAATACGCATCGCGCAGCTCTTCGATGTCTGATGCGGGCGAAAAATTAAGCCCGTAAAGAACCTGAAACGCGAGAGCCCGGGAAGAGCGACGCGTAGAATTGTTAGCTTTAGCCATGCGTTAGAGCTGCTCCAGTACACGAATGGTTTCAAGAACCGCAGAAGCCGCTTCCACGCCCTTGTTACCTGCTTTAGAGCCTGCACGTTCGATTGCCTGCTCAAGGTTATCGGTGGTCAGCAGACCAAAGCCTACAGGCACGCCGTGCTCAAGGGAAACCTGAGCAAGGCCTTTGGTTGCTTCGTTGGCAACAAAGTCAAAGTGCGGAGTGGAACCGCGGATAACTGCGCCGAGAGCAATAATGCCGTCGTACTTGCCGGAAGCTGCAAGCTTTTTAGCTACTACGGGCATTTCAAAAGCGCCGGGCAGGCGGACAAGGGTGATGTCTTCCTTGCTGCCGCCGGTACGGCTGATGTAGTCCACGGCGCCGCCTACCAGACGGTCAACAACAAAGTCATTGAAGCGGGTGGCGATAATGGCGAACTTCAGTCCCTTGGCGTCAAACTGACCTTCGATGGTTTTCAGGTGCATCATGGCAAAAGTCTCCTGAGAGCGGCATGTGCCGCAAGCAAAGTGGAATATGCAGGTCGCACCCCGTGCCGGAACACGGGGTGCGAATCATCAACATTTTTACAGTAAGAGCAGCGTAGAGCTAGTGTTGTTTCTACTCGCCGTTCTGCTCTTCATCGGAAAGATGCAGCATGTGGCCCATCTTTTCCTTTTTGGTGCGCAGGTAGCTTTCATTAAACTGGCACGCATGCATTTCGATGGGAACTCGTTCCACCACCTGAATGCCGTAGCCTTCGATGCCGACAATCTTTTTGGGGTTGTTGGTCATCATGCGCATTTTACGCACGCCGAGATCCACCAGAATCTGGGCGCCGATGCCATAGTCGCGCAGGTCAGCCTTAAAGCCGAGCTTGTGGTTGGCTTCAACTGTGTCGTAGCCCTGATCCTGCAGCGCATAGGCTTTGATTTTGTTTGCAAGGCCGATACCTCGGCCTTCCTGACGCATGTACAGCACAACGCCGGAACCTTCGCTGGCGATGGTGCACATGGCCGCGGCAAGCTGGTCGCCGCAGTCGCAACGCTGCGAACCAAGCACGTCGCCTGTCAGGCATTCGGAGTGTACACGCACAAGCACGGATTCCTGATTTCTGATGTCACCTTTGACCATGGCAAGGTGGGTTTCATCACCATGCTCGTTTTCGTAGGCGATAACAGTAAAGTCACCGTATTTGGTGGGCATTTTGGCTTCAGCCACACGCTGTACGGAAAGCTGACCGGGCTGCATGCGGTAGCGGATGAGATCGCGGATGGTAGCGATCTTCATGTTGTGTTTTTCTGCAAATTCGATGAGGTCGGGCATACGGGCCATTTCACCGTCGTCGCGGATGATTTCGCAGATGACGGCAGCAGGCTTGAGGCCTGCCAGACGGGCAAGGTCAACGCTACCTTCGGTCTGACCGGCGCGAACCATAACGCCGCCGTTCTGGGCGCGCAGGGGAAATACGTGGCCGGGGGTGACGATGTCTTCTGGCTGAACGTTATCTTTGACTGCGGTCAGAATGGTGGTGGCGCGGTCTTTGGCGGAAATACCGGTAGTAACGCCATTACGTGCTTCGATGGATACCGTGAAATTCGTGCCGAATTTGGATTCGTTACGACGTGCCATAAGCGGCAGCTGCAGTTTATCGATCCAGTTCGGAGCCATGGCAAGGCAGATAAGGCCGCGCCCGTGCATGGCCATGAAGTTGATGACTTCAGGGGTCACATGCTCAGCGGCAATGGTCAGGTCGCCTTCATTTTCGCGATCTTCGTCGTCTACAAGGATGAGCATCCGTCCGTTGCGGATCTCTTCAATGGCCTCTTCGGCCGTGCAGATAGGCATATGTGCGAACCTCTCGGTATGTTACGGTATCCCCGGCGGGTACGCCCGTCGGTTGCGGCGTTTTACGGTTAAAAGCCGTGCTCGCGCAAAAATTCCATGGTCAGGGTACTTTTCCGGCTTTCTTCGGAATTCCCCTTATTCCTTTCAGCACCGGCCCAGGGGGCCATCATGCGCTGAACGTATTTGCCGATGATGTCGGTTTCCATATTCACGCGGCTATCGGGCTTCCACTGAGAAATTGTGGTCACCTTCTGCGTTTCAGGAATGATGTTCACTTCCAGAAAATCCGGCCCGCAATGATTAACTGTTAGGCTGATACCGTCAAGGGTTACAGAGCCTTTATCAACCACCTGAGTGCCGAATTCCTGCGGAAAGGTGAGCCGGTAAATCCTTGAAAGACCGGCAGGTTTGATTGATTCCACCGTTGCAAGGCAATCAACGTGCCCGCTGACTATGTGGCCGCCCAGTCTGTCGCCCATGGCAAGAGCACGCTCAAGGTTGACCACGCTTCCGGTGCGTAATGCTCCAAGACTTGTGCAGGACAGTGTCTCGGCGGAAGCGTAGGCGGTAAACCAGTCGCTGCCGAACGTTTCAACCGTCAGGCAGGCACCGTTAACGGCTATGGATTCGCCGGTGACGTAGTCTGTCAGGGCAAAGCGGGGGTGAATGCGAAAACGCGTTTCAGTGCCCCTGTTTTCTGCGGACAGGATTTCGCCCTGTCCCTGAATGATTCCGGTAAACATAGGTATCAATTCCTGGTGCGCAAGGTCATAATGACATCTTCACCGCTACGGGTCACATCGCATATGCGAAGGCCCAGAGCCTGATCCATTGTAGAAGGTGTGCGACCGTCAAAAAGCGGAGCCGCCTGAGCGTCTCCCAACAGTTTGGGAGCCATGTGCAGTTCCAACTCCTGCGCCAGCTGCATTTCCAGCAGGGAAAGAGCCAGCATTCCGCCACCTTCGCAAAGGGTGTAATAGCAGTCTTCCTCGTTGCGTAGTGCGGCAAGGCCGGTACGCAGGTCTAGTCTGCCCTTGCAGTTGCGGTCAAGCCCTTTTACCCGCACGCCCATATTACGCAGTACATCGGCCTTTGCCGATTCCGCCACGGGCTTTGGGGTCCAGAAAATTGTTTCAGCCGCTCTTTCGCGGAGCAAATACATGGAGCTGTCAGCTTCAGGCAGTTCAGAAGTGACGACAACAGCAAGCGGTTGCCCGCGGACTCCGCTCAGACGGCAGGTCAGCTGGGGGTTATCCTTTCTGAAGGTGTTGCCGCCCACGATCACAGCACCTGCATGACTACGCAATTCATGCACCCGCGTGCGTGATTTTTCGCCGCTTATCCAGCGCGAGTGACCTGTGCGGGTGGCGATACGCCCGTCCAGTGTAGAAGCCAGTTTAATGATTGTGTAGGGGAGCGGGGTTTTTTTCCACGTAATGAAATCGGCTATGACGTCGTTGCAGTCCTGTTCGCATACTCCGGCTTCTACTAACACGCCGTGATCGCGCAGGTACTGCGCACCGCCCTGAGCCACGGGGTTGGGGTCCATCATGCCGATAACCACGTGCTTGATGCCGGCCTTCAGAACCGCATGAGAGCAGGGCGGAGTTTTACCGGTGTGATTGCAGGGCTCAAGCGTTACCACAAGGGTGCATTCTGCCGGATTCACTCCGTTTCGATCTGCATCACGCAGGCATTCCACTTCGGCATGAGGCTTGCCATACGCTGTGTGCCAGCCCCGTGCCACAATCTGGCCGTCCTTGACCAGCAGGGCACCCACGCAGGGGTTGGGGGCTGCAGCCCATCTGCCATGACGGGCAAGCGCTACAGCTTCTTTCATAAAGGAGGCATAAGGATGGTCGCCAGACACGTTGTCCCTACCTTTCTCTGGAATAGTCCAGCACTTCAAATTTTACGCCGGCTTCTTTCATCATGGCTTCCGAAAGCGGATCAGGGTACGGCTCCATAAAATACACACTTTTTACGCCGCAGTTAATCAGCATTTTTGTACAGATGAGGCAAGGTTGCGTCGTGCAGTAAATTTCTGAACCGGCAAGAGATATTCCGTGGATTGCAGCCTGAATGATGACATTTTGCTCTGCATGCAGACCTCGGCAGATTTCGTGCCTCTGACCGGAGGGAACGCCAAGTTGCTCGCGCAGACAACCCACATCAAGGCAGTGGGCCACATTAGAGGGAGCACCGTTGTAGCCGGTAGCCAGAATGCGTTTGTCTTTTACTGCTATGGCGCCGACTTTGCGACGCGAACAGGTGGAGCGCTCTGCTACAAGGTAGGTAATATCCATGAAATAATGAGGCCAGGGAAGTCTGCTGTGCATATTCATCATCCATTTGCTGCCAAGGCAGCCTTTGTCTGGGACAGGCTGAATAAGGGGAACAGAGCGGGACGGCTCTTGCGAACCGCCCCGCCCTTGAGAGTGCTTTTGTAGCTGTTACCAGTGGAACAGCGGGAACTTGCGGGCGAATACTTCGACATCGCGGCTGATTTCAGCCAGTCTGGTTTCGTTGTCGATGTTGCCGAGGGCATCAACGATCCAGCCGCCGACTTTGACCATTTCAGCTTCTTTCATACCTCTGGTGGTCAGGGCAGGTGTGCCCAGACGGATACCCGAGGTTACAAAGGGAGAGCGGGCTTCAAAGGGTACAGTATTCTTGTTGGCGGTAATGCCTGCAAGATCAAGTGCGTTCTGCGCATCTTTGCCTGTAATGTCTTTGTTGGTCAGGTCAACCAGCATCAGGTGGTTATCAGTACCGCCGGAAACCAGTTCAAAACCGGCATCGGTCAGAGTTTCTGCAAGCTTGGCGGCGTTTGCTACAACCTGTTTCTGGTAGGCAGCAAATTCGGGGCGCAGAGCTTCGCCGAAAGCAACAGCCTTGGCAGCGATGACGTGCATCAGCGGGCCACCCTGAATGCCGGGGAAAATCTGGCTGTTAAGCTTTTTACCCGCATCTTCGTTGGCAAGGATCATGCCGCCGCGGGGGCCGCGCAGGGTCTTGTGCGTGGTCGTGGTGGTAAAATGTGCCTTGCCGATCGGGCTGGGGTGCAGACCGGCCGCGATAAGACCTGCGATGTGCGCCATGTCAACCATCAGCAGGGCTTCAACTTCATCGGCTATGGCGCGGAAGCGGTCAAAGTCGATGATACGGGCGTATGCACTGGCACCGGCCACGATCATGGCGGGGCGGTGTTCGCGTGCAAGTTCAGCTACGTTGTCGTAGTTGATGCAGCCGGTTTCCTTATCAACGCCGTAAAATACCACGTTGAAGAAACGGCCGGAAAAGTTGACGGGGCTGCCGTGAGTCAGATGGCCGCCATGCGACAGGTCCATTGCAAGAATGGTGTCGCCGGGCTGCAGGGCCGAAAAATATACGGCCATGTTTGCCTGACTGCCGGAGTGAGGCTGGACGTTCGCGTACTCCGCGCCGAAGATTTCACGGGCGCGGTCAATGGCAAGGTTTTCTGCCACGTCTACATATTCGCATCCGCCGTAGTAGCGCTTACCGGGGTAGCCTTCGGCATACTTGTGGGTAAGCACGCTGCCCTGAGCGGCTCGAACTGCGGGTGACACAAAGTTTTCGGAAGCAATAAGCTCCAACTTGCCGGTCTGACGTTCTACTTCCTGAACGATGGTACGACCGACTTCCGGGTCCTGAATAAGCAGTTCGTCCATGATATCCACTCTCCGCGTTGTGGTTACGCCGCGCATCCGTCTGTTGAGGATACGCGGCGGGGTATATCGTTACTAGCCTTCCCAGCGCTTGAACAGCATGCACGCGTTGGTGCCGCCGAAGCCGAAGGAGTTACTGAGCACGTATTTAGCCTGATACTCTTCAGAACCGCTACCCATGTAGTTAAGGTCGCAGTTCTCATCAGGTGTTTCGTAGTTGGCTGTTCCGGGCACAGTGCCGGAAGCCAGAGTCATGCAGCTGAATACGCCTTCCACGCCGCCGGCGGCACCCAGCAGGTGCCCCATCTGCGACTTGTTGGCGCTGATACGCAGGTTTCTGGCATGATCGCCGAAAACCTTTTTAAGCGCGATGGTTTCGCACTTGTCGTTCAGCTGGGTCGAGGTACCGTGCGCGTTGATGCAATCTACTTCTTCAGGCTTGATGCCTGCTTCTTCGATAGCCATCATCATGGCGCGCGCCATACCTTCGGCATCTTCACGGGGAGCCGTCATATGGAAGGCATCATCGGAAGAGCCGAACCCTACGATTTCAGCATATATCTTGGCACCGCGTGCCTGAGCGGACTCAAGGGATTCGACCAGCAGCAGACCGGCGCCTTCGCCGATGACAAAACCGTCGCGGGCTGCGTCGAAGGGACGCGAAGCCTTTTCGGGGTTGTCGTTATTGGCGGTGGAGAGCGCTTTAAGCGCAGTGAAGCCGGATACACCCATAGGGGTGATTGTGGATTCTGAACCACCGGTGATAACGGCATCATAGCGGCCGACCTTGATCTCGGTAAAAGCATAGCCGATGGCATGCGTACCGGATGCACAGGCGCTGGTCATTACCAGGTTACCGCCTTTTGCTCCGGTGAAGATGGCAACCTGCGCGGGAGCCATGTTCGAGATAAGCTGGGGAATCATGAAGGGGGATATTCTGTTGGGACCGGAGTCAACGAGCTTGGTATGAAACTCTTCAATGGTTTCAAGACCGCCCAGACCCACACCCAGAAGACACGCCACACGGTGGGCTGTTTCTTCGGGAACAGTGTAGCCGGCGTTTTCCATCAGCTGCTTTGCACAGGCAACCGCGAACTGCGTGAAGCGGTCCATACGGCGGGCCTGCTTGGGGGGAATATAGGCGCCAAGGTCAATGTCTTTCACTTCACCGGCAATGCGTGAAGTGTATTCGCTGGCGTCAAAGCGGGTGATGGGGCCGATTCCGGACTTGCCGGCAATCAGGTTGCTCCAGCTGGTTTCCAGGTCATTGCCAAGCGGGGTAATCGCAGCAAGCCCGGTAACTACTACTCTTTTTCCAATCATTCTGTAGTTCCTCGTGGGCGCAATGCGGTTTTTCTCGTGCGAAAAGAACAGATGTCATAAAAAGCAGATGACTACCTGTTTGAGCCGAGTGTTACCGCAGCCGGAAGAAAAGGGCAAAGCGTCTTATGACTCCGTCATAAGACGCCTGCGTGCATGTATCTGGAAAGATAAGAGAAGGCTACTGTTTGCCAGCGATGTAGTCGATGGCGTCCTGAACCTTCAGAATCTTCTGAGCGTCGTCGTCATCGATCTCGGTGCCGAACTCTTCTTCCATGGCCATGATCAGTTCAGTCAGGTCAAGGGAGTCAGCGCCCAGATCTTCAACGAAGGAAGCTTCGGGCTTAACTTCTTCAGCGGAAACGCCGAGCTGATCCATAACGATCTTTTTAACTTTTTCTTCGACGGACATATTCCCTCCAATCGGTGTTATTTTTGCTTTGTAAATCAGGCGCAGACTACTGTGCCTGAGGGCAGATTAGCAGTACATACCGCCGTTGACGGCGATTACCTGCCCCGTAATGTAACCTGCCTTCTCGGAAGCGAGAAAGGCTACGGCATCCGCGATATCCTGTGCGCTGCCGAGACGGCGCAGCGGAATGGCGGCAAGGTACTGTTCGCGCACGTTGTCTGCAAGAGCACGGGTCATGTCGGTTTCAATGAAACCAGGGGCCACGGCGTTTACAGTGATGTTACGTGCGGCAAGCTCCTTGGCAATAGACTTGGTCAATCCGATAAGTCCTGCCTTTGCAGAGCAATAGTTGGCCTGTCCGGGGTTGCCCATCTGTCCCACCACGGAGGTGATGTTGATGATGCGGCCCTGACGCTGCTTGGACATGATCTTAGCCGCTTCGCGGCTACAGGTGAATGCGCCTTGCAGGTTCACACTGAGTACCTTTGCAAAGTCATCATCCTTCATGCGAATAAGCAGGCCGTCTCTGGTTATGCCGGCATTGTTTACCAGCACATCTAGTCGGACGTTGTCCTTCACTTCGTTTTTAAAGAATGCGGCAACTTCCTCGGGGTCACCAACATTCAGACGAAGAGCCTTTGCCTGTCCTCCCGCATCGCGGATGGACGAAGCCACGGCTTCAGCTTCTTCAGGTTTGCTTACGTAAGTAAGAAAAACCTGAAAACCCTCTCGGGCCAGCGTTTCGGCAATGCATTTGCCTATTCCGCGTGAGCCGCCCGTGACCAGTGCGGTGGAGATAAGTTCGCTCATTTTGGTTCGCTTTTTCTCTTCTTTACTGAAAGGCACCGCTTTATACCGCAAAGACAGTGTAACTTCAATTGTGAATTTTGGCAGCAGCTATGTGTTATTCCGGCTTGCTACCGAAATAGCACACTTTTATGCTATGTACGCAGCAGCGCCGCACCCCAGGTGAAGCCGCCTCCAAACGTGGTCAGCAGGATGGTGCGCCCTGCGGGAAGCATATTTTTGCTGTCAGCGTCTGCCAGAGCAAGCGGAACTGAAGCCGCAGACGTGTTGCCATATTCTTGAAGGTTTACAAAGACCTTTTCGGCAGGGATGTCCAGTTTTTTTCCGACTGCTTCGATAATGCGCAGGTTTGCCTGATGCGGCAGCAGCATGTCCACGTCTTCGCGTTTGATGCCGTTGCGGGTAAGCAGCTCTTCGCACACGCGGGCCATACTGCGGACAGCGTGTTTGAAGATTTCGCGGCCTTCCATGCGGACGAAAAACTCGTCGCCCACACTGTCACCGTGTTTGTACGGGATGCTGGTTCCGCCACCACTGATAAGCAGCAAGTCGCCCAAAGCACCGTCAGAGGAAAGCAGACAGTCTGCAATTTCGACAGTACGTCCCTCGTTAGGACGAGCGCTTACAATGGCAGCACCGGCACCGTCGCCAAACAATACGCAGGTCGAACGGTCGTTCCAGTTAAGCCGTCTGGTGAGTACTTCTGCTGCAACAACGAGAACTTTGGCATCGGCATTCATGGCTACGATGCCTTGTGCAAGGTTCAATGCATACAGAAATCCGGAACAGGCGGCGTTAAGGTCTACCGCCATCAGGCCCGAAACGCCGAGCTTGCGCTCAATAAGGCAGGCTGTGCTGGGGCACATGGCGTCAGGGGTGCAGGTGGCGACAAGGATGTGCGTCAGGTCTTTTGCGGCAAGCCCGGCACTAGCAAGAGCATTCATAGCCGCTTTGGCGCCAAGGTCAGAAGTCGTTTCACCTTCTGCTGCCATATGGCGCTGTTTGATACCTGTACGCGTAGTGATCCACTCGTCCGTGGTGTCCACGAGCGATTCCAGATCGGTGTTGGTCAGAATCCGTTCCGGCGCGTAGGAGCCGAATCCCAGTATATAGCTTTTTGTGGTCATTGGCAGGGTCCGTGAAACATGAAGCGGCGACGCAAAAAAGGCGCCGCCGTCACGGGTCGGTAGTTATTGCTTTACGGCCTTGCCGTAGCTGGTCAGCTCTTCGTTAGCACTTATCGAGTCAACAAGTCGGCTGTTAGTGCCTTTTTGAACGAAGGTGCCCGCCATGCTAACGGCAGAAGCAATGGCCTTTTCGTTTGATGCACCATGGCACACGATGGCAATTCCCTGC
Organism: Oleidesulfovibrio sp.; assembly: GCF_047973035.1. NCBI lineage: Bacteria > Pseudomonadati > Thermodesulfobacteriota > Desulfovibrionia > Desulfovibrionales > Desulfovibrionaceae > Oleidesulfovibrio > Oleidesulfovibrio sp. Next base: position 67,085 of record NZ_JBKEBF010000015.1, read on the forward strand.
AAGCCGAGCAGAAGAGCGCCGCCGTATTCCGCATAATCTACAAAGCGCGCAAAGCGCCGGAATGCGTCACGGGCCAGAAAAGTACCTATTTTGGCTTTTATGCCGCTAAGCAGTTCACGCTTGAGCAGTCGGGCAAGCGAAGTTGCAAGCCCTTCACTAAGCTTGAGCGCAACGTTGCCCACAAAGCCGTCGCACACAGCGACATCAACATCACCGATAAACAGGTCGCGCCCTTCAATGTTGCCGACAAAGTTGATGTTTTTGGCTTCGCGCAGCAGTTCGTACGCTTCTTTCACCTGCGTGTTGCCTTTGCCTTTTTCTTCTCCGATGCTCAAAAGTCCCACGCGGGGGGCATCTTTTTCCAGAAGGTCACGGGCAAAGGCTTCGGCCATAAGGCCAAATTGAAAAAGGTGGTAGGGTTTGCAATCTACATTTGCGCCCACGTCCAGCAGGATGCATGGCTTTTTTTCAGTAGGCATGACAGAGGCAAGCGCGGGACGTTCAACACCGGGGATGCGTCCCATCAGAAACATGCCGCAGGCAACGGTAGCGCCGGAGTTTCCGGCGCTCACAATGCCGTCGGCATCGCCTGAGCGCACAAGACGACATGCCACCTGAATGGATGCGTCTTTTTTGCGGCGCAGGATGTCGGACGGCTTTTCGTCCATTCCTGCCACCTCACTGGCGTGCACAATATCATAGGCCACCCCGTCAAGGGGCAGCCTATTGAGTTCCGCGCTGATCGCGTCTCTGTCGCCTACAAGAATAAGCTTGAGACCATTTTCGCGGGCGGCCCGAAGGGCGCCGGGGACAACAACGGAAGGTCCTGAATCACCCCCCATAGCGTCCACAGCGATCACCGGAACGCTATTGCTCATCATCCTGCCTGAGCACCTGACGGCCATTGTAGGCGCCGCAGCTGTTGCACACGCGGTGGGGCAGAGCAGGTTCGCCACAGGCGCAGTATACTACAGAAGGAACTGCCACACGGTGGTGGGAACGACGCATGCCCTTTCTGGACTTGGATTTTTTGTTCTGTTGAACAGCCATGACTATCCTCTCTTTCTTTGTCGTCCGCGCGGGCGGCGCGGAAGTGAGCCGTAAAGGCGTTTAGTGCTTTGTTACTTTAAGGCCGCGCAAAGCGGCAAGGCGGGGATCGTACTGCTCATTGTCGCAGCCGCAATCTCCGTCGTTAAGATTTTTCCCGCATTTGGGGCAAAGACCTTTGCATTTTGAGGCGCAAAGAGGCTTAGCCGGTAATGAGAGAACAAACTCTTCCCACAAAAGCCGACTAATCTCAATACCTACTCCTGCTCCTTCAGGGGCAGGACCGATAAGAGAACCGTCAGCTTCGTTATCGACATAGTCTTCATCAGGGATGATTTCGAACGTGTCAAACTCATGATTGATGTCGATAACGGCATCTTCGGCACAGCGGTCGCACGGTACGGCAATCTGTCCTTTGATGCGGCCCCTTACTAGAACACCATCCTGCTGGGCAAGCAAAAATACCTGCGCAGACAGCGGGTGCTTAATAGCGTAGGGCAGGGAAAATTCCGAAATGGGCTCTTCCCACATAGCCGGTTCGTCAAAGGAATACTCTTTGCCATTAACCGGAATATCTTTTATCAGGATCCAAACTTTAGGCATAATGTCCTCGCGGAAGGCGATTTCTACATGCCTCCCTCTTTGTTTGTCAAGAAAAGGGTTGCGTTTTTTTGGGCAGGGGTATAAGAAACCCTCCTTCCTTGGCTGTTCCACCCTCGCGATTTCAGGAATGGACCCGCCAAGGGGATCCAAATCTCGCGAAATGTATTTCAGTTTTTCATATATGGAGGATCGTCGTCATGGGAAAGCAATGTGAATTCTGCGGCAAGAAGCCCCAGACCGGCAACAATGTGAGCCACTCCAACATCAAGACCAAGCGTCGCTTCATGCCTAACTTGCAGAGCGCTCGTCATCAGCTGCCCTCTGGTCAGGTTAAGTCCGTGAGCGTATGCACCCGCTGCCTGCGTTCCGGTGCTGTTGTGAAGCCTGTGGCGAAGAAGTCCGTCTAAGACTGGTATCACACATGACCACAAAAGACCCGTAAGTTCGCTGACGGGTCTTTTTTCATTTCAGGCCCGGAACTTTCAGCCCGGGCTTTTTTGTTTTTCCGGCCCGAGCTATAGTGTGGTGGTAACTCAGCTACCGAGGTGCTGTATATGCTCTGGTTTTCCATTGCTCTTGCCACTGCTTTTTTTTCTGCCGGTGAAGCGGCCATTATCAAGCGGTACTTTGGCGACAGGCCCCCGTACGAGATGATTGTATGGCCTATGGGCTGGAGTCTGCCGCTGTTTTTATCATACCTTGCCTTTGCTCCTGTTCCAGTTTTTCTGGAAGGCTTCTGGGCGGTGATGTTCATCATGTTGCCGCTTAATATGGTGGCGCTGCTCATTCAGACGTGGGCCATCAGGCTTTCTCCCATATCTCTGACTGTTCCTTTTTTATCGTTTACTCCTGCTTTTATGTTGCTCACTGGGTGGCTGATTCTGGGTGAAGCTATCCCTTTGCAGGGAGCGCTTGGAATAATCTGTATAGTGGCCGGTAGCTGGTTGCTTAATAAAGCTCCGGAGCAAACGCAGGGTAATGCCGGTTTATGGCTTTCCGTCATGGAACCTTTCAAAGCCGCCACCCGCGAGAGGGGGAGTATGCTGATGCTGCTTGCTTCATTGATCTGGAGTGTTACGGCGGTGTTATCCAAAAAACTTGCGCTGCTGGGTACTCCTATGTACACGGCGGCGCTTTTTTTTGCATTGCATAATGGCATACTGCTCGCTTTGATTTTTGCCTTTACCCATGTTTCTCCGCGCATTCTGTTACAGCGGCCCGTTGCGGGAGCAAGCGCAGGGCTATGCATGTTCGGCCAGGTCGTTCTGCATTTTCAGGCTATCACACTGGTTGCAGCCGCGTATATGATAGCCGTAAAGCGACTGAACGGTCTGATTTCGGTAGTTCTCGGCAGAATGATTTTTAACGAAAAGATATCGTGGTTTCGGGGGGCGGGAGCTTTGATGATGGGCCTTGGAGCCGCTGTGATCGCTTTTTCTTCCTAGTGGCTTTCGCAGTTGCTTCCTTTCCGGGAAGCCTTTGGTAATTATATCCGAGCTCAGGTGGGTTTCCAGCGTGGCCCATGGGTGATTCGTTTTGACGGTATCTGTTTGAAACTGTCCTCATCTTTGTAACAAGCTGACTCCGCTTGCGTTATTTAATGCTTTGGAAGAACAATGGCGGTGGCGTTTCTGCTGGTTTTTATTGTTAAGCGTCTAAAAAATCGTTTTTTACTGTACTGCCACGCTTTACATTGGCGACGAGGTGCTTAGTTCCTAAACATCGCCGGATACGCGGCGGCTGAACTCATAACAGGGGCTGACATGCTGGCACGACTTTTTTTGCTGTTTACCATAATTCCTTTCATTGAATTATATTTGCTTATTCAGGTTGGCAGTGTCATCGGCGCTGGCTGGACCATTTTGCTTGTTATTGCCTCCGGTATGGCAGGTGCGTGGCTGGCACGTCAGGAAGGGCTGAGCACCATGTTCAAAGTGCGTCAGTCTTTGGACAAAGGCGTTATGCCCGCTGACGAGATGGTGGAAGGTTTTATGATTCTGCTTGCGGGTATATTGCTGATAACCCCGGGCCTTATGACAGATGCCTTTGGCCTTATCCTTCTGGTTCCTTTTACTCGCGCTCCGCTAGCCCGCTGGCTGCGTAAACGTTTTGCAGAGTCTGCACGTGTGCATGCTGCGTCTCAGTCTTCCACCACGTTTACCGGTAACTTCGGCAACGCCGGCGGCACATTTTACACCCGTACGTATTATGCAGGCGACTTTGCAAAGCATCAGCAGGAAGAACCCCGTCAGGCTGTGATCATTGACTGCGATTCCGCCGACAATGCCAAGGCAGATGATCGGGTAATTGATTGTGATGCTGAAAAAAACCGCTCAAAATAGCAGCCTTGCCGCACCTGTTGCATAGCAACTTTTATTCGTATGAAAACAGCCGGTCGTAACGTGAACCCCGTTGCAATTCACCGCCTTGGTGTTTCCAGCAACTGGCGTAACGTTCGGGAGGCTGTTTTGTCTTACGGCATTGAATATGCCGCAGGTGCGGACCCTGCATGGCCTCTGGTACTGGCTTCGCGGGGGATTCCGTACCGGCTGCAACATCGCTCTTCCGGATCTGCGCTGTATGTTCCCGTCTTTTTAGAACAGCTTGCTGCAAGTGAAATTGCCAAGTCTGTGCAGGAGAATAAACCCGCTCCTGCACCGCCCGTGACATTTCCTGCCTTACGCACAGGCAGTGCTACGTTTTGGCTGCTGCTGTGTGTGATTATATGGCATGGAATAAGGATGCACTGGTGGCCTCAACTGTCCGCCAGCTTGCCTGCTGCAATGTCAAATCTGTCGGCTGATCAATGGGCAGAGGCAGGACGTGTGGAAGGTTTGCGTATACTTGCCGGAGGTGAGTGGTACAGAGTGGTGACAGCGCTGACGCTTCATGCGGACAGCAGACACCTGTTTGGAAACATTGTTTCCGGTGGTATTTTTCTGGGGCTGCTTTCTTCACGAACAGGCTCCGGCATTGCGTGGCTGATGGCTCTTATTGCAGGCATTTCAGGTAATGTATGCAGTGTGTTGTTTTCGGGCTACTATTACGCGAGCCTCGGATTTTCCACTGCAGTTTTCGGGGCTGTGGGCGCTTTATGCGGAACAACTCTGGCTTTTGGCGGTCACAGAAGCACCATTAAAGCTGTTACTGTAGTTGCCGCGGGGTTAGGTTTGCTCGCTATGCTGGGTATGGAAGGTGAGCGGACAGACATTACGGCGCACATCTTCGGCCTGATTTGCGGGTTTGTTGTCGGGCAGCTTGGGGGCAGGTTGCTGTATATTGACCGGCTTTACGGCACGGAGTGGCAGGCGCGGCTAAATAAACCCTGCGGTCTGTTGGCGGCGATAATTGTAATGGCAGGATGGTGGGTTGCACTCGCTTGATTTGTCGGCGGATGCAGAACAAGTTTGTCAGCAATTAGCCCTGTTTGTTTGATGACCGCTTAGTGCCGTGCTGTGACTGCTTATTTTTAAAAAAAGAGTATTATAGCTTGTTGCGGCTGGTCTGGGCTGAACTGCTTGTGCTTTTTTAATATTTCAACTGCTTGTATCAGTTGTTTTTTTGCAGTCGTTTTTGGGAATGCCTTTGTAACGGCTACGACATACTACAAAGAAAACGGCTGCGGATTTTTCCGCAGCCGTTTTTTTAGTCAGAGCTCTTTAAAGCTACTTAGCGCTATTCGGTGGCATTTTTCGTTTTTAAAGCCTCAACAGCTTCATTGGTGGCGTTGGTAACAGCTTCCAGCGCAGTTTCAGCAGCTGACTGGACTTTTTCCATAGTTGCATTTCCCAACGCTTCCAGACTGGTTCCGTTTTCTGCAGGGCCGGCTGTTTCCACAACCACTTCCTGAATGATGACGTTGCTGGTCGCATTTGCGGCAGGGGCTGCGTGTTCCGGCAAAAGTTTTTCCGGCGCATCCGTTGTGCCAGAGTCAACGTTATCTTCTACAGCGGGTTTGTCAGCCACACGCACGCCGACCACGTATTCCTGATCGACAATCCACTGACGGTTAACTTCAGTCATGTCTACCGGTTTATTTTCCCACTTGTCCCAATGCTTGGAACGCATGGCTACGACCACTTTAGGTGCTTCTGCCACTGCGGCGTCAAAGTCTGTCCACTCATCAAGTTCGATAAGGTTTTTTCCGGCATAGTAAGTATAAGTGCCGGAGTACACCTTGTACGTGACGGGGGTGTAGCCTTCTTTGATGTAGTTGCCGAGCAGTATGCCCTGATCGCGGGGGCTCATCACCTTATCAAGCGATGGTGCAGTGATAAGGCCAAGGGGCTGAATCCAGATGGTAGCGAACAGAACTGCAACGAGAAGTGCGCCTGCTCCACCGGCTTTAGGAGCCGCAACCCACATGGCGGCCGCACCCAGTGCGCAGACTCCGCCCAGAATCCACAATCCGTCGATATCCAGAGGCCAGCGGATAGCTTTTGTCAGCCACTCCCACTGGAACATCTGGCCAAGCTGCAGCGTTACAAGAGCGCCCGCAAGGATGACAAGAAGCAGCGCCAGCAGGCGCATAAGCCATTTTGCGCGGGTCTGCGAAAGGGCCAGAACGCCGGAAGCTGTAAGTACTGCCAGCGGGGCAAACAGGGGCAGCAGGTAGATGATGATTTTGATGCTGACGGCAGAAAGAATTATAAAGCCGCTCAGGAATGCAATCCAGATGTAGGCCATACCTTCTTTTTGAGGCGTACGGGACGCGGCAACCGCTTTAGCCCCTTTTTTTGTCAGCAGATAGCCAAAAGGAAGCACGGGCAGAATAAGTGTCCACGGCAGCCACGCGGCAGGCAACGTTGCCATATAATGCCACCACGGCTGGGCGTGATGCCATGTCTGGGTTGCGCGGCGGTAAATCTGGTCATGGAAAATGTTGTGCAGGAAGTCCGGGGCCTCTGTAAGGTAGGCTCCCATTACCCATGCCAGCAGGATAGTCACCATGACACCGAAGCCGATGGCAACATCACCGGCGGCAAGGCGTCGGGGTTTGCCGCGCCAAAGCAGGAACAGCACAGAGGTAACAATGGGGAAAGCCAGACCGAGCGGGCCTTTTGTCAGGGTGGCAACAGCAGCAAATGCAAAACCGCTTACTACCCAGAACATGGCCTTATCTTTTTGCCAGCCTTTGAAAAGACAGATGTGGCTGAGCGTAATCAGCGTAGCGAACAGAAGGTCCATGCGCGAGTAATGCGATACGCCGATGAAATAAAATACGCTGAGCAACACAAGGCCGGCGCCGAAGGCAACACGCTTGCTGACACCCGCAACAGCGCGGGCAAGAGCGTACGTGGCCCACAGGTAGAGCAGAGCTGACACAGCAGCGCCGGTAAAGAACAGGCGCGGGCCGATGCCTTCGGCTCCTTTTGCGATGAGTCCGGCAGCTTCCAGAGCTTGCTGGACGCCAGCCAGCAGCCAGAAGTAGACCGGAGGTTTGTCAGGGTAGGGCACACCGTTAAGATGCAGCACAATCCATTTGCCGAAGTTGCTTACATGCTCGAACACGTTCGCATAGCGCACTTCGTCGGAGTACCACAGAGCGCGGGCGTCAACCAGAAATACCGTTTGCAGCACCAGCAGAATAGTGAGCGGAATAAGCGGCTGGAAGGCCAGAATATCCAGAATGCGTTCGCATACTGTGCGCTGCGGGGCGGCAGCAGCATCCTGCGGCTTATCACCGGTATCATGCACAGGTTGCTGAACCTCTTCGCCGATATTTGCGGTAGGTGTGTTTTCAGTTTCTTTCATTGTTCTTCCTGTTCAGGTGCGTCCAAATAGAGTGCATCACAAGGGCCGAAAACATGCCCAGTAACGTGCCGAAAAAAACGTCACTCAGATGATGTTGTCCCAGATAGATACGGCTGAAGCCCACAAGGGCACTATAGCAGCCGAAAGCCAGCGCGAACAGCATTCCTGCTATATTACGACCTGCGCCGGTCAGGGGCAGCATGGAGCCAACAATTTCTGCAGTATGACCGGAGGGCATGGAATGATGACCGGGGCTGAATGAAAACGGCATGTACAGGCCGTCCACGCCGGGGCGCGGCTTGCCTATTGCAATTTTAAAAATCCGTACAAGCAGAAACGCAACAAGCAGCTGAGCGATAACCCATGCAATGACAAAGTTGCGTCTGCGGCGCGCCAATTGCGGATTTGAAGCTGCCAGCACAGACTTTTGGGCTGCTTTGACGTAAATGCCTATGTAGATCACATAAAGAAAGGGGTTGCCCCAATCGGTAAGTACTTTAAGCCAATATGTAAGCTGAGGGTTGTGGTATCTGTACGTCTTATAAAAAGATACTACTGTTTCGCCGGTGCCGGCAAAAGCCGCTACCATAGCCAGCATAAGCAGCATGGGCAACAGTGCCAGCGCGTAAACAGAGGCAGAATGGGTATTACGCATGCCGCCTTATAGGCTGATTTTAAGTAGATTGGAAGGGTAGCCGCAGGGGGTTTTTCACTTAACTGGATTGACTTGCCGAGAGGGTGTACTTACATACCTGCATCACTGTTTATATATGGGGTAACAACGCCTCCGGAGTCTTTAATGTCTTTTCTTTCCCTGCAAAAACGATGGACCATGACAGATGGGTATCGTGACGTTCTGGCCGTGGGGCTGCCGCTTGTAGTTAGTATGGCTTCATCAACGGTGATGCAGTTTACTGATCGTATTTTTCTTAGCCATTATTCTGTGGATGCTATTGCTGCGGCCCTGCCTGCATCAATAGTCAACTTGTTGTTTCTGCTCTTTTTTATGGGTGTTGCAGGGTATGCCAACGTTTTTATAGCGCAATACTGCGGTTCTTCAGCACCGCAGCGTGTAGGTGCCGCTTTATGGCAGGCTATCCACTTCAGCCTGATGGGCGGTGTTATTCTGGCATTGCTGTGGTTTGCTGCCCCGTTGATGTTTTCTCTGGGCGGACATGCCGCGACAGTGGTGGAGCTTGAAGTTATTTACTTCAGGGTGCTGACTGTCGGTGCTGTTTTCGGCCTGCTTTCCAGCGCCATCAGCTGCTTTTATTCCGGCAGGGGCATTACTCGTCCGGTAATGATCGCCAACGTTGTGGCCATGATTGTGAATATTCCTCTCGACTATGCCATGATTTACGGTGTCTGGGGATTTCCTGAAATGGGCATAGCGGGAGCGGGGCTTGCGACGGTAAGCGGCTGGGCGCTGACATTTCTGCTGCTTGCTGCGGTGACATTTACACGTAAAAATGATTATCTTTTCGGTGTGTTGCGCAACTGGCGTCTGGACGGCGAGCTTTTTATGCGAATGATGCGCTTCGGGCTACCCAGCGGTGTGAACTATTTTTTTGAGATTTTTGCCATTACCTTTTTTGTTTTTGTTATTGGCAGGCTTGGAAAGGTTGAACTTGCTGCGACCAATATCGTCTTTTCAATCGATTCACTGGCCTTTTTGCCAATGCTGGGGCTGAATATTGCCGTGAGCACTATGGTGGGGCAGGCGATCGGTGCAGGAAAGCCGGATAGTGCCGCGACAGCCGCTTCCAGCACATTGCATCTTGCTATGGCTTGGATGTTTTGTATCGGGGTGCTGTTTATCATTTTTCCGGGGGCACTGCTGGACTGGTTCAGGCCTTCGGATATTTCGGTGGCTGAGTATGGGCCTATCCGTGACTCCGGTATTATTTTGATGCGCTTTGTGGCGTTTTATTGCCTGTTTGATGCTATTTCATTGGTTTATTTCGGGGCAGTAAAGGGGGCAGGTGACACTTACTTTGTCATGTGGGCTATGGTCGCAAGCTGCCTGACAATGGTTGTGGCTATTGTGGTTATCCGCCTGTGGTTTGACGCCGGTCTGATTTCGTTATGGTTTGTCCTTACGGCGTATGCGGTCTCGCTCAGCCTGTCGGCCCTTTTGCGGTACAGAGGCGGCAAATGGCGTAATATGCGTGTGGTTGAAGCCGCTCCGCCAGTGGAAGAACATTCTGCAATCAGGTAGCGTTGGCACATACAGCTTCCCTGACTGCTTACGATGGGATGTGGCTGTGCTTCGGCAACGGTTGTTGAATGTACTACCTGCCCCTGCCATTGTTGCTTGGTGTAATTAAGGAAATTCAATCCTCTTGTGATACAGGCTGACCACTTCTGGTGATATAATTAAAAGGCATCCATTCTCGGATGCCTTTTTTTGTATGCAGAAACCCCCCCGCTAGGCGGGGGGTTCCGTAAAGCTTAAAGCTATAGAGATATTAGTAAAACTCCTTTTGATTTGCTAACTAATCCCTGCGGTCTGGCAACTGCAGGTGGCAAATCAAAAGGAGGCCACAATGGGTGACACTAAGAGTTTAGCCCACACAAAATGGAACTGCAAATACCACGTAGTGTTTGCGCCAAAGTATCGGCGGCAAGTTTTTTACGGAGAGAAGAAGCGCGCAGTGGGTGAGATATTGCG
>NZ_JBKEBF010000016.1:0-46665 GCF_047973035.1 Oleidesulfovibrio sp.
GCGCGCTTCTTCTCTCCGTAAAAAACTTGCCGCCGATACTTTGGCGCAAACACTACGTGGTATTTGCAGTTCCATTTTGTGTGGGCTAAACTCTTAGTGTCACCCATTGTGGCCTCCTTTTGATTTGCCACCTGCAGTTGCCAGACCGCAGGGATTAGTTAGCAAATCAAAAGGAGTTTTACTAATATCTCTATAGCTTTAAGCTTTACGGAACCCCCCGCCTAGCGGGGGGTTTTCTGCATACAAAAAAAGCGGGCTCATGCCCGCTTCGCATCAATCTTTCTGAGTTCTTTCAATCTTATACCCTAGTTGTTCTGCCATATACTGCAATGGCTCAATATTCTTTGTTTCCTTCATTATTGACAACAGAGTATCCGCCCCCAGTTTCGCCCCGCCATCGTACGGATTAATTTCCCGTAACAAGGTTGAATAAGGTTTCCCCACATCTTGTGCCAGCGCCTTTGCAGGCTTAGGACTGCCCAGTACTACTCCGTGAACAATCTTGGTCAAATCAGAAATCATGGCGTACCTCCCTCGAAGCATGATCCATGGCTCGGAGAGATACAAAAGGCGTACCAAGAATGCTTTGCATGATAATATGCAAGCATTATTATATTTTATTTTCAATCTAACTTACAGGCAAGGCAAAAAGTGTAAACAAATAGCTTACATTATCTTTAAATAAGAGACATAATCCTCTCCTAAATGACAGCCTGTTACTCTTCTGCACCCGAGTTGCCCTGCGGCCACGCACGATTGATGCCGTTACGTTTGAGCAACGCATACAATCGTTGTCTGGAAAGACCTGAGATTCTTCCTGCTTGAGAGATATTTCCATCTGCTTCATCCAACAATTTTAACAGGTAGTGCCGCTCCATCTCCGTCATCACGTTTTCCCGATAGGCCTTCCACGTCGGCAAAAGCTGATTGGGACCTGTATCCGCCACAACCTGACCTACTACAGATGAAGAAATTGTGTCGGCCTCTCTTCCGGAGCCTTCGGACTTCTGCTGCATTCTGTGCCCCATGGCGACAGCTCGTATGCTTCTGGGCAAGTGTTCCGGCTGTAACGTCTGCTCATTGCGTGCAGCAACGACTGCCTGCTCAATCACATGCACCAGTTCGCGGACATTTCCGGGCCACGGATAGTCCAGCAAAAAACGGGAAGCTTCTGCCGACATTTTTTTATGCGTCAGCTTGTAGCGCAGGCAAAGTTTTTCAAGATGATAAAGCGCAAGTTCCTGAATATCGCGGCCTCTGTCGCGTAAAGGCGGCAATTTAAGAAGCACTGCCTGCAGACGGAAAAGCAAATCTTCACGAAAGGCACCGCGCTTGACCATCGCCCGCAAGTCCCTATTGGTTGCCGCTACCAGACGAAAGTCGCTATGCAGCTCTTTCTCTCCGCCTACACGCCGGAAAGTCCGTTCCTGCAATACCCGCAAAAAGGCTTTTTGCTGAGAAAGCGGAAGCTCCCCTACTTCATCAAGAAACAGAGTTCCGCCGTCCGCCTGCAAAAAAAGGCCGTCACGGGCGCGGTCAGCACCGGTGAAGGCCCCTTTTTCATAGCCGAACAACTCACTTTCAATCAGATTTTTTGCTATGGCGGCACAATCAACTGTAATAAACGGCCCCGCTGCCCGTGCACTGTTTTTATGTATCGCTCTGGCGAAAAGCTCTTTACCGGTTCCAGTTTCTCCACTGATCAGCACTGCAGCTTCAGAAGGAGCAAATTCAGCCATCAAATCGAGGCAGGCCTGCATTCGCGGACTGTTTCCGACAATCCCCTGCCTTTCAGCTACCCGCGGTATAAAATTGGCCTTACGTTTGCGGTAACGCAATGCACGCTGCAAAGTCAGTAACAGTTCATCCAGCGGAGAAGGCTTACTCAGATAATCCCATGCACCGCTGGATATTGCCAGCTCTGCTCCGTGCGGATCACCCGCGGCGGTAATAATAATAATTTCTGGTTCTGAAGGACATGAACTGATTACCGGAATCTGCTCCAGTCCGTTACCATCCGGCAGACGAATATCAAGAAATACCACATCAAACGCGCCGGTCCGGCAGGCCTCAAGCCCCTGACGCACCGTTCCGGCACTGCGTACTTCATGCCCGTTCAACTCCAGCGCAGAAGCGACCATCTCGCAGAACAGATCGTCATCATCAACAATAAGAACTTTTGCCACAACCCCTCCGAATCATTCCGCCCTGCCAAAAACTGAAATTACTCTCCCGCGGGAAGCCAGAAGTACACTCTGCACCCGCCACCTTCAACGGAGTCAATTTCAAGTCGCCCCCCATGTGCCGCCAGTACTCCCCAAGCAAGTGAAAGTCCCCACCCTTGGCCTCCGGCATCAGCCTGCCCCCTCCGTTCCGCCTGAGCAGCCTGACCGGTATAAAAAGGCTCTACGGCACGCTGCTGCAACTCTTTGCTCATGCCGTAACCGGAATCCTCAATCCATAACACTATCCACAAGCGCTGCGAGCCTGTTTCACCGGTTTCGTCACAAGAATCCCCTACAGAGGTTGCAAACGCACCCTCCTCAGACTCCACTGATATTCCGCAGGCAGGGCAAACTGCACTGCCTATCTGCAATTTCCCGCCGGAAGGCATTGCAGCCAGCGCATTTTTCCAGACTTCTTCAAACGCCATATCCAGCCAGCCGATATCTATGTGAACAGTCGGCAAAGGCTGGCACGTGACTGTTCTGAAAGGAATTCCGGAATTGGCTTTTACAGAAACAGCAGGCGGCGCCAATATCACTGTATCCGGCAGTAACGGCGAAAGGCGTGTATACCAACGCTCAAGTAATTTTTCAGGCTGAAACGGCCTTTTTTCTAAAGCCACACGCCCTGCAACAGTACGGGCGCGCTCTAATACGTGCCCTGCACGTTCACAGCCTTTCAGTACATTCGCCACACTGCGTTTCAATAATTCCCTGTTGCCTTCGGGACCGGACTGACCGGCGGCCAGTTCTGCAAACCCCATTATCGACGCCAAGGCATTATTAAAGTCGTGTGCCAGCCCGCGAGCAAACCTTCCGGCACACTGCATACGTACGGACACAGAGCAGGGGGAGACGTGGAGCATATAACAACACCCCTCAAGCGCAGCCCCAGCCGAAAGCGACGACACAGGCAGCGGAGTAATCTCCATCAACAAAGGTTCACTGCACCCATTTAAGCGTACAGCCCCTTTCCATGGCTCTTGAACCGGCAAAACAGGTAGCCCGTAAAAAAGAGAAAGTATACTACTTGCCTGTATAGTTGCCATTTCTGCCAGCAAAGCATCCGCTTTATTCTGCTCTGGCAACACAAAGGCAGTATCTGCGGACAGATAGTCTGCACAAAGTTGTGCGAACCCATCAGAGAGATAAGCAAACTCTCCTGCGGCATCGACAATGGCAGTCAGATTCTCTCCCCTGCCGGAGAGTCGTTTAGCAACATCAGCATCAAACATTTATGTCACCTTCTCCTCATACCTATTGATATGAGAGCCTCAATAGTCGGACAGCAGTCCTTCAGCCAGTCTCCGATGCAATCAGCCTACTAGCCTTTTCAGCCCCTGGTATATGACCTTTGCCTTGGCTTTGCCAATTCCAGGCAATGCGGCAAGGCCCTTTTCGCCTGCGTCTACCATTTCCTGAAGGCTGGCAAAATGTTCCCATAGCAGCTTTGCCGTGGATGGCCCGATGCCCGGCATTCGTAAAAGCTCTCCGGAAAGGGCCGCGCCGCTACGTGCTTTGCGGTGCCTGCCTATAGAATAGTCGTGCACGGTATCACGCACATGTTGCAAAAAAAGCAATTCCGGTGAGCCGGATTTAAAATTTACAGGATTGCTACGCCCGGGCAGGAATATTCTGTCGCTGATATTTCCGGCGCGCCTATCCGCCCGCCCTGTTTCCTCGTCGCGTGCCTTCGCAATAGAGGCTACAGCAAATAACTCTGCACTGGAACATTGCTCCAGCGATGCCATTACAGCATTCAACTGCCCCCGCCCTCCGTCTACCAGCAGAAGATCCGGCCACGGCGGACCGGACTGAACACGCCGCACTGCCCACTGGGCCAGCACACCGGTATCATCACCACCGGCATCTTCGTCCGCAAAAGCGTAGGTACGGTATTGGTCTTTTGCCGGAGCTCCGTTTTCAAACACCACGACTCCCACGCGGGTGTCGCGGCCTCCGGTATGCGATACGTCTACCGCCTCAATACGCACAGGCGGAGTCTTCATACCCAGTTTTGCCGCTATGACGCTGGCAACATCAGGTCGTCGCTCTGCCTTAGCATCTTCACGGGCGTTTTCTGTTGCCATAGTCACAAGTTGATTTTCCGTTGCATTACGGGGCGGCAAAACTCGCACAGGCGCTCCCCGCAACTCAGACAACATTTCCGCCACAGCAGGTAAGGCAGAACTGCCTGCGGTATCTGCGGCAACCAAACTTTCATACGGACATGTTTCTGCCCTCAATTCCACAGCAGGTGTCGCCGGTTCTGCAGGCGCTAACGACAGATGATCAGAAGCTGAAGGCGTCTCTGGACCTGCACCAGCAGCACGCTCACCCGTTTTATCATCACATAGCAAAAAAAGGTCAGACTCTGCCTCTGTTACATCCTTATCATTGCCCACAGCACAAGCCATACCAGTCAAAGCAGCAGCCTGCGTCCGAACAGATGCGCGGGGGTGTGCCCCCTGCGCTTCAGCCAGAGCAGAGTTTACAAAGGTATCCTGCCTGCTATCTGACGATCCTCTCTGCCCAAAAGATTGACCTACGGGATTGGCCGAGTTTGCTATTACCGCAGAGGAGTCAACCGCCTCAGCTTCTTCAACTGAATCCGCACCATAGTGTTCAGAACCAGCCTGCTCTGTAGGGGGCAGGCACACCGCTGCAGGTGCTCCTTCTTCGTCGTCATGTTCATCATGACGGATATCCCACGGCACCAGTACGCGAGGGGGGACAAAGCTCCCCGGCCCGTAATACTGCGAAAGAAAGCTGAGAAGCACCTCTGGGCCCTCTTCAAGAGTGAGCCCCGGCCAAAAGAAATTACGCTTATCAAGCAACACAGAACGCCTGATAAACAGCACGCTAAGTGCCAGGCCACCACCAGCTTCGGCCAGCCCCACTGCGTCCATATCATGCACACCGGGCAAAATGGCAGCCTGCCGCTCCACAGTACGCTCTATGGCTTGTAACTGGTCCCGCAATACTGCGGCAGTTTCAAACTCAAGCGCTTCGCTTGCCGCCTCCATATCATTACGCAGTATATCCATCAGCTCTGAAGAGCGCCCCGTCAGAAGCATCTCAACCTTGTGAACCATTTTCATATAATCTTCTCGGCTTACATCAAGCACACAAGGTCCGGGGCACTGATTCATAAAATGATACAAACAAGGGCGAACCCTGTTGTTAAAAGCTTTGTCGGAACAACGCCGCAGAGGAAACACTTTGTGGATGGCTTTCCATGTTTGCCGTGCTGCCTGACTGGAAGTAAACGGCCCGAAGTACGCCGAGCCATCCTTACGGACGCGCCTTGTCAAAACCAGACGCGGCCAATGATGCTTTTTGGTCAGCTGGAACAATACGTACTGCTTATCGTCACGCAGCAGAATGTTATATCTGGGCCGATGCTTCTTGATGAGGCTGGCTTCCAGAAGCAAAGCTTCTTTTTCCGTGGTTGTGGAAAGCGTTTCCACTGTTTCAGCACTGCGCAGCATGGCTCTTGTTTTAGGCGTATGCCGCTGCATGTCACGAAAGTATGAAGCAACACGACGTCGCAAGTGCTTTGCCTTGCCTACGTACACCACTTTGCCGGTAGCATCTTTATATAGGTAGACTCCGGGAGTCGTCGGGATAAGAGAAATATCAAGTTGATCCATGCAGGAGTTATCACCTTATTACGGGATGATTGCAACGACCTGTATTGTCCAGAACCCAAGTTCAGCTAAGGGAAAGAAGACGGATAAGGTGCATCTGTACGTTAGGCAAAAGGTAATTTCGACAACCTAAGCGCCAATCGAGAACAGGCATTTTCGCCAACATGCCTGTTCAATTTTTTATACCACTCTCGCGTTATACATACATTTATGAATGTATAAAAAACAGCAAATTACAAAAAACCACAGGCTGACCTCAAAAAAATAATAGGTAACGCATGAAAACCAAAATTGAGTGCACAGGCCCTCGCATAACCATAAATAATCATATTTTACAGATGAATAAATCTCGACAAAACTCGAAACAGACGTAAATCACTCAAGACCAAAATTTTTGACAGTAAAAATTTTTATACTTTTTCCAACTCACCCCCTTGCGCCCGAAACAAGACTGCGATAAACCCTTTTCATCGTATTAAGGTCATCCGCATCAGGAACAACGTTTTTTTCGCAAAAGAAGGAAGGAAGAAAAATGAAACGTATTGCTACTCTGCTTCTCGCAGCAGCTTTCGTGTTCGGCTCCATCGCCGGTGCTTCTGCTGCCGAGTTCAAAACCACCGGTCAGTTCGACTTCGCTTTCGAGTGGACTGACAACACCAACTTCAAAGAAACCGATGACGATGACGATTCCGAAGACGACTTCTCTGCTCAGCAGCGTGTTCGTATTCAGACCGTAATCACCGCTTCCGAGAACGTATCCGGTACCCTGTTCTTCGAAATCGGCAACATCGCTTGGGGTCAGGGTGATAGCGTAGGCCGTGGCGCTGGTGGTGCCTTGGGCACCGACGGTGTTAACATCGAAACCCGCCGTGCTTACATTGACTTCACAGTTCCCAGCACCGATCTTCAGATCCGTATGGGTCTGCAGGGTCTTGCTCTGCCCTCCGCTGTGGGCGGCAACCCTGTTTTCGATGACGACGTAGCTGCTATCGTTGCAAGCTACGCTTTCAACGACATGTTCGGTCTGACCGGCTTCTGGGCACGTCCTGCTGACACCAACAGTGGTGACTTTGATGCTGCTACTAACAGAAACCTGAAAGACGAATTCGACATGACAGGTCTTATCCTCGGCGTAAACGGCGACGGCTACAGCCTTGATCCTTACTTCGTGTACGCTTGGCAGGGTGCTGATCAGGCTGGCTTCGCTGACGACGCCACCACCTGGTGGGCTGGCGCTGCTTTCGAAATGACCATGTTCGACCCCATCGTTTTCGCTATCGACGCCATCTACGGCGACCGTGACGCTGGCGACGACGAAGGTAACGATGCCACCGGCTGGTTCCTGGCTGGTAAATTGAACTACAAGATGGACATGTTCACTCCCGGCATCTGGGCTTGGTACGGCACTGGCGACGACGACGACGCCAACGACGGCTCCGAGCAGCTGCCTGTTGTTTCTCCCGCTGGCTTTGCTCCTACAACCTTCGGCTTTGACGGCGCTGCTGGCCTGTTGACTGGTATGCGTCTGTCCAACACAGGCGCAGGCACCTGGGGTGTTGCTCTGGTTGCTGAAGACATCAAGTTCATCGAAGACGTAACCCACGTTGTTCGCGTTGCCTATGTAAAGGGAACCAACGACGAAAACAGCGGCGTTGATTTCGGTAACCTGACCGAAGAAGACAACGCTTGGGAAGTGAACTTCGACACCAACTACAAGATTTACGAAAACCTGACTGCCGCTGTCGAACTCGGCTGGATTAAGCTTGACCTCGACGAAGATGTTTGGGGCAGCGACGACACCGACGATGCTTGGAAGGCTGGCGTAAACCTGACCTACAGCTTCTAAGCTGATTAGTTCCTGATGCTTTTGACGCCGGAGGCCGCAAGGCCTCCGGATTTTTTGTGTGTTACGTACTTCCATCAACTTTTTACTGATGTTTGCTACTCGCGAATATCCTCTCCGTGTCTCAAGCATCAATAACAATCCACTATCAAAGCAACTCTGACATAACGGCAATATTAAGCAATGTAATGCTACCCGCAGATGGTAGAATTTTTTTCTATTCGAAATATATTTAACAGACTCACCAAAGCCACGCGAAGCGTTCCGCTATCACAAGGCGCAAAGAAAGAAGGATACACAAATGAAACGCATCCCAAAGTTCCTATTGGCACTGCTATTGGTGGCAAGCTCATTTGCAGTAGCTTCCGCTGCAACTATCAAAACCACCGGACAATTTGATTTCGCACTCCAGTGGACAGACAACACAAATTTCTACGCGACAGATGAAGACCGCAATTCAGAAGACGACGTTGATGCAAGACAACGTGTACGAGTTCAAAGTGTCATTGCCACCTCTGAAAATGTAGCAGGTACGCTGTTCTTTGAAATTGGTGAGATAGCATGGGGCAATGATGCGCAGGGGGGGGGCACTTGGTACTGACGGAGTAAACATTGAAACCCGTCGCGCATACATTGATTTTTTTGTTCCCGGCACAGACCTTCAATTTCGAATGGGCTTACAAGGTCTGGCTTTGCCCGCAGCAGTTGCGGGGAGTCCGGTAATGGATGATGATGTGGCTGCCATTGTCGGATCATACTCTTTCAATGACATGTTCAGCCTTAGCGCATTCTGGGCCCGCCCGTACAATATTAACAACGGCGATACCACAAACCAAAACCTGAAAGATGAGTTCGACTTTACCGGATTGGTATTAGATATCAATGGTGATGGCTTCTCGATTTCACCTTACGGTGTATATGGGCTTATCGGAAAAGATGCCGGTGTGTCGTTCAACAATGTTGCAGTCACCGGCGATGATGCTTCGGCTTGGTGGGCAGGTACAGCTTTTGAGTTGAACATGTTCGACCCCATCGTTTTTTATGCAGACGCTATCTACGGCGCTGTTGGTACTGACAATGATGCAGCTGAAGCTTCCGGCTGGTTCCTGACAGGCAAGCTGGCGTATAAGTTGGACATGTTCACGCCGACGCTGACAGCATGGTACGGCTCCGGTGACGATGACGACAGCACTGACGGAACAGAGCGTCTGCCTGTGATATCACCCGCCGGTTTCTCCCCCACATCCTTCGGCTTTGACGGTGGTGCAGGCATTCTGAGAGACCGGATCCTTTCTCGCTCTGGCGCAGGCACCTGGGGTGTGGTTCTGGCGGCAGAAGACATCAAATTCTTCGAAGATATCTCCCACGCAGTCAGAGTTGGCTACTATGAAGGAACCAACGACAAAGATGCAGACATCTATAATACAACAAACCTGAATCTAAGCGAAAAAGACAGTGCGTGGGAAATTAACGTAGACACCAACTACCAGATCTACGAAAATCTGACAGCCGCCCTTCAACTGGGCTGGATCAAACTTGATCTCGACGATGAAGTATGGGGAGCTGATGATGACACAGAAGATGCATGGAGATGTGGCGTCAACCTGACATACCGCTTCTAACTTCCACCATTTACGCTCACAATGGGAAATGTCCCTTTTTTAACCCGCCGGAAGCTTTCCATCCGGCGGGTTACGGTTTTCTACAGTCAGATACCTGCAGGACAATCTGTGAGCCACACTTTCCCGCACAGCAAGCAATAAATTTCCTTGACAAGCTGCACGCAAGACAAACGGCATCCCACCTATTTAAAACAATAAGTTCCATTCAATCCCCCTCTCACATCTCTACCCCACAACGCCTTCAGTAGTAAAATTTTTTATACTTTTTTTCATTTTCCCCTTGCCAATAATTATTTGTGGAGGTACAAAAAATTCAACCTATACATACACGGATGTATGCATAGGATTTGTTCAAACAAAACAAGGAAGGAACAAAAACATGAAACGCATCACTTCCCTGCTGCTTGCTGCAGCATTCGTGATGGCTTCGGTTGCAGGTGCTGCTGCTGCCGACATCAAGACCACCGGTCAGTTCGACTTCGCGTTCGAATGGACCGACAACACGGGCTTCAGAGACGCAGATAAAAGCAAAAACTCTGAAGACGACTTCGGCGCACGTCAGCGTGTACGTGTTCAGACCGTAATTACTGCTTCTGAAAACGTATCCGGTACCTTGTTCTTCGAAATCGGCGAAACCACTTGGGGTGACGCTGAAACCGTAGGCCGTGGTTCCGGTGGTGCACTGGGCACTGACGGCGTGAACATCGAAACCCGCCGCGCTTACATCGACTTTGCTGTACCCAGCACGGCACTGCAGATTCGTATGGGTCTGCAGGGTCTGGCACTGCCTTCCGCTGTTGCCGGCAACCCTGTTTTCGATGACGACGTAGCAGCTATTGTAGCTTCCTACGCTTTCAACGACATGTACAGCCTGACCGCTTTCTGGGCACGTCCTTACGACCTGAACAACGGCGACGACACCAACCAGAACCTGAAAGACGAGTTCGACATGGCTGGTCTGGTATTCGACGTAAAGGGTGACGGTTTCGCTCTTACTCCTTACGTTGTTTACGGCATGATCGGCAAAGATGCCGGCGTAAGCTTCAACGATCGCGATATCACTGGTGACGACGCCACCGCATGGTGGGGTGGTGCCGCATTCGAACTGACCATGTTCGACCCCATCGTGTTCTCCGCTGATGCCATCTATGGTGCAGTAGACACCGACACCGAAGCTGAAGAAGCTTCCGGTTGGTTCCTGACCGGTAAGCTGGCATACAAGATGGACATGTTCACCCCCACCATGACCGCTTGGTACGGCACCGGTGACGACGACGACTACAGTGACGGCTCCGAGCGTCTGCCCATCGTCTCCGCTGCAGGCTTTGCTCCCACCTCTTTCGGTTTTGACGGCGGCGCAGGCATCCTGAGCGACAGCATCGTTTCCGACTCCGGTGTAGGCACCTGGGGTATTGCTCTGGCAGCTGAAGACATCAAGTTCATCGAAGATGTTACCCACACCGTTCGCGTTGCTTACTATCAGGGTACCAACGACGAAAAGGCTGGCATCTACGGTGGTTCCTTCAACGGCAACCTGAGCGAAGAAGACAGCGCATGGGAAGTTAACGTAGACACCAAGTACCAGATCTACGAAAACCTGACCGCTGCTGTTGAGCTGGGTTGGATCAAGCTGGATCTTGACGACAGCGTATGGACCGGTGGCGCCGACGACACCGACGACGCTTGGAAGGCCGGCGTAAACCTGACCTACTCCTTCTAAGAACCTCTATTGCCTAACCGCAACGGAGTGTCACTCACAAGTCAGGCCGGAGAGCTTTTGCTCTCCGGCCTTTTCTATATGCTAAACAACGCCGGACAAATGAAGGACTCTTTGCCTTCAACCCTTGCAGCCCTAAGGTTTGCGCCTTCTGCTGCTCGACTTTTCCCCCCGCCTCCTGTAAGGAACATGCTCACCGCGCCACACTCGGCGCAGCGAACAAATTATAAGGAACCGCCATGCCCTGTCGTACAATTACTTATTCGTCAGAAGCAGACTGGCAAAGCATCCGCGACATGCTGGCTGGCAGAGAAAACCCTGAAAACTCTGTCGAGCCCATTGTACGCGAAGTCATGGATGCCATCCGGTCAGACGGGGACGCGGCTCTTGCAGGCTACACCAGAAAGTTCGACTGTCCGGACTTCGCCGCTACAGCCCTGCGTGTCGCGCCCAGTACCATAGAAAACGCCGCCCGCCAGATTCCTGCGAACGACCTTGAAATTATCAAGGAAGCAGCAGAGAATATCAGGCATTTTCATGCCGCGCAGAAAGAAGAGGCATGGTTTATCACCCGTCCCGACGGTACCGTACTGGGCCAGATGACCCGCCCCGTAGACAGTGCCGGTCTGTATGTTCCCGGCGGACAAGGTGGAAACACTCCCCTTATATCCAGCTTGCTGATGAACGCCGTGCCTGCGCAGGTTGCCGGTGTTCCACGCATTGTCGTTACCAGCCCGCCCCACAATGACGGCACCTTAAATCCATATATTCTTGCCGCAGCACATGTGCTGGGCCTTGAAGAAATTTACTGTGCAGGCTCCGCATGGGCTGTAGCGGCCCTTGCCTACGGCACGCAGACAATCGCACCGGTCGACTTCATTGCAGGACCCGGCAATATTTTTGTCACCACGGCAAAGCGTCTGCTCATAGGCACCGTGGGCATTGATATGATTGCAGGCCCCAGCGAAATCCTGATCATTGCCGATGAGCACGCAAACCCTGTTCATGTTGCCGCAGACATGCTGTCGCAGGCAGAGCATGACACACTTGCATCTGCCATGCTTGTAACGCCTAGCGAAGAACTGGCAAAAGCCGTTACCGCAGAGCTTGAAAAACAGGTGGCCCAACTGGGTAGAGCAGAAATTGCCCGCGAGTCGCTGCGTGACTGGAGCGCCATTGTTGTAACCCCCGACATGCAGACAGCAGTAGACCTGTCCAATAAAGTCGCTCCGGAGCATCTTGAGCTGCTGGTACAGGATACGTGGGGCATGCTGGGGCAAATCCGCAATGCCGGTGCAATCTTCATGGGGGCAAATTCACCCGAACCTGTGGGCGATTATTTTGCCGGTCCCAACCACGTGCTGCCCACTATGGGTACTGCACGATTCTCGTCAGCACTTTCTGTGCAATCGTTTTGCAAAAAATCCAGCATCATTGCTGCGTCTGAATCATTCACACAAACTAATGCGAACAAAATCGCCCGGCTGGCCCGCCTGGAAGGACTGGAAGCCCACGCACGGTCGGTGGAATCGCGGATTTCATAACCATTGCTTTGCAAGGAATGACAATGCAGATCGTAACCAAGACTGATATTGTAGAATACAAGTTGCTTTCGCGCGGCAAAGTTCGTGACATATACGAAATTGACGCTGAAACACTGCTCATCGTCACTACCGACCGGATGTCGGCTTTTGACGTAATCATGAGCGAGCCGATCCCCTACAAGGGTGTAATCCTGAACAGCATTACCCTGTTCTGGATGGATCGTTTTGCTGATCTGGTCCCCAACCACCTGATTGCCTCTGACGTGAAAGACTTCCCCGAGCCACTGCAAAAGTACGCCGACATGCTTGAAGGTCGTTCTGTACTGGTTCGCAAGGCAAAGCCCCTGCCTGTAGAGTGCATCGTACGCGGCCACATTACCGGCTCTGGCTGGAAAGATTACCAGAAGACCGGTTCTGTTTGCGGACACAGCCTGCCCGAAGGACTGGTTGAGTCCAACAAGCTGGCTACGCCGCTGTTTACCCCCTCGACAAAGGCCGAGATGGGCGAGCATGACGAAAACATTTCCGTCGCCCGTGCCGCGGAACTGGTGGGCAACGACATCGCACAGCAGATTGAGCGCCTGTCCATCGAGATTTTCTCCAGAGGCAGAGAATATGCCGAAGGCCGTGGCATCATTATTGCCGACACCAAATTTGAGTTCGGTCTGATTGACGGTCAAGTGCTTCTTATTGACGAAGTGCTTACACCGGACTCTTCGCGCTTCTGGCCTATGGCGGGTTATGAAGCAGGCAAAAGCCAGCCCAGCTTCGACAAGCAATACCTGCGCGACTGGCTTTCACGTCAGGATTGGGATAAAACACCTCCTGCCCCTGCACTGCCTCAGGACGTTATTAACGAAACCCAGCGCAAATATGCAGAGGCCTACACCATCCTGACCGGAAAAAGCCTGAATCTGCCTTCTTAGATGCAGGCAAGGACTTCATGGAGAAGAGAATGCTGCTGAATGGAAAAAAAGTTCTGATTCTCGGCGTTGCAAACAACAAAAGCATCGCCTACGGCATCGCACAGGAATTTAAGGCTCAGGGCGCACGTCTTGCCTTCAGCTACCCCAGCGACGCCATTAAAAAGCGTGTCGATCCCATCTGTGAAGAGCTGGGCGGCGAGTTCACCTTTGCTCTTGACGTAACCGACGATGCGCAGGTTACAGCAGCAGCTGAAACCGTAAAAGAGCAGTGGGGAAATGTAGACGTTATTGTCCACTCCATTGCTTTTGCCCAGCGCGAAGATCTGCATGGCCGCTTTGTTGATACCAGCCGCGACGGCTTCAAGCTGGCCATGGACGTATCTGCCTACTCTCTTGTCTGCGTATGTAAAGCGTTCGAGCCCCTGATGACAGAAGGCGGTTCCGTGCTTACTATGACATACTACGGCTCTCAGAAAGTTATTACCAACTACAACGTAATGGGTGTAGCCAAGGCAGCGCTTGAAGCTTCTGTCCGTTATCTGGCAGTTGATATGGGTGAGCGCGGTATCCGCGTAAACGCAGTAAGCGCAGGCCCCATTAAAACGTTGGCAGCAAGCGGTATTTCGGGCTTTAAAACCATCCTCACCCACATTGAAGAACACGCCCCCCTGCGTCGTAATGTGACTATCGAAGACGTGGGCCGCACAGCTGTATTTCTTGCATCCGACCTGTCTTCCGCCGTTACCGGCGAAGTACTGTTTGTCGATGCAGGCTACAACGTAATGGGAATCTAACACGGCAACGCCCTACAGGAGTCAGTCATGTGGGCATGGTTAATACCGCTGGCTGTGATTGTGGTGTGGCTTATCGTCGCCCCGCGTATCCTGCCTACCGATAAACTGCCGAAAAGTAGCTGAGTTCCTTCATACCGTGGCCGTGCGCCGCGCGAGGATGAACAGCATAACAAGAAGTAACAGTAAAAGAGCACCCCTCGGGTGCTCTTTTTTTATTCTCCGGCAAAATAACCTCAGCAGTAAAAAACACGAGCGCACAGCAAAAACAAGTAGTAATCACGTTGCACCGCTCATACGCCAAAGCGTTACAGCGCCGCTAACGAAAAGAGCTAAGATACTCACCCCATATTCTCTAGTTTAGCCACCCTCTCTGAGAAAACACCTTGAACCTCCGCCGTAAGCAATTTTTTGCTTGCCTTGTACGCCGGGGTCTGCTAGCTAATCCATCTCTTGCGGAGAGGTGTCCGAGCTGGCCGAAGGAGCACGATTGGAAATCGTGTGTACCTTAACAGGGTACCGAGAGTTCGAATCTCTCCCTCTCCGCCACACTTTATTTGCTTCGTGCAAGGTGTGCAGAT
Source organism: Oleidesulfovibrio sp. (assembly GCF_047973035.1). Lineage (NCBI taxonomy): Bacteria > Pseudomonadati > Thermodesulfobacteriota > Desulfovibrionia > Desulfovibrionales > Desulfovibrionaceae > Oleidesulfovibrio > Oleidesulfovibrio sp. The sequence goes on from NZ_JBKEBF010000016.1 coordinate 14,900, forward strand.
AACGCAAGAGAGCCGGGCGGCGGAAGCGCTGCCAACCCGGTCAGGCCCGAGAGGGAGCAGCCGTAACAGTTGCTTTCGGGTGCTCGGCTCCCTGAAGGGCACAAAGTTCATCAGACTTTGTGCTCTTTTTTTTCGCCTATGCCCTTCACGCTACTTGCCAAGAACCACTTCATACTTTTTTTAACAAATCAGCACTTCTTTACTTGCCAAGCCAGCCGTATCTTGCTAGTTAGCTCTCCGCACTTGCGGAGAGGTGTCCGAGCTGGCCGAAGGAGCACGATTGGAAATCGTGTGTACCTTAACAGGGTACCGAGAGTTCGAATCTCTCCCTCTCCGCCATTGACTACAAACAAACTTTCATATGCCCGAGACGGCATAGCCTCAAAAGCCCAGCGTTTGCGGGCTTTTTTGCTATTTGCAATTGACTTCCTCTCTATAAAAACACCGTACTTGGAAAAGCGAAGTACGGAGCTTTTAGTCATGGGAAATCAAGGGTTTGGCAATTGACCAGTTCGCACTAGTCTATGCCTGTCATTGTCACCGTCTTTTTCTTTCAACGTGGCAAAATAGGTTCCGCGTTTTAACTGATGCCCCGGATTTAGGAAGAAGCTTTTTCCGCCCCAGCTATCCAGCGGGTTTACGTCTGCGAAACTTTCTAAAATATAGTTTTAAATATCTTGGGGCTGCATCTTTTTATCCTTTTATTCATTTCATATCCTATATCATTTTCTGTTCATTCCAGAATAATGCAGAGGCTATCCATGAAAAGCTTTGCATTTTGAACATCGGAAAAAAAATCCGTGTCTATGCTCTCGACAATTTTGACTGTTTTATTCGCGAGCCTTTCTCCATCAGATGTGGCAGTGATAATAAAGCTGCGCCGATCAGCTGGATTTGCGAATCTGGTCACAAGCTGTTTTTTACATAGGGCTCTAACAACATCCGAAACCAACATTTTATCCATTTGCGTATGCTGGCATAAAAGGGCCTGTGTCAGTTGATCTTCGTCCGAACCAAGATAAACAATGCTGGCGAGCACAGAAAATTGTGTTGGGCTCAGATCAAATTCTTTCAAAGCTGCGCGGTGCAAGCGCTGAAGCTTATTAGATGCCTTCCAGAGCAGAAATCCAGGACTTTCGCTTGCGTTGTTATATTTGGTGTTTAAGGGAGTTGTCACAATCCATTGCCTCTTTGATTGCCTGAAAGTCTGTCTGACTTAACTCAATCAAGCCAAAACGCAGCTTATCCCCCCAGTTCTTTTCTTGCCTGAGATCAAGCTTGTCTTTGAGTGCGTTTATTGAAATTGGGGAGCAATCTTCATAAATAACCTTCCGACGATAGGGGCAAAATGTTTTACTCATTTCGTATTGGTAGATAGTATCATCCGCAATTTGCCCAATTGCTGTAAAACACTGTAACAGAGCCCCATTTTCGCGAGAGGTCTTCGGTGAGTAATAAATCAACCAATCATCTTTTTTCATCCGTGCCAAGGGAGCCTTTTTCCCATGGCAGACTTGAGCAATGCCGTCCTGAACACCTCTTTTGACGTGATTTTCGCTCACAACTCCCAGCCAGTATTTCATGAATGTGCCTCCGCAAGTCCAACAAGCTTCTTCATAGCTAAAGGCATGTCTTTTTTTATACCCGTTCCAATGATTTTGCTAAAAACAAACGCTAGGAGTCCCGTCATTTCGACACGCTGTGTTACAATTGTAAAATCCCCCTCTTGTGAAAGGGTATGAATGAAATCTAACTTTGTCAGCGGTAAATATGAGCGATCGTGAAATGTTTTGAGAGGCTCTAGCTCCAGAATTTCGAAATTGACTTTCGGCCCACCAACGGGTTTAAGCCACCCCTTTGCTCCTACCTCAAAATCACCGAAAAGTTCGCTTTGTTCAATTCCGTGATCCCATTTTGACCAGTTGTTTATATCCTGCCATAAAGCCCAAACGGCTTTTGGCGATGCTTTCGTTTTTACGGAGTGTTGTATGATGAGCATGCTATTTTCTCCAAATTAAATCTTTGCACTTATAAAGTAAGCGCACTTACCAATTTGCTTTTTATAACGAAACTGGTTTACTTGTCAATAGATTTACTTTCTGGCGAGCTGACGCAGGACATTATCATCTGCACGAATGGTGAATCTGGCTTTATAGCAATTTTCCTTACGTGACCATGGAAGCGGGTCTTCGGAAAGGCCGAAGGATTGTTTGAGCTTGTTCGCTAATTCCTGCTTCTGCTTTTTTACGCGATCAGTGGCCTCCTGATCTTGCCATGAGATGCTGCCACCTGTTGTGGCGAGAGGACGTAACAATGGCCACTGTAGCGTTGGCTTGCCGGAATTCTGGTTCTTCATCTTCAGGTGCTCAGGTTCCAACCGTTCTTGAAGCTGTCCACACGAAACCAGCAATATTTCGGTTGCAGTAAATTCGAACACAAACTGCTCCCATGATGCGCCTGCGGGTGTCGGGAATCGATACTCCGATCCCGGCTTGGCAAATTTTGGCAACGCCGTTTCCAGCCAGTTGGAGACGATAGTTTGAGCACTATCTTTCGCCATGACCTTACCCGCAGCATCAACAGCAAACACATCATCTATGCCGATGAGCCTGGATTTATGCCTGCTGCTCGCATCAGGGCTGGCAGTGCTGATGAGGTTGCTGGTGGCGGCAATCAACAGAAACGTCTGCTCGCCCATACAAAGCTGATTGACGATTTTATCCAGCTGCGAGGATGTTTGCCCCAAAAAGCAATAGACAGGAAAGCTATGCTCGGCTTGAGGATTCAGTACGCCAAGTTTCCAAAGAGCGTTATGACCTGTGATCTTTTCATGTTGCTCGGTAAAACCAATGGCCTCAGCAATCTTGTTGGCCAGTTTTTTGTGCTCAATGCGATACAGCGCCAGTTCTGATTTCTTGAGCGTGCGGCGGTCGCACTGCTTGGTATCAGATGTACAGATGCCGACAATATCGCTTGGCACATGCAGCACGACATTCATGTAGCATCCAGCTCGGCCATTACAGGGAATGGCTGATGCTTGCTCATTGGTTATTGCAAGGAATTCTGCCGGAAAGTCCTGCCATTCAGCTTTTACGCCCTTGCCACCAGAAAGCTCTGTGAGTTTACGCCATGGCGGCGATTGATACGGCGTCATGGCTCTCCTGATGCGTTACGGGTTGTGTGCTGTCTTCTTCCCCTTTCTGTTCATTCACAAAGCCGCGTTTCCTAAGCCATGTTTCAATCAAGTGAGAATCTTCCTTACGATCAAAATTGGCAACATTTGGTGTTCGCACCTTGACCATGCGCGGACGTTTAGCGTTTTCAAACTTCACCGAAAAACTGGCGGATACCAATCTGCCAAAATTCGGAAATTCACGATATCTTGATTCTAAGGACGCAAACACATCATTTGAGCGTAACGTCTGTTTGTCATTATAAGGCCCCAGAAACTGGTGTTGGATTTCGACTAATTTAATATCTTCCAGCCCATCAATATCAGCACAGGCCAAAGCATCAACGCCGTTATCGATAGAGTGGCTGCAATGTATATTTTTCTGCACCGGGGAAATATTCAGCCTGACCGAAGAGATGCTGGCTGAACAGATCAAAATAGATGATGCGCTCTTTCTTGGCACCTGACTTATTAAAGACGGCCAACTCATTGTTGGCACGATCATAGACAATCACGTCATGAAACTCTGGACAATAAAAAATCGTTTTGGACTGCCCAGATTCAATCTTGCCTTCACGCTTAGATGGCATGCCATGACGGATCAGGAAGTATGTCTTGTCTTCGTCCTCTGCGCTAACAGGCAAAATTCGACAGCCAGTGCCGCGTTTATTTTTCAAAAACCATGCATATACAGGCGTCCACAGCACCATAGTTTAAACGAATGGCGCACGACAGGTGCTGATGAACTATTTCAAGAGGTTGTCGATTATAACAAGAAGGATTGTGTTTCGAGACACTTTCTGCGCAGCTGTCTGCTAATGCTCAAGACGGAAGAAGCGTTGTGTTTTATGCCAACAACAGTGATGGTCCTAGCCTTCTTCTATAATAATTTCTGGACGCATATTTTCAGAAAAGCGGCGTGCATACGATTGCGCAATAACAGGTGGCATAATGTCATCTTGTGCCCCGACATAATGTGTTTGGGGAATATTCTTGAGGTCGTTCCAATAATCCGCCGGACTCAAAGAGCCTGATAACGGCGAGATATCATGGAGTGTTGTCCATGCCTGTGTATCAAGATTGCCGGCAAAGGTGATGAGTTCTGTCACATCATCTCGCCGCGCTGCGACCAGTGCAGCCACGGCGCCACCGCCGGAATAACCCGCAAGCGTAAGTTTATGCGCTCTGTATCGGTTTTTCAAAATATCAATCGCGGCATTTGCTGCATCAATCACCTCAGGCGCGAAACGGCGATTTGTCCAATATTGTGGCGTGCAGTAGGGCTGGGTATCCAAATCAACGTATTGACATGGCCGCGCCAGATAGATTGCAACTGTATGCTCTTTTTCAGGATACTGCATAGCCAGTTCAAATCCAATTGCTTTGCGAGGCGTTGGGTTGTTTGACGGTCTGCGGCGCGTGCGCCATGCATATCCGTCTCCTTCTATAAATATAATAAGGTGATGAATAGCTGTGTCAGGCGTGACCGATGCGTAAGAAAAAAGGTCAAACATGCGCCCTGTGCGTATTACCGAAGGCTGTCAACCGGCATTTCGGGCTCTCGTCGAGATATTTTGCACAGATTTTTGCGTGTTGGTGGTGCTGCACGCTAACAGGCATGAAGCAGCGAGGCAGAGGAAGAAGCACCTGCTTAACCTTATTTGACATTTCATACTCATAACCATCACTTAATCATACATATTTTATTCTTTATTTTGTATTGTCTCAGCAAAATAATTCAACTATCCGAAAATTAGGTACAAAAACAAAGGCCGCATCGTATGATTACTAAAACTGCCCGCCGTTTTTTAGTCTGCATTGCAATTGCTACAGTCATAGGTGTTATGCCGATTGCACGCCCGGCTCAAGCTGCCGATGTCAGCTCTGCGATTGAAGCGGGTGGAACAGTCAACATTGATGGTGCGGATACATTCGTCATTGATTCCGTAAACGACGGTGAGCCCGGCGGAACGGCAGTTATTACATTTGCCGATGACGCAACAACCGCAGTCGATTCGCTTACAATTTCCGGAGATGATACAGACAATAAGGACTTTGGAAATTTAGCGAAAATCAGTGGCATTGTTGCGTTGGATGATAATGGCTCGAATACATTGATCTTAACTGGTACAAACGGGAATACAATCCAGAACGGTAACTTATGGCTGCGTGTAGCTGGGGATATCAGTGGTGATGTGGCAACCGATGCCAATGATTTACGTATCGTGATTGATGCTACCACATCTGCGGTTGACAATAATAGTATCTTGATTGTGGAAGGAGATATTGATTTAGGGTCAGGGCAGCTGACATTAACAGGGGATGCCAATAATGAAGCACGTCTTATTTATGATGCTAACGGCTCTCAAATCGTTCACGGAACCACCATCAGCACAACAGATGATGTAGGATCGTATATTGGCATTGCTAATAGCAATACGGCAGCAACAATTACTTTTTTTGATGCCTTGGGCTCTAATGGTTCTGGAGGCATTGCGAATATTTCGATTGGTGCGAATGCTATATTCAATAGTACTGTAGATGGCAATAGTATTGACATTGATGCCAACGCTGCAAGCGTAACAGCCGACTTTAATGACAATGTCACTGGCAGCACGATTATTGTTGAGGGCGGCAATACAGACGGCAAAGTGGCCACAGCGAAATTTGCCGGCGATGTAACTGTAACCTCGATCACCCTTGATGATGAAGCCGGCGAAACCACGGATGATGCTGTTTTAAGATTTGATGGTTCTAGCCCGCAATCTGTTACGGGTACGATTACTGGTGCTCAGGACGGTGAAGGACAAATCATTGTTGAAACTGGATCAGATGTGCCCCTTAACAACGGGATTGGTGGCAGTGACTACGACATTGATAATTTTGTCGTGCAAAGTGAAGCAACGGCAACTCTTAATTTGATTGCGCTGCGTACACAACAGGCTGCCGGCACAGCAATTGATATTGACGGCACACTGGTTTTGAATACAGCAAGTGGTAATGTGGTCATATCGGAATCCTTAACCGAGGGTGGTTCGATCGATATTGACGGTACACTCTCAGTGATTGGTGGCGGTGGAAATGCCAATATTTCCAACAATAATGGCGGCGGATTTTCCATTGATGGCACATTGACAACCCAACTGAGCGGTGTGGGTGCCACCCTGAGACTTAGGGATGCATCTGGTGCGCTCTCCATCGGTACAAACAGTGATATAACTATCAGTGCAGGAAACCAGATTGTGACGGCTTCATCGTTCACTCTTGGTGCAAGTGGAACAAAAACGATCATTAATGCACGCAAGACGGCGATTTTGATCCGGATGCGACAGCGCTGATTAATGCGTCGGGCAACACGGTAACAGTTGCCGGTCCTCTTGAGGTTGGTATTGATCCAGCGAGTCTTGATCTTGGCAATTTGGCGACAGTGACTGCTATTGGCGGTGCAAACGCGGCCAGTGATTTTGATGGAAAGATCACAGCTGGACTTATTACTTTCCGTGATACGGCTTATTTGAATCTGGAAGATGACATGTCGGATGATACCGAATTAAAATTTACCGTAGAACTTAATGAAGAAGTTGATGGAGCAACACCACAAACATCAGGGGTTTTATCTCAAGCTCTTACTGCAACCAAGGACGATGCGGAAGCCCGGGCTACACTTTTAGGGCTGGCCGCTTCGGAAGCCAATGATGCAGGGCTTGAAATGCTGGTGGACTCTTCCGGCGGTGCGGCGGCAACGCAGGCAATAGCGGGCAATATGATTACCGGATTTGATCTGGTGTATTCACGTTTGGGTAATATTCGCATCGGACGCGGCATCTCATCCGGTGATCTTACTTCGTCAGGAAAATCCGTGTGGATACGTGGATTTGGCACCACATCGGATCAGGACCTGCGCGATGGGGTGCAAGGTTACAATGCTGATACCGCTGGTATTATGCTCGGCGGTGACTTGTTGCTGGACAGTGATGTGCGTATCGGCATGAATGCCAGTTATGCCCACACGGATGTGAACGTAGATGGTCCGGGCGATCATGAAACCGGTATTAATACCTACCGCGTTGGTGTTTATGGCGGTAAGGATTTTGGTCAATACTATGTAGAAGGCCAAGCGAGCGTTGCGTATAACGATATCAAAATCTCACGCCGGACTACGTTTGGCGGACTTGATCGTAAGGCCAATGGAGACACGGATGGTATGGAATATGGTCTGCGTATCGGCGCGGGCATCCCTTTTGCGGTGGATGAGGTGCACACAATCACGCCCTATACCAACTTCCAATATATCCACGCAGATGTAGATAGTTTTACAGAAACCGGTTCGGGTGCGCTGAATATGCGCACTGAGGCCACTGGTCTGGATATTGCCGAGCTGGCAGTTGGTGCGCGTTATAACGCGGATATCGTTATAAGCGGCGGCACATTAAAGCCTGAAGTGCGTGCATCGGTGGCTTATGATTTTATTGGCGATACGTCGGAAAGCACGCAAACTTTCACGGGTGGGGGCTCGACCTTTACCACCAAGGGCGCAGACGTGGAGCAATTTAGTGTACAGTATGGTGCAGGTCTGGCGTGGGAAACAGCAGATGAGAGCTGGATGTTATCCGCCGACTACGACGGCAAAGCTAAATCCGACTTCACCAGCCACGGCGCTCGCATCCAAGTTATATATAGATTTTAAGCTGTGGTACCTTACTCTCACAACCAAGAATAAGTATGCCGGGAGCAGAAAACAAATCAATAAAGCGCATTACAACATTAGCATTTCCCCCCGTTGTTTTTCAAAACATTATGTGCGCCAACATATTGGCGGTATAGGGAGTTTTAAACTGGCAGAGGGGCAGTACACCGTCATTGTAGTGCTGCAAGTCGCAAGTAAGCCCGCTTTAAGCGGGCTTTTTCTTTTCATACCGCCACATCTGCCCCTACATCTCCCTATTCCCTTCCGGCTTCTTCCGGTATCGACAGCGCGCTCACAATGCTTATTAAAAAAGAACGCCACACTCCCAAATAAAGCAGGTGCATTATGAAGCGCAAATATACCAAAAGTACAGAAGCTGTTGCAGCGCTGACTGACGAGCAGCGCAGAGTCACACAGGAGAATGGTACAGAACGTCCTTTCATCAACGAATTCCACGACCATAAGCAAGCTGGCCTGTATGTGGATATAGTATCAGGTGAACCTTTGTTTTCTTCCAGAGACAAGTTTGACTCCGGTTGCGGATGGCCGAGCTTTACAAAACCAGTGGAACCAAACGTCGTCGAGAAAAAAGATACCAGCCATGGTATGATCCGCACGGAAGTACGCTCCAGGTATGGAGACAGCCATCTGGGGCATGTCTTTTCCGACGGGCCCCGAGAGTTGACAGGGCTTCGGTACTGCATCAACTCCGCAGCCTTGCGATTCATTCCCGCAGAAAAACTTGAAGAAGAAGGCTACGGCGAATACGCGCACCTTTTTGCAGAAGGAGGCTCGAGATGATCACTCAGCCAAAACAATCTACCCGCACAGAACGGGCAGTACTCGCAGGCGGATGTTTCTGGGGCATGCAGGACCTCATCCGCAAACTGGATGGCGTGCAAGCCACGCGTGTCGGGTACACTGGCGGAAACGTGCCCGACGCAACATACCGCAACCATGAAGGACATGCCGAGGCCATAGAGATAATCTTTGACCCCGATGTCATATCGTTCCGCAGGCTGCTGGCGTACTTTTTTCAGATTCACGACCCTACTACGCCGAACCGCCAAGGAAACGACAGAGGCTCTTCATACCGTTCCGCCATATTCTATACGTCCGAGGAACAGCGCAAAGAAGCCCTAAAAGCGATTGCCGATGTGGACAAGTCAGGATTATGGCCTGCAAAAGCCGTAACAGAGCTAGCCGCTGCAAGCGACTTCTGGGAAGCGGAACCGGAGCACCAAGACTATCTTGAACGCTTTCCCGGCGGGTATACCTGCCACTTCCCGCGCCCAGACTGGGTGTTGCCGGAATAGTTTTCAAATAACGGCACAACGCGATAACGCTGCATCAGGATACAACACCCTGATGCAGCGTTTTACTATCTGCGTAACAACATGCACCGCGTTAATACTTTGCAAGTGAAGAACTCCACCCTTTTCGTTTCAACAGACAACACATTGCGCAATCATTGACCACAATACAGAAGAGTTTTTAGCATACCTACAGCGTATGCAATAAACATCCATTCCTAGCGAGGACCATATGGCTGTATCCTTCAGAAGAGCAGAACCTACAGATTTTGCTGCCATTCTGGATATTCACCTTGCCGCTTTCCCCCACGACCCCTCTGTTGCAGAAATGGTTCAGGATCTCCTTAACGATCCATCCGCATTGCCTGCTCTTTCTGTCATTGCCTGTAACGCCGATGGAACACCTATCGGGCACATTCTATTCACAGCGGCGCACATCGAAGGGACGCCATACAAGATTAACGTCCAGATTCTGGCACCACTCGCAATCATACCTGAAATGCAGTCGCAAGGAATAGGAACGCAACTGATCTCGTATGGCTTGCAACTGCTCAAACAGCAGGAATGTGAATTGGTCTTTGTTCTGGGCCATCCAGACTATTATCCGAGGTGCGGCTTTGCGCCCGCAGCAAGACAAGGATTCCATGCTCCCTACCCCATACCCGAAGAAGTTGCCGATGCGTGGATGATGCTGCCCCTGAAGCCTGAAGCCATAATCGGAGTGAGCGGAACAGTAAGATGCGCCAAGGCAATGGACAAACCGGAACACTGGCGCGAGTAGCAGCACCAGACAAAAACGGCGACGGATGAAACATTCATCATGTCGCCATATTGTTCTGCAATAAAGAATACGGGACCGGAATCAGGAGCAAGACATTTCAAAGTATACAGAATGGTAAAAGCAAACGGACTACGTCTTCGTGGCAGGCTGGAACAGTGAGTTAGCGCAGATACGCCCCCCGGAAAATCAGATCAGACTAAAAGGCCCCCCTTCCCGCTAGTAACGTATGCAGCCAAGCCACAGCAGAAGTCCGGCAACTAAAAAGCTACTTTTATCTTCCCAAACTCTGTGCATACGTTCCATCAATCTGGTATATTGCACTTTTGCCTTTCCGGTGCCGGCAGCCCTCGCAATCACCACTTATCTTTTTGCGTTTTCTCTGGGCGTTACGCCCGCTCCGATCAAGGCTTTTCAGCATCTTAACATACAAGGGCATTGCCCGTTATTCCACATCCACCTGATACAGCCGGACGTTATTGCTTCGTGGAAATTCCTTAGAAAGTAATGACTGCAATTGTTTCTTCAGTTTTGCTTCGGGCACGTCCGCAAAGGTACGCTGTTCAAAACCATCCTGCACAATACGATACGTACCGTTCCCGCACTTCTGTACCATAACCGACCGGTCACGCTTGAAAGTGCGCATATCCACTGCACCGCCATCCGGCAATTTCTTAAGCCGTCGCAAAACTTCCTGCACGGCGCTATTTAGCGGAACCATCATGCCCCGAACCGCCCGGACCCGTGCCCCATGCGGTTCACATCGGCATCATCAAAAGAATCCAACGTGTAAAGGCGTATTTTGTGACTGCGCGGGAATTCTCTCTTAAGCAAGGTTTTCAGCAGGCGCTTAATCTTTTCCGCTGACATATCGTGCCATGTTTCTTCATGAAATCCGCGCTCAACAACCGTAAAGTTATCGTTACCAGTACAGACAATAGCTACCGAACGGTTACGTTTGAAGGTACGCATATCAAGGCACTGTCCGACCTCAAGTTTACCTAGTCTTTCCAGTACAGTTGGTATGATTGTGGCTTTATCGTTCATAGTTCCCTTTTTTGTCGCTCAGAACCACAAGTGCCATAACTGCAATCATGCTTCAAGTTGCAGAACTCTGTTCATGCCCATTGACTTTGTTCCATGCTCAAAGCATCTTCTAACTATGGAAAATGTATTTATTCCAGCCCACGGGCCCAGACATCTTAGCAACAACAGCTGGTTTTTCAGATTGTGGAGCCCCCGCCGTAAACCGGCAACGCTGGTTATCGAACAGCCACGCGAACAGGAAATACCGCTGCAGTACACCAGTCACGGCTGGCGCGAAGCGATAGTAAGCGACCTGCCTGCAGGTACTCTCTATCGTTTCCGTCTGGGTAAGGACCTGCTGCCCGATCCAGCTTCAGCGCACCAACCCCGCGGAATTGACGGCCCGTCGATGCTGGACGATCCGGCAGCATTTACGTGGACTGACGAATCCTTCGGTGCTGTCAGCATGAAGAATGCCGTCATTTACGAAATCCATACCGGTACATTTACTCCAGAAGGCTCTCTGGATGCGGCAGCGCAGCGGTTGCCGGATATCGCAGACTTAGGCGTTACCGCCGTGGAGCTTATGCCGCTTGTCGAATCTACCGGACGCTGGAACTGGGGGTACGATGGTGTATTTCCGTACTCGGTGCACCACAGGCTGGGCGGCCCCGATGCTCTGAGGCGTTTTGTTGATACGGCACACGCTTGCGGGCTTGCGGTGTACGGCGATGTGGTTCTCAACCACCTCGGACCGGAAGGAAATTACCTGCCCCGATTCGGGCCTTACCTGTCCAGTTCTCATCATTCACCATGGGGAGCCTGCCCCAACTTCGACGGCCCTAACAGCGGCCCTGTCAGGCGTTTTTTTCTGGACTGTTGTCTCAGGCTGCTGGCACATTTTCATATGGACGGCCTGCGGCTTGATGCCACACCGTATATCATTGATAAATCAGCAGAACATATACTGGCGACCCTTTCCCGTGAGACCGCCATCCTCAGCCGGACAACCGGTCGCAGGTTGCACATTATTGCAGAAAGCACGCGCAACGAAATCCATCTGGTCACCCCGCAAAGTGATGGAGGCTTCGGCCTCGACTCGCAGTGGAGTGACGATTTTCACCACGCAGTGCATGCGCTGACAACAGGAGAACGCCACGGATTTTATGCTGACTTTCACCCTGTAAAAGACAGAGAACAAGCTACGGATTTGCAGAATGTCGTCACACCCGCTACTGCAACATCCGAAAATTCTACAACCAATCCCGACGACGGGACTGATCATGATTCCAGAATATTTACCATAGACGCGCTTGAAACAATCTTCACGCAAGGCTGGTTCCGGCAAGGACAAATTCTGCCGTGGCAAAACGGCCCGTATGGCAGCAAGCCGGACAACCTGAAGCCTGAACACATCATTGCGTATCTGCAAAATCACGATACCATAGGCAACCGTCCGCTGGGCGAACGGATGCACATGCTGACCTGCGATGCTTCCAGACGAATGATTACGGCGGCGTTGCTGCTTTCCCCTTTTGTTCCGCTGCTTTTCATGGGTGAAGAGTACAACGATCCGGCTCCGTTCCACTTTTTCATAGATCACAGCGACTCGTTGAACTCTGCAGTAGCAAAAGGAAGAGCACGGGAAGCAAAAGAATTCGGATGGCCAGATAAAGGCATTACTCCGCCTGCGCCACATGCGCAAACGTCATTTGCAAGGTCACGCCTTTCTTGGGACTTGCGGCACACAGGGCGGCACGGAATTATTCACTCGTTATACAGACGCTGCATCAGGCTGCGCCAGACGCTGCCCTCACTGGACAGCCCTTCTTTTGACAGGCTTACCACGCAACGTCCACACCCGACTGTGCTGAGTATAGGCAGGACAGACCCTGAGCATATGTATAGCTCATGGTTGCTGCTTAATTGTTCTAATGAAAAAGTCAGCTTTCCCATTGATGCGGCAATCACGCCGCTTGCACGACAACAGTCATGGACTCATGCATTATGCACTGCGGACAGACGCTGGCAAGATCCTGACGTTCCGGAAAAAACGGCCACGCTTCCGGCACGATTTGTAGCAGGTACCTATGTTCCCGTCACATTGCCGTCCTGGTGCGCCTTGCTGATTTCATAGCCAGCTGGAGCCAGACAAGAAGTATTACAGAATGCCCCCTTCAAGCTGCAACAGATACCGTTTCATATCTACTCCGCCACCGGTAAATCCTACCATCGATCCGTTACTGCCCACCACTCTGTGGCAGGGAATCAGAAGCGGCCAGCGGTTACGCGCCATTATCTGCCCTACCCCGCGAGCCGCACCGGAACGACCTGCCATTTCGGCAAGTTGTCCGTAAGTTACAGTATGGCCTCTGGGAACACGTGTACGCAGGGTTTCCAGCACATCACGAGTAAACGGAGAAAGGCTCTGCATGGGAAATTCCAGCGCAGGCCACTCAACAGCTTCACCCGCTACATACCTGCCAAGCAGATGCAACAGCTCCCTGCCTTCCGGCGAAAGTGACGCAACATCGTTCTGCCTGCCTGAAGGTACCTCGCCTGCATAGGCAACGGCCGTCCGGGCAAGTGAATCCTCAGCTTCCGCTCCGGGTCGCGGCAAGGCACAGCCCGACAGCAGACCACTTTCCTCCAGTCCGGCAGACCAGCGTAAGCCGATACTTGCTATACAACGGCTGCGGCATCGCGAAGCCGCATCCTCGGCATCCGGCCCGCCGGTCCAATCAAGCAGCATGGCAAGAGGCCCGCTGACCAACAGTTCCATATCGTACATAGCCATCCCCTGTTGTGCTGCATTGCAGGCTGAAAGCCGTATAAACAACACACCGCTATCATCAGACAAGCTGCCTGATGTGTTCGGGCACAGTACCCGTTATCCATGCCAGACAAGGCAAAAAGAGATGCAGCCGCCTGCAGTCTCATCAGGATATTCCGGAAAGCTGAACACATAGCAAACACGCAAAGTACGTGCAGCCACAGTTCAGCCGGAGGCTGCGCTTCAGGTATATCCCTGAAACCGCCCCACGTGGCTACAGCATGGCACTTTCGTCTGAATCTCTCAAGCTGTTGCAACGTTCTGACATGGCTCTGCGCCATGCAGCTCTCTGCCCCTCCGGCAGAGCCAGCTCATGGTTGAACCATGCGGGCACAGCACCCGGCGCATCCGCAAACTTACCCTGCCAGATATCTTCATCCCCCAAAATAGCCTCTATTTTGGCAATCACGCCCCGCTTTCCGGTATTCCAGTCCGGTGCAAGCAGTTCGCCCTCGGCAGCATCTCCGGTAAGTCTGTGTATAACCACATCCGCGGAAAAAACGGGCAGCGCATGGGCGACCGCACGGGCGTATTCTTCCATACCCATAGGCTCATACAACCCTTCGCGCCAAAGTCTGGCAACTCCGGTCCCCTCTGCTACATACAGGCTGTGAAATTTCACGCCTGCCACCGGCAACGCGGCTACATCAGCAACAGTCTGCGAAAAGTCCGCCACAGTTTCGCCGGGGAGCCCTGCAATAAGGTGCGCACAAACTTTTATACCGCGGTCATGGGCCATATGCACGCCGTTTACAAAACTTGCATAATCATGTCCGCGGTTAATCCGCAGCAAAGTTTCGTCATTGGATGTCTGCAGCCCCAGTTCCAGCCAAATTTCAGCCCTGCTCTTGCCGCAAACGCCTTCACCTAGTATACCCGACACAGCCAGAGTGGCATTGATGCGCTCAAGACTTCGGGCTATGCGGTCAAGACGCTGCTCATCAAGGCAGTCGGGGCGGGTTCCGATACCGATACCGATGACACCAGTGAGCCCTTCAATTTGGGAAAGTGTGTCTTCAAGCTTTTCGAGTGGTCCATATGTATTGGAAAATGCCTGTAAATAGGCTATGTATAACCCCGACTTGTGGCGAGGCCCGTAAACCCCTTGCCAATATGCCCATTGCTCCGGCAGGGTAACCCCTTTAAGTCCCAGACCAGATCCGGAACCTTGAGGATTGCAAAAAATACAACCACGTGTTGATAAGGTTCCATCACGGTTCGGGCATGTAAAACCCGCATCAAGAGGAATTTTTTGTATCCGCGCACCGTACATGTTGCGCCAGTATGCAGAAAGCTGGTGATATCTGTTCATCGGTTTTCCAGTTGACAAGTCGGACAATTTGGCAGCACACGCTGTTAATAAAAACTGAAATACGCACCCATTTCCCCAGAGGCAAGTGAGACAATAATGGCTAAAGCAATAGATTTCATGCTGGGTATGTTTTCCAACGACCTGGCTATTGACCTGGGCACCGCAAACACCTGTGTCTATGTAAAAGGACAAGGTATTGTTCTGCGCGAGCCTTCCGTAGTTGCTGTTAAAAAAGACAACCGCGGCGGCAATGTTGTACTGGCTGTCGGTCAGGATGCCAAGCGCATGCTGGGCCGTACCCCCGGTAATATTCAGGCCATCCGTCCCATGAAAGACGGTGTCATCGCTGACTTTGAAATTACCGAAGCCATGCTTCGCCACTTTATTTCAAAAGTACACAATTCGCGCCGTCTGGTTCGCCCGCGCATTATCATCTGCGTGCCCACAGGTATTACGCAGGTTGAAAAGCGCGCAGTAAAAGAATCTGCCCAGAGTGCCGGTGCACGCGAGGTGTACCTTATCGAAGAACCTATGGCCGCAGCCATCGGTGCCAATCTGCCCATTCAGGAGCCTACCTCCAACATGGTTGTAGACATCGGCGGCGGCACCACGGAAGTTGCAGTCATTTCTCTTTCCGGCGTAGTGTATTCGCGATCTGTCCGCGTTGGCGGCGACAAGATGGATGAAGCCATCATGACGCACGTAAAACGTAAGTATAACATGCTTATCGGTGAATCCACCTCTGAAGAAATCAAAATCAAAACCGGTTCCGCATATCCCATGGACCCCGAGCAGCAGCTTGAGGTGAAAGGACGCGACCTTGTTACCGGCATTCCCCAGAACATTACCATCACGTCTGAAGAAGTACGCAAGGCAATCTCCGAACAGGTAGATTCAATTGTTCAGGCCGTACGTGTCGCACTGGAACAGACTCCGCCCGAACTTGCCGCCGATATCGTTGACCGCGGCATCGTTCTTACCGGCGGCGGGGCCCTGCTGAAGGGGCTTGATCAGCTGCTGCGCGAAGAAACCTCTCTGCCCATCACCGTTGTGGATGACCCGCTCTCCACTGTTGTTGTCGGCACCGGCAAGGCGTTGGACAATCTGGACATCCTGAAGGAGGTCGCAATCGATTAACGCCTCGCCCAAACGCATTTTAGCCGTACTGTTCTTTATTCTGTTTTTGTACCTCGGGTTATACACATGGAACCTGCGTACCGGCTTTCTGGATGATGCGGCTTCGCATACCGGACTGGAATTCGCAGGTGCCGTGCTAAAGCCGGGCGAGTGGATACATAGAAACGCTGTCGATTTCTGGGCAAACTACATTTATCTGATAGATGTACGCGAACAGAATGAACAGCTTGCCGCCAAAGTGAAAGAGCTTTCTTTCGAACTGGCACAGGCACGCGAAGAAGAACAGGAACTACTGCGGCTGCGCGCCCTTAACGGTTTTTCCGCTCCGGCGGAATGGGAACGTGTAGGCGCCCGTATCATCGCCCAGCGACTTGGCTCCGAAGCAGCTTTGTCCAGCATCATGCTGAACAAAGGCTACCTGCAGGGAGCCGGATCGAACACACCTGTTGTTACGCACACAGGGGTTGTAGGGCGAATCATGCGGGCAGGGCCGTTTACGGCCACTGTACAGCTTATTACAGACCCTTCCAGCAGGGTTGCCGTACTTGGCAGAGACAGCCGCACCCCCGGCATTCTGATGGGTACAGGGCCGCGCTCGGAACTGGTGCTGCGATTTGTTCCGCTTAATGCGAAACTGGAAGAAGGCGAAATCCTTGTGACATCAGGGCTTGCAGGCGCGTATCCCAAAGGACTGCCTGTTGCCCGCATCAAGCGCATCGAGCATTCTGACATATCGCTATTTCAAACGGTGCATGCAACACCGCTGGCCAACATAGAACGGCTGGAAGAAGTACTGCTGCTGCAACGGCCCCCCGGTCGTCCTGCCATGCTCCATCAGACGGACACAGTGCAGGAGGAAGATTCTCACGCAGAGCATACCAACGCGACCAGCCCGCAATAACGTCGTATAATGTATGTGCCGCCCCATGGGGCGGCACCCTTATTTGACCAGCAATACCAAGAGACATCCGATCATGCGCAATGTTATCTGGTGGTTTTTTTATTCCATAGCCGCCATATGGGCTCAAAAATTCGTACCCGGCATTGATTTTCTTCTGCCGGGGCTGATCATTGCGCTTCAGGAACAACGTTCTGTCCAGACATTCTGGCTCGTCATATTCTTTTCACTTATTCAGGAAGGCTGCGGCACAATGTCTTTCGGACCGGCCGTCGCCCAGTACCTGATCACCATTGTACTTTTTCAAGCCGGTCGTTGGCTGTTTGAAGCGCATAACATCTCTTTTGTCCTGCTGCTTTCCGCTACGCTTGGGCTGGTGCATTACGGCATAATACGTATCATGGCCATGTTACAGGATATCCCGTTGCTGTTGCAGCCTCTTATTCATGAAAGCATCATACAGGCTCTTGTAATCCCTGTATGCTGGCTGCTGGTTCGTCTTATCAGAGCGAGGTTCGTCACCGATGAAAGTCCAGCTTGATTCGGAAGGCTTCCAGCCGCCTCGCACCGGCATGATTCTGCTTCAGGGCCTTGTCGCACTGCTTTTCCTTATTTTTGCCCTGCGCTTCTGGTATCTGCAGATTCATAAAGGCGAAGAATACGCACGCTTAGCCAGTGACAACAGGTTAAGACAGGAGCAGATGTATGCTCCGCGGGGCCTTTTACGCGACCGCCACGGGGCCCTGCTGGCAGAAAACCGCCCTGCGTACGGTCTGGGGCTGGTACGTGAAGACTGTCGCGACATCCCTTCCACGCTTGCCCAGATAAGCCAGTGGACCGGCATCCCGCTTAAAGACATTACCGACCGTTACACACGTGACAGACGCAAGGTAAAATCATTTGAGCCGCTTATCCTTGTACCGGATATTCCTTTCGAATTGCTTGCCGTGGTTGAAGCAAACATCAACCGCTGGCCCGGGCTGGAAATTATCGTCCGCCCTCGCCGCTTCTACCCCACAGGGCCTGAACTTGCGCACTTGTTAGGGTACGTGAGTGAAGCTGACGAAAAGAAGCTTGAAGAAGACCCCGAACTGTCACTGGGTGACACTGTCGGCAAGCAAGGGCTTGAACTGATACTGGAAAACCGCCTGCGCGGCAGT
The DNA here is from genome assembly GCF_047973035.1 of Oleidesulfovibrio sp. Classification (NCBI taxonomy): domain Bacteria; kingdom Pseudomonadati; phylum Thermodesulfobacteriota; class Desulfovibrionia; order Desulfovibrionales; family Desulfovibrionaceae; genus Oleidesulfovibrio; species Oleidesulfovibrio sp. The sequence continues at coordinate 33,216 of NZ_JBKEBF010000016.1, forward strand.
AAGGGACTACGCCAGCTTGAGGTGGACGTAGTCGGTCGCGACCTGACTCACAACATTCTCCGTGCGCCGGAGGCCGGTGAGAACATTAACCTGTCCATCGACCTTGAACTGCAGCACAAAGCTTTCCATCTGCTGGAAGGGCAGGCTGGCTGCATTGTGGTTATGGACCCCGACACGGGCCAGCTGCTGGCGCTGGTTACAGCTCCTGCATTCGACAACAACGCTTTTGCCCGCGGCCTGACAAACAAGGAATGGGCAGCGCTGCGCGACAACCCGCGCCACCCGATGCAAAACAGAGTTATCCAGTCCGTCTATCCTCCGGCTTCCATCTGGAAATTACTGATGGCCGCGCTTGTTCTTGAGGATAAGGTTGTCGACCCGAAAGAAACAGTATTCTGCAACGGACGCTACCCGATGGGGAACCGTGTATTCCGCTGCTGGAAAAAGTGGGGGCATGGCAAGACCGATCTTAACAAAGCGCTTGTGGAATCCTGCGACGTTTATTTTTATGATGTGGCAGACAAAATTGGTATTGACCGCATCGAAGAATATGCCAAGGCTTCCGGCTTTGGCGAACTGACGGGAATTGACCTGCCGCATGAACGTTCCGGCCTCGTTCCTTCCCGCGAGTGGAAGCGTAAGCGTTTCGGCGAAGGCTGGCAACGGGGCGAAACTCTGAACATTTCCATCGGGCAGGGTTTTACACTGGTCACCCCGCTTCAAATAGCCCGTTATCTTGGTGCGCTGATGAACGGAGGCAAATTGCTTAAGCCGCAGCTGCTGCTTGATGAACCTCCGCAAGTTCAAAGAACAATCCCTGCAAGCAGTGCAACCATGAAGACTATTCTGAAGACCATGGTGGAAACCGTAGACTCCGCTCGTGGTACCGCCCGCAAACTGCGCAGACCGGATGCAGTCATAGGCGGTAAAACAGGTACTGCACAGGTCGTTCGTATTGTGGGTGAAGAACGCCGTAAAAAAGACGAAATGGAATACTGGGAGCGTGACCACGGCTGGATGGCTGCGTGGGGAGAAAAAGGCGACAAGCGCTATGTTGTCGTCGTAATGGTCGAACATGGCGGAGGCGGCAGCAGTGCTGCAGGTCCTGTTGTAAAAGAGATTTTCGACCACCTGTTCGGCCCTCTGGAATCAGTAAAGGAAGTAAACTGATGAGCCCTATAGACAGACGCGTCCTTACCCATATGAACTGGGGCCTTATCGCCATGACCCTGCTGCTCTTCGGCGTGGGCGTGGCAAACCTGTACTCTGCTTCCGGCTTTCGCGTGGATGAGGGTATTACCCTTTCCTCTTTTTACCGTAAGCAGCTTATATGGGGCACCGTAGGCATGGGCTGCATGCTTGCAGTCATGCTGTTTGACTATCGTCACCTGAAAAGCCTTGCGTGGCCCATCTTCATCCTCACGGTATTGCTGCTGGTCGGAGTGCACCTGTTCGGTGTCACAGTGTACGGCGCCAAACGCTGGCTATCACTCGGCCTGTTCAACCTGCAGCCAAGTGAGCTGGCAAAAATCAGCACGCTGATCATTGCAGCCCGTCTGCTTTCACGTGGCGGACAACCCTTGGACTGGGGCGAGTTACTCAAGATATTAGGCATATGCCTTATTCCTGCAGCGCTTATTGTCACACAGCCTGACCTCGGGACAACCCTAAACGTCCTGCTGAACGTAGGCGGGGTCATTTTGTATCGCGGCATTGCAAAGCACGTATTTAAAACATGCCTCTTCACACTGCCCCCCCTCATTCCGTTAGGCTGGTTTGCCCTGCACGATTACCAGAAACAGCGCATTCTCACGTTTCTTGACCCGGAGCGCGATCCGCTGGGTTCAGGGTATCACATCATCCAGTCTCAGATTGCCATCGGCTCAGGTCAGATATGGGGCAAAGGTTTTCTGGGAGGAACGCAGTCGCAGTTACGGTTTTTACCGGAAAAACACACAGACTTTGCCGTGGCAGTGTTCGGAGAAGAATGGGGCTTTATCGGCAACATGATCCTGCTGGCCATGTTCTGCCTGTTCCTGCTGGCCATATTTAATTCTGCAAGAGATGCCAAGGACCGCTTCGGCAGTTTTTTATGCGCGGGAGTGTTCTTCTATTTCTTCTGGCAAATTCTCATAAACATGGGCATGGTAGTCGGGCTTATGCCGGTGGTAGGTATCCCCCTACCCTTTATCAGTTACGGGGGTAGTGCCACCATTGTAAACTTCTGTCTGATAGGACTGGTGCTTAATGTGTCCATGCGCCGGTTTGTTTTCAAAGCATCATGATCGGAGTCATGAAAGGATAACGCGTCATGTCTCTATTTTCGCGATCCAGTAAGGAGCTTTCACGGATGTCTAAAGATGAAATCAATGCCTTTTTGGGGGCGGGAACAGTATACAACGGCAAGCTGAACTTTCAGGGATCAGTTCGCATAGACGGGTCCTTCACCGGGGAGATCAACTCCGAAGGAACCTTGATCGTGGGCAAGGAAGCCAACCTTCAGGGGCAGTTCAACGTGGGACAGATCATCATCAGCGGAAAGGTTCAAGGTACTGTAGTCGCAGCCAAAAAAGCTGTGCTGCACCGCACTGCCCAGATGATGGGCACTCTCAATACGCCCTCTCTTGTTATCGAAGAAGGTGCAGTATTGCAGGGGGATGTCGTCATGAAGGACACAGAAAACCCCGCAGCCACTTCTGAAGACTCCAAGTAATCACGGGGTCGCAATAGCGACCCTTTTTTCATGTATATACTGTTTAAACAGACAGTTACATTCAGGAATTTTTTCACAAGCTATCATAAATTTCCAAAAAAGGCTTTGACACAACGGGTTATATTGGCTAAACCCATCGTGACTTTGAGCTTAAATTCACAACCTCACCAAGGGAGCAGGCATGATCAATTTAGACTTCACCTTACTGATTCAGTTGGTGAACTTTCTTGTCACGCTCCTGGTGCTGAATGCTCTCCTTATTCGGCCAATTAGGGAGATCATCAAGCAGCGGGCTGACAAGATGTCGGGACTGGTAGGCGATACCGAGGGGTTCCTCGAAAATGCCAACCAGAAGCTCAGCAACTATGAGGCTGCCCTTTCTGAAGCACGCCGCGGCGCCACTGCCGCTCGCGAAGCAAAGAAAGAAGAAGGCCTCGCCAAGGAGCAGGAGCTTGTTACAGCAGCCTCTAACGAGGCACAGGCCATCCTGCAAGCTTCCCGTGAGCAGGTTGCCAAGGATGTAAAAGCGGCTATGGATACGCTGAAAGGGCAAGTGGGCGCCCTGGCGGAAAAGGCCACGGCCAAGGTCCTCGGTTAACACTTACGGCGAAAGTGAAGGAGGGTTCGGCTTTGAAAGGGCTGAGAAAACTGTTGTTAGTTCTTGGCGTAGTGCTCCTGGCCACGGGCGTTGCGCAGGCAGCCGGCGGTGAAGCCGCTTCCGGGGAAAGCCATTACGATTGGACAAACCTCGGGTTCAGGCTAGCCAACTTTGCGATCTTTATCGCAATCATCTACTACGCGGCCGGCAAGAAGCTTATTGCTTTCTTTGGCGGACGACGCAAAGGCATTGAGCTGGAACTCAACGATCTGGAAACGCGTAAAACAGATGCCAAGAAACAACTTGGTGACGTGGAAAAGCGTATCGCAGATCTCGAAAATGAGCGCAAAGCCATTCTCGCAGAGTATCAGGCTCAAGGTGAGGCTCTGAAAGCAGCCATCATCAGCAAGGCAGAAGTCTCTGCCAAGCAAATCGTTGAACAAGCCAAAAAGTCTGCTGAAAACGAAGTCAAGTACGCCAAAGATGCTATGCGCGAAGAAATGGCTGACCTGATCGTTGAAGCAACCGAAAAGCTGCTCAAAGAGCGTCTGGACGGTAAAGAGCAAGAAAAGCTCATCGACAAGTACTTAACAAAGGTGGTGCTCAATTGACCGGCAACATCGCAGCTCGTAGGTATGCAAGGGCGCTTTTTGCCATAGGGCAAAAGCAGGGGCTTGCCGAACTCGATGCTTTCGGTTCCGAGCTCTCCGCCATTGCTAAGGCCGTGGAGGAATCTCCCGCGCTTGCCAGACTGTTCCGTAACCCGCTTTTCAGCATCGAAGAAAAGCGCTCGGTACTGGGCAAGCTTTTAAAAGCCGCTGGTGCAGGCCAAACTGTCAGCAATTTCTGCAACCTGCTTGCAGACAAAGGTAGACTGGCCGACCTGCCGGACATTAACGCGTTTTACAGTCTTCTGCTTGATGCCGAAAAAGGTGTCATCCGCGGCGAGCTGGTTACTGCTATCAAATTGGCTAAAGCCAAGCGCGACGCAGTAAAGGCCCAGCTCGAAGAGCAGGCCGGACAGAAGATTGAGCTGAGCTTCAGCGTAGACAAGGACATCCTTGGCGGCGTCGTGCTGAAGGTCGGTGACCGTGTTCTTGATGCCAGCCTGCGCGCACAGCTGGGCATTCTGAAGGATAACATCAAGAGGGGTGAGTAGGGCCATGCAGATTAAGACCGAAGAAATCAGCCAGATCATCGAATCGCAGATTCAGAATTACGAACAGCGAGTCGAGATGAGCGAAACCGGTACCGTACTGTACGTCGGTGACGGTATTGCACGCGTTTACGGTGTTCGTAACGCCATGGCCATGGAACTGCTGGAATTTCCCGGCGGCCTCATGGGTATGGTTCTGAACCTTGAAGAAGACAACGTTGGTGTCGCCCTGCTGGGTCCCGATACCAACATTAAAGAAGGCGACCCGGTAAAACGTACCGGCAAGATCTTCTCTGTGCCGGTGGGCGATGCGGTCATGGGCCGTGTTCTTAACCCCCTCGGCCAGCCCATCGACGGTGAAGGACCGGTAGATTCTACCGACTACCGTCCTGTTGAGCTTAAAGCTCCCGGCATCATCGCACGTAAGTCCGTGCACGAGCCCATGCCCACCGGTATCAAGGCTATCGACGCCATGACACCCATCGGCCGCGGCCAGCGCGAACTCGTCATCGGCGACCGTCAGACCGGTAAAACCGCTGTCTGCATCGATGCCATCCTTGCGCAGAAAAACACCGACATCCACTGCTTCTACGTGGCTATCGGTCAGAAGCGCTCCACCGTTGCACTGGTTGCAGACACCCTGAAGAAGCACGGCGCGATGGAATACACCACCATCATTTCCGCTACCGCTTCCGAGCCTGCACCGCTTCAGTTCATCGCCGCCTACGCAGGCTGTGCAATGGCTGAATTCTACCGCGACAACGGCAAACATGCTCTCATCATTTATGATGACCTGTCCAAGCAGGCTACTGCTTACCGTCAGATGTCCCTGCTGCTCCGCCGTCCTCCCGGACGTGAAGCATTCCCCGGTGACGTTTTCTACCTGCACTCGCGCTTACTTGAGCGCGCTGCAAAAGTAAACGACAGCCTGGGTGCCGGTTCTCTGACCGCACTGCCCATCATTGAAACTCAGGCCGGTGACGTATCCGCTTACATCCCGACCAACGTTATCTCCATTACTGATGGTCAGGTTTACCTCGAGCCCAACCTGTTCAACGCAGGTATCCGCCCCGCAATTAACGTTGGTCTGTCCGTTTCCCGAGTTGGTGGCGCTGCACAGATTAAGGCTATGAAGCAGGTTGCAGGTACCATGCGTCTTGACCTTGCCCAGTACCGTGAACTGGCTGCGTTTGCGCAGTTCGGCTCCGACCTTGACAAGGCCACTCAGGCTAAGCTGAACCGTGGTGCACGTCTGGTTGAACTGCTTAAGCAGCCCCAGTACCAGCCCATGCCGTTCAACGAGCAGGTAGCTTCCATGTACGCTGCGACCCGCGGCTTCATGGACGACGTACCGGTTGAAGCTATCCGTAAGTTTGAAGCTGGTTACCTTGAGTTCCTGAGAGACGCCAAGGGTGATATCCTCAAGGATCTTGACGAGAAAAAGGCCATTGACAACGACATCGAAGGACGCATGAAAGCGGCTCTCGAAGAGTTCAAAAAAGGCTTCACCGCCTAATCGCGGGGGGTATTATGCCTTCTTTGAAAGATGTCCAACTTAAAATCGCCGGTGTGAAGAAGACCAAACAGATCACCAAAGCGATGAACATGGTGGCCTCGGCCAAGTTGCGCGGTGCTCAGTCCCGCATAGAACGTTTCAGACCTTATGCTGCTAAGTTCTATGAAATGCTGGGCGACCTTGCATCTCAGGCCGACTCGTCTGTCCACCCGCTGCTGGAAAAGCGTGAAGAAGTTAATACCTGCGGTATTATCCTCGCCACCTCTGACCGCGGCCTGTGTGGCAGCTTCAACGTCAACCTGATCAATGACGCACTGCGTCTTGCAAGGCAAAAGGCTCAGGAAGGCAAGACAGTAAAGTTTTACTGCGTTGGCAAAAAAGCCCGCGATGCCGTCAAAAAGACTGAGTTTGAAATAGCCAAAGAAGTTATCAACGAAATGAACTCGTTTGATTTCTCAATGGCTAACTCGCTCGGACTGGACGTCATTCACGCTTACCTGACTGGCGAGCTGGACGAAGTAGTCATGGTTTACGGCGAATTCCAGAGTATGGTTAGGCAGGTTCCTCAGCGCCTCCAGCTTCTGCCCATGGCAGCAGCAGAAGGTGAAGAAGAAGTTGCAGCTCCTTCCAAGGAGTACACCTACGAACCCGCCGTTGAAGGCCTGCTTGCAGAGCTTCTGCCCCGCTTCATTAAAGTGCAGATTTACCGTGGTCTTCTGGACACTTCGGCCAGTGAGCACGCTGCACGTATGACAGCGATGGACAACGCCACAAGAAACTGCGACGACATGATTCGTTCCCTGACTCTGCTCTTTAACAAGACCAGACAGGCAGCGATCACCCGAGATCTCATGGATATCGTCGGCGGCGCTGAAGCCCTGAAAGGATAAAAGGGAGCTAAAGAGGTATGAGTAACATAGGCAAGATCACTCAGGTCATCGGCGCCGTTGTTGACGTCGAGTTTGCCGATGGCAACCTTCCCAACATTTTGAACGCGTTGGTGATTCAGAACCCCAACAACACTGACTGCCCCGAGCTTATCTGCGAAGTGGCACAGCACTTGGGTGACAACGTTGTTCGTACTATCGCCATGGACGCGACCGAAGGTCTCGTACGCGGCATGGAAGTGACCGACACTGGTAACCCCATCATGGTGCCCGTAGGCAGCGCGTCTCTGGGCCGCATCATGAACGTTGTGGGCCGTCCCGTGGACGAAATGGGCGATATCGACGCTGCAAAGAGTCTGCCCATTCACCGTCCCGCACCTGAATTCAACGAGCAGAACACAAACGTTGAACTGCTTGAAACCGGCATCAAGGTTGTTGACCTTCTTATCCCCTTCCCCAAGGGTGGCAAGATGGGTCTCTTCGGCGGCGCCGGTGTTGGTAAGACGGTTATTCTGATGGAAATGATCAACAACATCGCAAAGCAGCACGGCGGTATCTCCGTGTTCGCAGGTGTTGGTGAGCGTACCCGTGAAGGTAACGACCTTTACCATGAAATGAAAGACGCAGGCGTTCTTGAAAAAGCAGCGCTTGTTTACGGCCAGATGAACGAACCCCCAGGAGCACGTGCACGTGTTGCTCTGACCGCACTTGCTTGCGCAGAGTACTTCCGTGACGAAGAAAACCAGGACGTTCTTCTGTTCGTTGATAACATCTTCCGCTTTACACAGGCCGGTTCGGAAGTATCCGCACTGCTCGGTCGTATGCCTTCTGCGGTTGGTTACCAGCCGACTCTGGGTACTGACCTTGGCGGCCTGCAGGAACGTATTACATCTACAACCAAGGGTTCAATCACCTCGGTTCAGGCTGTTTACGTACCTGCGGATGACCTTACTGACCCCGCACCTGCTACCACCTTCTCGCACCTTGACGGTACTCTCGTTCTTTCCCGTCAGATCGCAGAACTTGGTATCTACCCTGCGGTTGACCCGCTCGACTCCACCTCCCGTATTCTCGACCCCAACGTTGTTGGTGCCGAACACTACGGTGTAGCCCGTGAAGTTCAGATGGTTCTGCAGAAGTACAAAGACCTTCAGGATATCATCGCCATTCTGGGTATGGACGAACTGTCCGACGAAGACAAGCAGACTGTTGCACGCGCACGCCGCATCCAGCGTTTCTTGTCTCAGCCCTTCCACGTGGCGGAAGTATTCACCGGTACCCCCGGCGTATACGTAAAGCTCGAGGACACCATTAAGGCATTCCGCGGCATTCTGAACGGTGAATACGACCACCTTGGTGAGAACGACTTCTACATGGTGGGCGGCATCGAAATGGCGGTTGAGCGCTTCAATCAGCGTCAGCAGTCTTAAGGAGCTGACTCATGGAAAAGTCTCTCCAGCTTGAAATCGTGACACCGGACAAGGTCGTCCTGAGCGAGCAGGTGGACTATGTCGGCGCCCCCGGGTACGAGGGTGAGTTCGGCGTACTGCCCAACCACATCCCGTTCCTCTCTGCCCTGGCTATCGGCAGCCTGTACTATAAGGCTAACGGCAAGACTCATTACGCCTTTGTTTCCGGCGGCTTCGCTGAAGTCTCTGACAACAAGGTAACCATTCTGGCCGAATCTGCCGAACGGGCCGAGGACATCGACATCGAACGCGCACGCAAGGCACAAGAACGCGCTAAAGAGCGCTTGAATGTCCAGCGTGACAAAGTCGACGCCACCCGTGCTGAAGCCGCTCTGCAGCGTGCTTTGGCTCGCCTCCGGGTGCGTGACGCTGCCTAGGCATCACGCAACGGTAGCAACCAGAACCTTAAACGGGCCGACATTAGTCGGCCCGTTTTTTTATTATTGTCTCTGCCCACTGTAACGGTGTTACAAAACAGAGGGGCTGCTTCCATGTGACGCGCAAGTGGTAACTCCACTCCGTTTGTCTTTGGGCGGCCTTCAAGCTTGCCTTTGCATACATTTAAAAGTCAGCCCTCAGAAGGAACTACTCGAAACGCATGAACGGCGACGCGACGTCCCCTCTCCTCCCACGCCATGCTGGCTTCCGCGAACATCGCGCATTATTCACAAAATATGATCCCCCTTTTTGATGCATTCAGCGTCACATCTGTACCGCCCACTTATAGCTAAAACTGCTCCGACATATGCCGAAAAAGACCTCACCTCTTCCAATATTATCGGTGCAGCCCACGGTCCGATACAGTATTGCCCTTACCAACTTCAACCTCACAATCAAAGATGAACGTATAGTTTTCTCGTATTTATCTTTACAATAGATGGTTTCTATCTGTAGTTTTCATTTGTTTTTCCACCTGTACTAATCAGACAGGTTAACTAAGATACTCACACGGAGACATTATGTCCTCGCACAAGTATTCCATAGGCGCAGTGATCCTTGCGGCGGGCAAAGGCACGCGCATGTTCTCTCATAAGCCAAAAGTATTACAGGAGCTTTTGGGGGAGCCGATTCTGCGTTTTGTATACAGAGCCTTAGACCCCATCATACAGGGCGGTATCTGGACTGTTATCGGGCATGGTGCTCAGCTTGTCCGTGATGCCTTTGCAGAAGAACAACGCAGCTTTGTCATGCAGGAAGAGCAGCTGGGCACAGGTCATGCGCTGCAGTGTGCCTGGGATGATATAGCAGCCTCAGGCGCAGAGTTTATTCTGGCAATCAATGGGGACACTCCGCTGGTTCAGCAAAGTGCGCTTGAAAAACTGGTAGCCGAAACAACAGCAGCACAAGCGGACGTTGGCTTTATCACGCTTACACTGGATGAAAAAAATGCCTTTGGGCGCGTAGTGCGCGTAAAGGGCAAGGTGAACGCTATTGTTGAAGTGAAAGATTACGACGAAAATACATTCGGCCCTGAACCAAACGAGGTGAATGCCGGAATTTATTTGCTGAAAGTGGCAACCGTCGCACCGCTGCTATCCAGATTATCAAACGCAAACGCCAACGGTGAATATTATATTACCGACATTATCGGTCTTGCAGTGACAGAGGAACTCCATGTACATGGAGTTGAGTGCGGACACGATACAAACCTGATGGGCGTGAACACTCCTGCGGAACTTGCCCGTTCCGAAGAGTCGCTACGCCGGCAGATTGTCGAATCGCACCTTGAGCGGGGTGTCCATATTCATGCCCCGGAATCAGTCCGCATCGGGCCGGAGGTAACCATAGAGCCCGGGGCCATTATTCACGGGCCTTGTGAACTATACGGAAAGACGGCTATTGGTGCAGAAGCAGTTATTCATTCTCACTGCTGGGTAAAAAACAGCGTCCTGCATCCTGCCTGCGAACTGCGCAACTTCAGCCATGTTGAGCAGGCAGAAATAGGCACGGGTGCCGTTGCCGGCCCGTATGCCCGCTTGCGACCGGGCGCAGTGATGGAAGAAGATGCAAGAGTCGGCAACTTTGTTGAGATGAAAAAAGCCATTCTGCGTAAAGGTGCCAAAGCAAGCCACCTGACCTATCTTGGCGATGCCGATGTAGGAAGCGAAGCAAATATCGGTGCAGGAACCATTACCTGCAACTATGATGGAATAAATAAACATCGCACCATAATCGGTGCAAAAGCGTTCATCGGCAGCAACTCTGCCCTTGTTGCCCCTGTAAAAATAGGCGATGAGGCCTTGGTGGGAGCCGGCTCCGTAATAACCAAAGACGTTGAAGATGGTGAACTTGCCATCGCACGGGGACGTCAGAAAAACCTGCGCAAAAAGCGCCATCCTTGATTTCATGCGTCAAAATGATTACAATTCAGACATGGGGCTATTAGACCAGCTGGAAAGCCGGATTGACTCTCTCCTCGAAACTATTGAGGCATTGAGTGAAGATAACCGTCGCCTTAAAGAAGAGGTAGACTCAGGGCTTTCTGCTTTGGCAGATGAGAACAGGGAACTCAAGGAGTCGCTCGAGCAGGAGCGAACCACGCGTGAAACCGTTATGGCCCGCATGGATACCCTGCTTGGTAAACTGAAAACCCACACCGGGGAAGAATAGAGCGCACCGTGCGCAGCTACAACTTATCCGTACTGGGACTTGAAGTGTCCTTTAAAGCCGAAGCCGATCCGCAACGGGTCGAACAGGCACGCCAGCTCGTCGAAGAGCGTTATAATAAACTGAAATTCCACGGGAAGCAGCTTAGCAAGGAAAAACTCCTGACTTTTCTGGTTCTGGGATTGGCAGACGACTTGCTGCAATCAAACCACCAGCAACAAGAGTATCATACAAAGCTCTCGGCGCTGTTGGCAAAGATAGATGAGCATAACCAGCCCGATACGGGCGATGAAGAAGAGAGTTTACCCTGGAGTGTACGTGATTGACCAACTGTTGCTGACCTCACAAGCATAATACAAGGATATCGGAACGGCGGTTCGGTGTGCATGCCCCTCGGGGAAGCCTGAAGTTCCGCCTCAGATGTCCACCTGGGCAACCAGGTCCTGCAATAGAAGGCACACGGCTCTCCGGGGCCTCAATGTATAAGTCGTATCCACCTCCCATAGATGCTTTCATCTGTACCCGTTTGGGAAAGCATCATCCAGCAGGCAGAACGCATATTTCCATGCTCGCCCGCTTCCCTTTATGGAACCGCTCGGTCAGCGTGACCGCATCGGGATTCATTCAACCGGGTCAACGCACCCGATTACCATAAAAGGGAGTCGAGGCATATGGGCCTTTTAGAAATCGTACTCCTCCTCGTGGGCATCGCAGTGGGAGCAGCCACAGGCTTCGTACTGCACAAGATAGTCAGCGCCAAGCGTCTGCAGGACGCCCGCGAACTGGCTGATCGCATCATTGAGGAAGCACGCAAAGAAGCACAGGCGCACAAGAAGGAAGTGCTTATCCAAGGGCAGGATGAGCTTTTCAACCAGAAACGCGAACTTGAGCGTGAGTTCAAAGAGCGCGAACACGAACTGAAAATCAGAGAACGCAAGCTGCAGGAACAGACGGAACGTCTTGAAGAAAAACTTGAAAAGCTTGCGTCGAAAGAACATGAAGCACTTGCTGTAGAAAAAGATCTGAACAAGCGCGAAAGAAAGCTTGGTCAGCAAGAAGAAGAGCTTGAGCACAAAATCGCCGAGCAGGATAAAAAGCTTCAGGAAATTTCCGGCCTCACCGCTGAAGAAGCCAAGGCTAGAATTTTCAGCGAGATTGAAGCAAGAACCCGCCACGAAGCCGGTAAGATGATGCGAGTCATCGAAACCGAAGCCAAGGAAACCGCTTCGCGCAGTGCTCAGAAAATTCTGGCCACCGCTGTGCAGCGTTATGCCGGTGACTTTGTCAACGAACAGACTGTCACAGCCGTCAGCCTGCCCAGCGAAGACATGAAAGGCCGGATCATTGGTCGTGAAGGCCGTAACATCCGCGCTCTTGAGGCCGCCACAGGCGTCGACCTTATCATCGACGACACCCCCGAAACCGTCATTCTTTCGGCCTACAGCCCCTTGCGCAGACAAATTGCCAAGATGGCTCTGGAGCGCCTTATCAGTGACGGCCGCATCCACCCTGCACGCATTGAAGACATCGTCCGCAAGTGTGAGCAGGAACTGGAAGTCCAGCTGCGTGAAGTCGGCGAGCAGGCAACGTTTGATGTCGGCGTTCACGGCATCCACCCCGAGATTATCCGCCTGCTGGGTCAGTTGAAGTACCGTACCAGTTTCTCGCAGAACGTGCTCCAGCACTCCATGGAAGTGGCATCGCTGTGCGGCATTATGGCTGCCGAGCTGGGCATGGACGAAAAACGTGCCAAACGTGCAGGTCTGCTGCACGACATCGGCAAAGCTGTCGATCATGACGTTGAAGGTCCGCACGCCGTTATCGGTGCAGATCTGGCTAAAAAATACGGCGAGTCCAAAGAAATCATCCACGCCATCGCGGCGCACCATGAAGATGTACCGCCCAAAAGCGCACTTGCTGTGCTTGTTCAGGCTGCGGACAGCCTTTCCGGCGCACGTCCCGGCGCACGTAAGGAACTGCTTGAAAACTACGTCAAGCGACTGGAAGATCTTGAAGGTATCGCCAACAGCATGGAAGGTGTTTCCAAAGCCTACGCCATTCAGGCTGGCCGTGAAATACGTGTACTCGTCAACTCTGAAGAGGTTGATGACGATACAACTTACCTGCTTTGCAAAGATATCTCGGAAAAAATCGAGAAGAATCTTACCTACCCCGGACAAATTCGCGTTACTGTTATCCGCGAGCGTCGTGCAGTAGGCATTGCAAAGTAGCCAGCGCTGCTAAAAGCACACAAAAAAAGGTACCCCCCAGCATAGCTGGGGGTTCTTCATATGCGCCTATAAGGCTTTCTTACTAGCAGCGCCCTAGCAGGCGCACGTTCGTCTGGCATCTGCATCTCTGTTACTTGCGACCCGTAAACGGGTTTCCAGAATATGGAAGAGATAATTGATCACCAAGCTTATCATGCTCAAGTTGGTGCCTAATGTAATCTTGTATCTTTGCCTTATTTTTTCCAACTGTATCTACGTAATATCCACGGCACC
>NZ_JBKEBF010000017.1:0-49213 GCF_047973035.1 Oleidesulfovibrio sp.
ATCATGCCTTTTGTTACGGCAGAAATCTGGAGCGTGCTGCCCGGTGCCGGAGGTTCCGATATCGCATTGGAACGTTTCCCCGAAGCTCGTCCCGGCTGCGTACAGCCTGAAGCTGAAAAGCGCATGGAAATGGTACAGGGTGTTATTTCCGCCATACGTACCATCAAGGCCGAACTGAACATCGCCCCCACAACGCGTCTGAACGCAATGGTGCGTGTGGCGTCCGAAGATGCTCTGGCGGAACTGCAGGCCAATGACGAAGTTATCCGCGTGCTTGCCCGCCTGAACGAGCTGACTCTGGGTGTTGATGTGACCGGACCTAAAGCCTCTGCCTCAGCAGTTGTTGAAGGCAACGAAGTTATCGTTCCGCTGGAAGGTCTGGTCGACTTTGACGCTGAACTTGCCCGTCTGGATAAAGAGTTGGGCAAATTGGGCAAAGAAAAAGAAAAGCTGGAAGCCAAACTGGCAAATGAGAGCTTTGTAAGCCGTGCCCCTGCTGACATCGTAGCTAAAGAGCGTGCCCGTGCCGAAGAACTGGGCGCAGCGCAGGAAAAGCTTGAAAGTCTGCGCAAGCGGCTTGCAGACGCTATGAATTAGCTCTAAAACAGAGTACCTTATGCTGCAGTGCGGGTGCGTCGCGTTATGGTCGGAAAGCCGGCGGCGCGCCCGCTTTTTCTTACGGGCTTCAGCCCGCAAGGTGTGTTCCCGCCTGTGCTGCCTGCAGGAACAGAGCACCGGTTCTGTTCTGCAACGGCAAAACAGGCTGCTTCGGCAGCATGTTGCAGCAACAGAGTCTGCACACACCACACAGAGCTTTTAAAGACGCCGGAGCGCTCCGGCCCCCATATGGAGGAAGGATGAAAGTTTATCTGATCGGCGCCGGTCCCGGCGACCCCGGCCTGCTGACCATCAAGGGGCGTGACGTGCTGAAGCGCGCCGACGTCATCGTATATGACTATCTGGCAAATGATGCCTTTCTGAATTACGCCAAGCCCGGTGCAGAAATTATTTATGTAGGCAAGAAAGGCGGCGACCATACCTTGTCGCAGGAAGGCATCAACAAGCTTATTGTCGATAAGGCGAAAGAAGGAAAAGTGGTTGCGCGTCTGAAAGGCGGCGACCCTTATGTCTTCGGTCGCGGAGGCGAAGAAGCCGAAGAACTGCTTGATGCCGGTGTTGAGTTTGAAGAAGTGCCCGGTATCACCTCCGCCGTTGCCGGGCCCGCCTATGCCGGTATTCCGCTGACGCACCGCAGCTATTCTTCTTCCGTATCGTTCATCACCGGTCACGAAGACCCCACAAAGCCTGAATCCGCCCATAACTGGAAGGCTCTGGCAGAAAGCGCCAGCACTCTGGTCTTTTTTATGGGTATGAAGAACCTGCCTGAAATTTCGCGCAAGCTTATTGAAGCAGGCATGGACCCCGATACCCCCGCAGCACTGGTCCGCTGGGGCACCACATCGCGCCATCGGAGCCTTGCCGCTACCATCGGTACGCTGCCTGAAGAAGGTAAAAAGGCCGGATTCTCTTCTCCCAGCCTTATCGTAGTGGGCCATGTGGTCAAACTGCGCGATAGCCTGAACTGGTTTGAACAACTGCCGCTTCTGGGTAAGGGCGTAGTTGTTACCCGTGCCCGCGAGCAGGCCAGCGGCCTTGCCTCCAGCCTGACCGATCTGGGTGCGGAAGTAATCCAGTTCCCCACCATTCTTATCCGCCCGCTGGAAGATTATGCGCCTGTGCATGACGCAATCCGCCGCCTGCCTGAATACGACTGGCTGGTCTTTACCTCCGTCAACGGCGTAAAACATTTCTGGCAGCAGCTGGCAGAACTCAAGCTGGACAGCCGCGCTCTGGGCAAGGCAAAGGTTGCGGCCATCGGCCCCGCCACTGCCGATATTCTGCGTGAAAAAGGCATCGAGCCTGATTTTATTCCTGAAAAGTACGTCGCCGAAGGCGTGGTCAAAGGCATGATCGAACTTGGCATGGACGGCAGCAAGATTCTGCTGCCCCGCGCAAAAGTTGCCCGCGAAGTGTTACCCGAAGAGCTTGTCCGCGCCGGTGCGCAGGTGGACATTCTGCCCGTGTACGAAACCGTACCTGGCGACGCCAATCGCCAGACTGTGCTGGATATGCTGGAAGAGGGCCGCATTCACTGCATCACCTTCGGCAGCTCGTCCACTGTTGATAACTTCTTCTTGCTGGTTGAGCCGGAAGTCATGCGTCAGTACGAAAAGGTGCACATGGCCTGCATCGGCCCTGTTACCCGCAAGACGCTGGAACGTTATGGTTTTGCCTGCACAATCCAGCCGGAAGATTACACCATCCCCGCTCTTGTGGATGAGCTGGTTGTCCAGCTGCCCAAGGCTTAATATTCCTTACTATGCATGCTTCACGGGCCGGATTGTTCCGGCCCGTGTTCTTTGTTCTATGGTGCAACGACGGTGTGACCGCTTGCGGCGCAGGTTAATCGCTTTTACTCTGTGCTGAACCGACAGGAAGCCCGGTCGCCTTTTATACGGATACCGTATGGTGCATGGTAGCCGTGTGCGGGTGATTTGCGTATGCAGCGCCTGTTTTTCAGCATTAGTAACCAGTGAGGATTCTATGAACCGTACCGGCACAGTTAGAGCAGTGTGCATTAGCGAACGGAAGGGGGAGCGTAAGCAGGTGGTGGATTCCATCGAATTGCGTGAAGATTATGGCGTAGAAGGCGATGCGCACGGCGGCTCCGGTCGTCAGGTCAGCCTGCTTGCCGTGGAAAGTGTGGATAAGATGCGCTCCCGCATGCCTACCTTGGCAGCCGGTGACTTTGCCGAAAATCTGCTGGTGGAAGGTCTGCCTCTGACCAATCTTATTCTGGGCGCCAAGTTGCGCGTGGGTGACAGCGTAGAGCTGGAAATTACCCAGATCGGCAAGAAGTGTCATAATAAGTGCAATATTCACAAAACCGTCGGATTTTGTATAATGCCCACTGAAGGGGTGTTTGCACGGGTGCTGAAAGGCGGCACCGTGCGCGACGGCGATTCCATTGCTTTAATGTAAGCGTATTCTGCCGCCCTGCTTTTTTGCGGGGCGGTGTTTTATAACTGTGACAGGAGGCGTTATGCCGCTGCAACTGGCGGTGCTGGCTTCGGGCAATGGTTCGAACCTGCAGGCTGTGCTTGATAGAATTGCTGATGGAGCGTTGGATGCAGAGGTGCGTCTGGTCGCCTCCAACAAAGAGGACGCCTTTGCGCTGGAACGTGCGCGCAAGGCAGGAGTGCCCGTATGGGCACGCAGCCATACCGCGTTTGCAGACAGGGAAAGCTTTGATACTGCGCTGGTGGAAGCCATCCGGCAGGCAGGGGCGGATACCATAGTGCTGGCGGGCTATATGCGCCTGCTCACCCCTGTTTTTCTGAATGCTTTTCCCCGCAGGGTCATTAATATTCATCCGGCGCTGCTGCCCAGCTTTCCGGGAGTGCGGGGCGTGGCGGATGCCGTGAATTACGGTGTGCGCATTGCTGGGTGCACAGTGCATTTTGTGGATGAAATAATGGACCACGGGCCGGTGATTATTCAGGCCGCCATCCCCATGACTGCGGCGGACTCCCTTGATGCCGTACTCGAGCGGGTGCATGCCGTGGAACATAGAATTTACCCGCAGGCTCTTCAGTGGCTTGCGGAAGGACGGCTGAAGCTTGAAGGGCGCGTTGTTCACCTTGCTTCGTCTGACAAGGGACTTGCTGCCCCGCAGCCTGACATGCTCATTTCGCCTGCTCTGGAACAGGGATTTTAGACCGGCAGGCTTAGAGGGAGCCGGCCAGCAGGCAGACGTGTACAATGCGTCAACTGGACAGGTTGCCGGATTGGCTTCAGGCCGGACTTCCGGGTGATCTTTCGGACAGGCTACGGGCCGGACTAATGAGTGGCCAGACGAGTGGCCAGACGAGTGGCTAGGCGAGTGTGCTGACGAGCGGGCTGATGAACGGGTTGCGGCATGAAAGTATATAATCACCCCTAACCGCAGCCAGCCCAGTGCTACCTGAAAGTGCTATCCTGCCTGTAGCGCAAAGGCTTTTCGTAATCCGGTTTAACGGTTATGGTGCCGGCGGATGGTGTAAAGGGTACAGCTTAGGTTGTAGCCGAACCAGTATTGCAACGCACCTGCTGCGGTAAGGTCTGAGCAGGTACTTTTGAATTGAATATTCGTCTGCTGTCGTTGACTCGGGCTGTGCAAGCGGCAGTCCGTGCCTGAATCCTGCCGGATGACAGCGCTCATTATGCTTTTTTTGTATGTCTGCAGAGTAAAAGAAGGCTGCTACATGGATATTTCTTCCGTCAATTTGAATCTGCTGGTTGCGCTTAAAGCGCTGCTGGACGAAGGCAACGTGACCCGTGCAGCCGAAAGATTGCACATAACACAGTCGGGCATGAGCAAGAACCTTGCCCAGTTGCGCGAACTGTTCAACGACCCCCTTCTGGTTCGTTCCGGTAATTCATTGGTACTTACCGAGCGAGCCCGTGATCTGGAAGGGCCGCTGGAAGTTGTGCTGGGGAATGTCCGGTCTCTTTTTGAGGCGCAGCATTTTGACCCCGCAACATGTCGCCGTTCGTTTACTCTGGCGGTTACGGACTACGTGGCGCAATACATTCTGCCGGATGCGCTTGGCGCTATTCTGGCAGCAGCGCCCGGCATAGATATTCAGGCCATTGGCTGGGAACCGGACAGTATGCGTTCGCTCGCCGAAGGCAAAATCGATATGGCTACCTGCCTGACAGAAGGAGTTCCTTCTTCTGTGGAACAGCTGCGCGTGGGTGAAGACCGCTTTGCCTGCCTGATGCGTGAAGGCCACCCTCTGGCTTCGGCTGGTGCCATTACTCTGGATGAGTACGTTGACGCTGCCCATGCTGTCATTACCATCGGCGGCGATAAAGTGCGGATCATCGACAGAATGCTCGGCAAGCTGGGGCATGCACGCAACATCCGGTTACATGTGCCGTTTTATGCGTCTGCCATAGAAATCGTTGCGCGTACCGATCTTCTTCTGACGCTGCCATCCCACGTTGCACGCAATGTCATTCAGGCGCGTACCCACGGCGAGGCCGGACTTGTGTGGGTGCCGTTACCCTTTGAGATTGATCCGTTTGAATATGCCATTATCTGGCATGCCCGCTTCCATGGCGACCCCGGCCACAGGTGGGTGCGCGAGATGCTGTTTGCCCAGATGCAGTCCTCGCTGTTTGCCCATTAAGTAATGATTTTTAAATCTGACGACAGGCAGGCGCTTATTCGTCTGCCTGTTTTTTTTAGGTTACAGGTGTTATGAGTTCTCGTTATGTATCAGCAGGGAGTTATCTGTGCTTGAATCAATAATGATTTTGTTGGCTGCCTGTTTTTTCGGGCGTATGACCCCCGGTCCTGACATGCTGCTGATAATGCGCCATGCCATGGCTGTGCCACAAGGTGAGAGGCCGCTTGCGGCGTATGCCTGTGTAGCAGGCATTTGCCTCGGACTTATGGTGCATGTGTCGCTTTCCGTGATGGGGCTGGCATTGGTAATTCAAAATTACCCTGCGGTATTTCGCGGTATTCAGATAGCTGGCGCACTCTATCTGCTCTATGTGGCCTACCGTTGTTTTCAGGGGGTTCGTGGCGGAAGTTCGCTGTTTGCAACGGCTGATATGATGCGCAAACAGGTTAGTGTAAAACAGGGTTTTTTTGACGGTTTGTTTTGCAACCTTCTTAACCCTAAAGTCACCCTGTTTATCCTCAGCGTATTTACACAGATAGTCTCTGTGGATTCCACCCAGTGGCAGAAGGCTGTCTACGGCGGGATTATTGTGGTGGAGGCGTTTTTCGGCTGGCTGCTGTTTGTTTGCATGCTGAACACGTCGTTCATTCGTCGCCTATATGGGGGCAGGCAGGGCGCCATGAATCTGATTACAGGCATTTTGTTTGCGGTGCTGGGCGTAGCCATGCTGCTGGCTGGCTGATTTCGGGAGCAGCAACAAGCGGGTGGGTTCTTTTGTGCGAGCACTGCGGTGTCTGCGATATCAGTTGGTTAGGCGCAGTAGACTTGAGGTTTGACAGGCCATACCATAATTATTTGAATGGATATCAAGTGACTCAGCGTAACAGGTAGCCCGCTGAGTGTTCGTTGCAACTTGGATTCAGGTTCGTTGCCAGTTTCGCCGCTGCCTGCCGGCACTACGAAAAATCATCGAGTTTGGGGACGGATTGCGGCCCTTCGACGGGAATAGTGATAGTGAACTTTGTGCCAAGCCCTTCTTCAGATTCCGCCGTCAGTGAACCTCTGTGGTTTTTGGCGATAATAAAGTACGACACGGAAAGGCCTAACCCTGTTCCTTGCCCTGTCTGCTTGGTAGTGAAAAACGGTTCAAAAATTCTACGCTTGGTTTCGGTGCTCATTCCTGTTCCGTTATCTTCTACTTCAATAACCGCCCACTTTCCTTCCTGACGGGTGGTCAGGCTTATACGCGGCACAAAATCAGCCTTGCTTCCTGCCTGCTTCAACTGTGCCCCTTTTGCTGCAACCGACTGCGCAGCGTTACGCAGCAGGTTAAGCAGCACCTGTTCCAGCTCGATGGGGTAGCAGATGACATCCTGCATGTCAGAGGCAAAGTTGCGCTCGATTGTTACCATGCGAAAGTCATATTTTTTCTTCAGGTCATAGTCGCTGGAGGCAAGCTGTATTGTCCGGTCCAGAGTGGAGTGCAGATTGGTCGTCGTCGGGCTGGAGTCACTGCGGCGTGAGAAAGTGAGCATGTTGGATACAATAGCCGCTGCGCGTTCTCCGGAATCCTGTATCCCCTGCAAAAACGATGTTATTTTACGCTGTTCCATGTATGCAAGAATGCTGTGCAGCGTACAGCCTGACTTTTCTGCCGCAACGTGGTTGGCTGACAGAGAGTTTGAAATTCTTCTGCGTATATTCTGCGTACCTTGCAGGATTGCGCCCAGCGGATTGTTGATCTCATGTGCCATACCGGCAGCAAGACCGCCTACAGACATCATTTTTTCTGTCTGAATCATCAATTCTTCCATATGGATTCGCTGGGTTATATCGTCAACACGCAGCACACCGCCTGCAAACCCTTCCGGCAGCGGTGCTAGTTGCGCTTCTTCATGTACGGTGACACCCTGCTTGTTTTTACTGGTCAGGGTCAGACGTAACGGAGTGCGGTTGCGGATTGCTTCAACCAGTTGGTCCATCTGGTCCGCAATCTGAGGAAGGATGCTTTGTATGTTCGGTAAAGGGTGCGAGGTAAGTTCAGAGTTCACCCGCTCTTTCGCATGACGGTTCATATGTGTGACATTGCCTTGTGCATCAAGGGCAACCACTACAGAAGGCATGGCGTCGATGATACTTTGCACAAAAGTGCGTTCCCGCCAGATTTCTGCCTGACGTTCTTCAAGCGCAGTTGACATATTGTCAAATTCCATGCGCATTTCATGAAATTCTTCATACGTTTCCAGACTGCTGTGTTTCAGAGGCCATGCACCCATTGCCACACTTTTGATGGTGCCGGTGAATTCCTGCAGGGGTTTTGCTATGCCGCGCTGCAGTTCATACAAAAACGCTGCTGCCAGCATGGCATACAATGTGGTGAATAACGCGACAAACGCAAGAATCTGTCTGGAAATTTCTGTCAGGATTTGACTGGTTGGCATAATGTGCAGCACTACCCAGCCGGTCGTCGGCAGACGCATGGCAGACACGCGTACCAGTTCACCGTTAAAGTCTGCAGAGCCGGAAAATGATCCTTTGCTTTGTATCTTGGCATAGACCGGGCGTAACCCGATGTTGGCAAACTGGCGCACATTGTCCCATTGCGGGTGCGCCATGATATTGCCCCATGCATCTGTCAGAACCATGAGGCTTTGTTCCTGCGGGAAAAGCTCTGCCAGATATTGCTGGATGGTTTTTAACCGTAACTCTGCTACCAGCATGGTTTCATCAGGAAGCGCCTGTCCCAGATAAATACCCATTTCGCCATCGGTGGACATGCTTAAAGGTTGGCTTACCAGTGCGTTAGGTATAAAAACGGGTAGCAGGGGCACCGCAAGTTCCTGCCCGGGGTTGGACGGAGGGACACTGTGGATAATTTTATTATCCGTATCAACAAGCATTATTTTAGTGAAATGAGGGTAAAGCTCCTGCAAACTGTGCATTGCCTGTTGTTTTCCGTACTTACTTTCCTGTATCCCGGCATCAAGTGATTTATACGCTGCATTCATGAAATCGTTTACGAGCGTGGCAACGATGTTGGCGCTATACTGACTTCGGCTTTCGAATTCGTTAATCCTGCTCTGATAAGAAAAAGAGGCCAGAAAGAGTGCACTGAGTAAACCCAGAGCCCCCATCCAGCGTATGAGTTTTGAACTGATGGTTCTGCTGAGAGAAGGCCGCCTGCCTGTCATCATTGCAACGCCTCAAAAACCCCGTTTTTTACCGTGGAAATATAAAGAGGCATGTGAGCATCGCCGTATTCGTCCAGCGTTATTATGCTGGTCAGCCCGTCATGCTTGCGAATGCTTTTTAAGGCATCTCGCAACCCCTCTTTGCTGCCCTTTGTTTTTTCAAGCGCATTTGTAAGCAGCATCATTGCAGAATAGCTGTACACGCCGGGAAAGCCGGGCTTCCACCCGAAGCGGGCTTGGAATCTGTCAAGAAACTCTTTGTGTTCCTGTCGGCTCACAGTGATGGGGTACGGGTGCGCGAAGATTGTGCCTTCAACTGCAGAGCCGCCTTGTGAGATTAATGCGGGGGTGAGTGCCCATGAGGATGAATATCTGGTGCCGGTATAGCCCATCTGGCCCATGTGTGTAAGCAGGAGTGCAGTGTCTCTGGCGGATGATGCCGTGAAAATTACTTCTGCTTTTGATTGCACAGCCTTTTTAGCAGCGTTCAAGATAGAGGAAGGGTCGGTAGAGACAAACGGAATTGAAGCGATGGCCATCCCGCCTTTTTTTGTAAAACCTTGTACTGCAGCATCAATATACGTGTGGGTGTATTCTTCATTAACCACGTCAAATATTGTTGCTGCTGTTTTTGCACCATGGCTGCCTGCATGTTCTCCTGCTGCCTGACCGATCTTAGCATTGCTGGTAATCATGCGGAACATGTTGTCATCCCGCCCTTCGAGCTTGTATGTGGAAGCCGTGGGAGAAATGTACAACGTGTCAACTCCGGCATCCAATACTGCCTGCATCTGGGCACTGGTCATATGCCCGATGATCGCTACGGCTCCATGCGAAATCAGGGAGTTGTCGGCACTGACGGCTTCTTTCGGGGTATAACCGTCATGGGCAGATAACAGCCGCAGCTTTGCACCGTGAATGCCGCCTTTGGCGTTCAGCTCTTCAATGGCCATGATCACGGCGTTGCGTCCTTCCACGCCTAAATCGGAATACTTGCCTTCCAGAGGGCCGGAAAAGCCGATGATTATTTCCTTGGGAGGTTGTGCAAGATACAGCGCACAGGCTAAAAGAATGCCACCGATGATGAGTATAAGAACCGGAATCAATTTTTGACGCATTGTTGCAACCATGCGGTTCTCCAGACTGCAGATTAAGCGGGACAGGCTGATGTTCAGATTTTAATTATCTCGCCCGTATTCTGCTTTTGCAACCCCTTATAGCAAAATAGTTCTCTTATGGAGGTGTTATGCCCTCTGCATTCACATTGCAGGTGACGGACGCTGACCGTGTTTTTTTAATGGCTACAGCACGTTCTGTCATTTTAGACAAACTTGAAGGGCGCGAGCAGATTCTTTCTGAACCGTCGGCTGGATGTTCTTCCGTTGTTTCCATGGAACTGGGTGCCTTCGTGACGCTGGAACAGGGTGGTGCGCTTCGCGGATGTATCGGGCAGGTTGTGGGCAAGGGGCCGTTGTATAAAGCTGTTGCCCGTATGGCTCTGGCTGCGGCGTTCGACGACGGACGTTTTTTGCCTCTTACAAGGGAAGAGGCGGATGATGTGCATATTTCCATTTCCATAATGGGGCCGATAGAGGTATGCCCTGACCCTGAACTTGTTGAAGTGGGCAGACACGGGCTGATTATGCAGCAGGGTGCCCGTTCGGGGCTGTTGCTGCCGCAAGTCGCCGTTGAGTGGGAGTGGGACAGAAATACATTTCTGGCTCAGACTTGCCGTAAAGCCGGTTTACCTGCTGATGCATGGCAGGATGCTGCCACCCGCATTTTGTGGTTCGAAGCTGTGGTGCTGAAATAAGTTACCGCAGCATGGCTGTGGAATTTCCTCTGAACACTGTTGCTGAACTGTTTCTGGAGACGAACTATGTCTGGTGATACACCTGCTGTCGCGGGGGCTGAGCATAGCGCGGTGGATAACCGTCGTATGTTGATTTTTCTTGTGATACTTGCGCTCTGTTCTGCTTTTGCCTTTCAGGGGTGGCGCACTCTGCTGAATAACTATGCAGTGGAGGTTGCCGGTCTTTCCGGATTGCAGATGGGGCTTGTGCAGTCGTTGCGTGAGGTTCCCGGTTTTTTAGCGCTCGGCGTGGTTTTTTTGCTTTTGTTTATACGCGAGCATAAACTGGCCGCATTTTCTATTGTCATACTGGGGTGCGGCGTCATTCTAACCGGACAGTTCCCATCCTTTGCAGGTGTGGCGGCAACCACCATGTTGATGTCTTTCGGGTTTCATTATTACGAAACTCTTAACCAGTCCCTGATTCTGCAGTACTTCGGCAAAGGCGAAGCTCCGGTTATTATGGGGCGCATACGCGGGTTCACTGCCGGAGCCAATCTTGCCGTAGGCGGCTCCATTGCGCTGCTGTCATTGTGGTTGTCATATTCTTCTCTGTTTATTCTTGTGGGCGGCGTTGCCGTATGCGGCGGTATATGGGCTTTAGGGCAGAACCCCTCCAGCCCGTCGGCACCGCGTCAGAATAAAGGCATTGTCTTGCGAAGCCGGTACTGGCTTTTTTATCTGCTTACATTTTTAAGCGGGGCGCGAAGACAGATTTTCGTAGCGTTTGCCGTATTTCTTATGGTGGACAAGTTCGGCTTCGGCATTACGGAAGTCACCTTGCTCTTTATTGCCAACAACGTGGTAAACTGGTTTTTAAGCCCTGCCATAGGGCGGGCTGTAAACCGTTACGGCGAACGCAGCATGCTTACAGTGGAGTACGTGGCTCTGGTTTTTGTTTTTCTTGGTTACGCAGTGGCGCAAACCAAGTGGCAGGTGGCGGCACTATATATTGCAGACCATGTTTTTTATAACTTTGCGCTTGCCATAAAAAGCTATTTTCAAAAAATTGCAGATCCTGCGGACATTGCGCCCAGCATGGCTGCCAGCTTTACCATCAACCACATCGGTGCGGTTATATTACCGGCTCTTGGCGGGTATCTGTGGATGATTGATTACAGAATTCCTTTTGTGGGGGCCGCCGCTCTCGCCTGCGTTTCCTTGCTTATGTCGCAGTTTATTCCCTTGACCATGCGCAAAGCAGAATAGGCGAAAGAGTGCCGGAAAAGCGCTGTTCCGCATAACGGCGGGTTAATCTTGCGGATTAGCTTGATTCACTCTCTGGGGGTGGCTATTGTTGCAGTAATAACCGTCAAACTGCGGAGGCTGATATGGTTACTTCTCAATCTGTAAGTGTGATGACTTCGGTACATTTCCGGCGTGCAATGATTCTGGTTGCGGCAGTTTTTATACTTTCGCTGGTGGTTGCATCTGCCCATGCAGCGCAGCCCACAGCCCGTAAGACACTGCCCGATACCCCCGCAGCCGCGCCTGACCGCAGCGTTCCTGTTGCCATAGAACATGAAGGCGTGGATACCGCGGGAGCGCGGCTGGCTTTTGAACTGAAAGAATTGTTCAACAGTTCCGGACTGTTTACCCTGACGGAAAAAGACGAGCCCAAGTATCGGGTGCTGATTTCGACTATGGCGGAGTTTCCTTCACGGCCGGAGGTCGGCTCCGTGTTTTCTGTAGTCTGGGTTTATTCTGAAAGTGAAGGCACCTTGCGTCATTATCTGGCGCGCGATGTGGGTGTTGTCACAATGGACTCAGTAAAGGATATTGCGCTTGCGCTTGCCGAACGTACCGATGGTATCGGTGTGAAGTATTCCTACCTGTTTGAACGGTAACCGGAGGCGCATGTGGAAAAGCATTTACTGGTGACAGTCAGTGAACACAGTGCGTATTCCGCCGGTCTTCGGTTTGCGTGCGGGTGCTTTGATGAACCGGCACGTGTGCGGCTGACGTTGCTGTATGTGATGCCTCCGTATGAAGAAGCCTCGGCAGAAGGGGCGTTGGCCCGGACAAAAGCGCAGAGCCTGCTGGACGGAGCTCAAGCCTGGGCAGCGTCGCAAAAAATTCCCTTTGGTAATATTGAGACAAAAGCGCTGGCGCGCCAGTTCGGAGTGCTGCGCGACATCATCGAAGAAGCCCGCAAGGGCTTATATGATGCCGCTGTGGTTGGCAGCAGGTATCTGAGCAGGCTGGAGCAGATGTATGAAGACAGCGTGAGCCGCGGGTTACTGTGGGAAGCTGTTGATTTTCCTGTCTGGATATGCCACCAGCCTGATGCACAGCGCAGGAATCTGCTTTTGTGCCTCGACGGGGATGAAGCATCGTACAGGATAGCGGATCATGCTGCGTTTATGCTGCATGACTCTCCCCGCCATTCAGTCACGCTGCTGCACTTCAGGCGTGAAGGAATGGACTCCAAAGCTGTTGTTGATAAAGGGCGCGATATTCTGCTGCGCAACGGAATGTCTGCCGTGCGTATCAATACTCTGGTCATGGACAGCACAACCCCTGTGGAAAGTATTCTTCGTATAGCTGATGAAGACAGCTATGCAGTGGTGGCTGTAGGCCGCAACAAACGTCATCCTGATACTTTTTTCAGCAGACTTTTTACTCAGTCTGTTACGTTACGACTTAAGGAAAACACGCAAAGGTTTGCTTTGTGGGTCAGCCAATAGAGGACATTGTGGCGGAAAAATTTACCAGCCTTGCCGGTGTGCGGCGCCATACTCCCGGCTTTATTGCGCCTATGACACTGCTGAATGCGGCACCTGCAGCGGCATATCTTGTTTCTGCCGAAGGCATTTTGCTGGAGTGCAATACGACGTTTGCGGCCATTGTCGGCAAATCAGCAGAAGAACTCACAGGCAAAAACTTGCGGGAAGTGTTGCGTGGTGCGGACTGGGGAGTGCACGAGCGTGCCTTTGAACATTGCGTACAGCACGCCGAGACTGTGCGCTACGAATTGTTGACGCAGAAGGGATGGCGGGCGTTTTCGTTATACCCCGTGTCTGCAGCAGGTCAGCGTGTGGCGTGTGTTGCGGGCTATGCTTTGTTGCTGTCATCGCAACCCGCCCGCGGCGTTGCGACGTTTTCTGCCGAAAGCCTTACACAAGTGACGCAGCTTGAACCGGAAAAAGCCCATGCCGCACGTGCTGCGATGGCCTATCTTTCACCAACAGGGCAGGTCATGCAGGCTAGTACCGCTATTTGTGAAATGCTGGGGCTGCAGCAACAGGAGCTAAGAGGGCGCAGCCTTGCCGAATTGTTTCATCCTGAAGACAGGGAGCTAGTGCAACGTCACATCTCGTGCGGAGTGCTGGCAGGTGTGGACGGCGTTTCCTTTGACGCCCGCCTGTGCATTGAGGAACAGCCGGAACGCTGGTGCAAGGTCAGCTGTCTGGGAGTTAACGCGGCAGAAGAGTTGCCTCTTTTCGGGGTGGTTGTGCTGGAAGATGTTTCCGAAGTCATGCAACTGCGCGCGGACGCGGTACGTGCCGGTCAGCTGGCTTCGCTGGGAGAGTTGGCAGCGGGGGTTGCTCATGAAATTAACAACCCCGTGAATGGCATCATTAACTATGCTCAGATCCTGCTTGAGTTGGTGGAACAGAAAGAAGCCGGATTTGAAGCGGATCTTTCCAGAAAGATTATTAAAGAAGGCAGCAGAATAGCAGATATCGTACATAACCTGCTTTTTTTTGCCAGAGACAGAAAACAGTCGCTGAATGTGATTTCCATGCCGACTGTTCTTAGCGAATCATTAGACCTTACCCGTTCGTTGCTACAGCGCGAAGGCATTGACCTTGATATCGTGATTTCCCCTGATCTGCCTCTGGTGCGCGGACGCAGCCGTGAATTGCAGCAGGTTTTTTTGAATGTGATCAGCAACGCCCGTTACGCACTGAACCTGCGTTATGAAGAGCCTTGTCCGGATAAGCGCCTGACAATACGTCTGTTCAGCGAGCGCAGGCAGGGCGGGCAATGGATTGTTACGGAGTTTGAAGACAGTGGCGGAGGCATTCCGCGTGATATTCATGCCAGAGTGCTGAATCCTTTTTTTTCCACAAAGCCTGAACGCGAAGGTACCGGTCTGGGGCTTTCCATAAGTCAGAGTATTCTGCAGGCCCATGGTGGCGTGCTGGATCTGGAAAGTGACGGTCAGAACTATACCCGTGTGCTGGTCAGGCTGCCGGTGTCTTCAGGAGCAGAGTAATGGCACGTATTCTGGTAGTGGATGACGAAGAGTCCATCTGCTTTACTTTCAGAGTGTTTTTGTCCGGTGCGGGGCATACGGTGGAGACAGCCTCTTCGTATGCCGAAGCAATGCACAGCATCAGCCAGCATACTCCTGATCTGATTTTTGCTGATATTATGCTGGGAGGCCCCAGCGGCATTGATCTGCTGCGTTCCGTACGCGCCCGTGATCTTGACGCGCCTTTTATCTTGATTACCGGCGAACCCAGCATGGACACTGCTGTAGAAGCGGTTGCTCTGGGGGCTTTTCAGTACCTTTTCAAGCCGGTGGATAAAGAGGCCTTGCTACAGGCCGCGACTATCGCGTTGCGCCATAAATGCCTGATGGATGAAAAAGAGCGGTTGCAGGAAGAAAAGGAAGCGCTTGGCAGCCATTTGAAGGCGGTTTTTAACGCAGTGCCGGACGCCATTGTCACCGTGTCTTATGATTACACCGTGCTCAGTGCGAACGAAGCCTCACGCGCGATTCTCGGTATTGATCCGGAAAAAGTGCAGGGCAAGCCCTGTGTGGATGCACTGGGGACCGCTGCGGGTGTATGCATGCCCATGCTTATTGAAGCGCTCAGGCATCAGCATAGCGTTCAGCGGTCCGGCGAACCGCTGGTGCTGGACTCCGGCGAAGTCATTGTTGACTTGACTGCGGTACCTCTTGGCGCTCCTTCTGCGCAAAGTACGGAGCCTGCCCCGGAGTCTGTTCCGGATGAGTTTGATCCGCAGTTGCAGCAAGCAGCGTCGCAGGCAGCGCGGGCTGGCAGCGAAGGCATATCAGGTGTGCAGGATGCCGCGCCCTCCGCAGGTGTGGGCGTGATGCTGATGGCGCGTGACGTAACAAGGCTGGTTGGTCTGGAACGGGCTTTGGAAGCGCAGCGTTCGCAACTGGGCATGATCGGACGCAGCAGTGAAATGCGCAATGTGTTCAGACTGGTTGAAAGCCTTGCCGACACAGATACCACTGTTCTTGTGACAGGCGAAAGCGGTACGGGCAAAGAACTGATTGCTGATGCACTGCATCATACCGGAGCGCGCGGTAAGGGGCCGTTTGTAAAGGTCAACTGCTCCGCGCTGTCTGAAAATCTGCTGGAAAGTGAACTCTTCGGGCATGTGCGGGGAGCGTTTACCGGAGCGACCCGTGACCGTATCGGACGTATTCAGATGGCGCATGGCGGAACACTGTTCCTTGATGAAATCGGTGATATTTCCCCTTCCGTTCAGCTTAAGCTTTTGCGTGTGCTGCAAGAGAAGGAAATCGAGCGGGTAGGTGATGTCCAGCCGATTAAAGTGGACGTGAGGGTAGTTGCCGCCACTAACAAAAGTCTGCGGGATCTGGTTGCGCAGGGCTTGTTTCGCGAAGATTTATATTATCGGTTGAAAGTAGTGGAAATTCATCTGCCTCCTCTGCGGAATCGCCGTGAGGATATCCCTCTGCTGGCGGATTGCTTTGTTAAAGAGTTCAATAACCACTTCCAGCGCCGCGTAAGCGGGATTGAGAGTAAAGCTCAGCGGTTGCTTATTCAGTATAATTGGCCGGGCAATATTCGCGAACTGCGCCATGCGGTGGAGCATGCCTTTATTATGACCAACGGCTCAATTGTTCCTGCCTCCGCTTTGCCTCCAGAAATTCTGTACGCCGGTCAGACAGCGACCTATAAGCCGGTTGAGGGAGTAAAAAACGGATTTGTTTCTGAACCTCCTGCAACTTACAATTATTCCGCTGCATACCAGACTGATGATGTATGGGAAGAACGTCTTGCAGCCGCGATGAAAGAAGCAGGCGGTAATAAGGCCAAGGCCGCACGCATACTGGGGGTCTCGCGCCAGACCGTATATCGTAAGCTGCGGGAACTGGGGCTGGAAGGGTAATCGCGGGCAAGGGAGCATTAGCGGCTCGTTGCAGCCCTTCTTTTCCCTTCCGGTTCGTCTGCCGTGATGCCCCCGGCCACTCTGCAATATACAGAAGCTCTCAGGCAGACTGGTGCAGCAGTGTTTTTGTGTGTGGTCTGCCATCGGTAACGGCTTTTTATGTTGCTATGGCAGGGCACCGTAAGGATTACTGTAATTGACGTAGGTTTTGGCATGCTTGTTTTTTGTTTTAATAATTCAAATTATTTTAATGTGTTTCCGTTGGTATTGGTCTGAATGATGTTTTCGGGCCAAAGCTGGCGGAATTTTTTTTCCTTAAAATACAAGTGCCGGAGCAGGGGGAAGAAGTTCTTTTGTAGACATAAAGGTGTCGCTTCGGGTATCGCTTTCGAAGTTGTGTTTAAATTAGCCTAAATAAGACTAATATTGACTAGGAAGAACCATTACGGAGGATGCGATGAGGAAGCTGCTTCTTGTTCTGGCACTGGTAATGTGCCTGACCGGCGTTGCGTATGCCGAAAAGCCCGTTTTGATGATGGCCACCACAACCAGTACCGATAACACCGGTCTGCTTGACGTGCTTGCCCCCGAATTTACCAAAGACACCGGCATTGAGCTGCGCTGGACTGCCGTAGGCACCGGCAAGGCCTTGAAAATGGGTGAAAACTGCGATGTAGACGTACTGCTGGTACACGCTCCTGCCGCAGAAAAGAAATTTGTTGATGCCGGTTTCGGTGCTGCCCGTACCGAGTTGATGTACAACGACTTTGTAATTATCGGCCCTGCCAGCGACCCCGCAGGCGTAAAGGGTATGAACGTTGCGGACGCACTGGCCAAGATCGCAAAGCAGCAGGCTGTTTTCGTAAGCCGTGGCGACAACTCCGGTACACACAAGAAAGAACTTTCCTTGTGGAAGACCATGGGCTCTGCTCCTGAAAAAGAAGCATGGTACGTACAGACCGGTCAGGGCATGCTGCAGACCATTGCTGTCGCAGCAGAAAAGAACGGTTACACCATGACCGACCGCGGCACCTACATTAAGTACGAAGCATCCAAAAACGGCAATCCTGAACTGTTGGTTCTGGTGGATGGCGACAAAATTCTGTTCAACCAGTACAGCGCCATGCCTGTGAATCCCGCACATTGCCCGAATGTGAAAAAAGACCTTGCAGACAAGTTTGTCAGCTGGATGGCCGGCGCAAAGGCGCAGAAAGCCATCGGCGACTTCAAACTGCTGGGCAAGCCCCTGTTTACTCCCAACGCGCAGTAACGGGCTTTTGCTCCACCAGACAAACTGATACTTAGAGGGGCGCTTTGTCGCCCCTCTTGTCATTTCAGGTTGGCAGAAGTTATTTTTAATCCGTTACGTATTCGGGCTGTAACGGTTGTTAAGAGCACACTCAGGAACAGACATGAGCTTTATTGTGGATGGAATGGGGCAGGCTGCGGACCTGCTGCTCAGCGGAAATCCGGAAACATGGTCGGCTGTGTATGCCACGGTGGTTGTAACGGCCATGTCGGTTGTCGCCAGTTTTCTTATGGGGGCGCCGTTGGGATTTCTGTTGGGGTATTACTCTTTTCCCGGCAAACGTGCCTTACGCATGATTGCAGATACGCTGCTGTCGTTTCCCACGGTTGTCATAGGGCTTATTGTCTATGCCATGTTGTCAAACAGAGGCCCGCTTGGTGATCTGGGGCTGCTTTTTACTCTGCCGGGTGTCGCTATCGGCATGACGCTTCTGGGCCTGCCGATCATTATCGCCCTTACCGCCAATGCCGTTGAGTATGCCGACGGCGGTCTCAGGGACACGTTGCGTACTTTGGGCGCTTCAAACGGGCAGGTGCTGCGCGCCATGCTGTGGGAGGTCCGGTATCATATGCTGCTTGCGGCAATGGCGGCTTTTGGCCGCATTGTGTCGGAAGTGGGCATTTCGATGATGGTGGGCGGCAATATAAAATGGCATACGCGAACCATAACAACAGCCATTGCGCTGGAAACAGGCAAAGGGGAATTTGCCATGGGCATCGCGCTGGGAGTGGTGTTGATGGTCATCGCATTCGCAGTGAATTTTGCCTTGGCCGGACTTAAGCGCAGGACGGCAACCCGATGAGTGCGGTGGAGCAGATGAATACTTCTGTATATCGGCTGGAAAATGTTGTTCAGCGGTTTGAAGGGCGGGATGGAAAACCTTACGTTGCGTTAAGCATCGACCGGCTGGAAATCAGGCAGGGTGAGATTGTCGGGCTTGCAGGCTCCAACGGCAGCGGCAAATCCACTTTGATGCGCATTCTGGCTTTTCTGGAAAGCCCCGCAGAAGGACATATATATTTTCGGGGTAACAGGGCAGACGGCGAGCAGGCAGATGTCCGCAGGCAGGTGACCTTGCTTACACAGGAGCCGTATCTTTTGCACCGCAGCGTTGCTGCTAACATCGGGTTCGGCCTGAAGGTGCGTGGCATCCGGCCTACGCAGCAGCAGCTTGCAAGTGCGCTTGAACGGGTGCGGCTGGACCCCGCTGAATTTTTGCATCGTCAATGGTACCAGCTTTCCGGCGGGGAGGCACAGCGTGTGGCTCTGGCTGCGCGTCTTGCTCTGCAACCCCGTGTGTTGTTGCTGGATGAGCCCACGGCATCTCTGGATGAAGACAGTTCGCTGGCTGTACGAATGGCGGTGCTGGATGAGCGCAAGACCCGCGGTACAACGCTGGTGATTGTTTCACACGATCAGCAGTGGTTGAACAATGTGACCGACAGAGTAATACGTCTGCGTAAAGGCACAATAGAACCTTAAGCTTAATGTCTGCTGCAGGGCTGCAACGTTGCGCTGCTGCGCGGCGGGCAGCTTTTTTTACAGGTATGCCGCTGGCACGTTGCAGAACCGGTGTATACGCAATGAGCTTTGCTCCTTGTGCATCACGCTGTTGGCGGCTATGCTGCCGGTTCGCCGGATAGTCCTCCGGTTTGTCGTATGCAAATTCGGCAAGTTATGCGTATTTTTCATGTGCTGATGCCCGAAAGTGTCGCACGTGAGACAGAAACATTGCGCAGATGCCGCAAGACTGAATGTTCGACACCACACAGGCAGGTAGAATGAAAACTGGCTTTTTTAATGTTCTTGATGTTCAGACATTCATAGAAAAACTACGCGGCTTTGCCTCCATGCCAGTGCAAGGCATTGCATTGGAAGAAGCCGATGGCCGCGTTCTTGCGCAGGACGTACTATCCGGAGAAGACCTGCCTCTTGCCCACAGAGCCTGCATGGACGGATACGCGGTGCGCGCGGCAGACCTTTTCGGCGCATCGGAAGGAAACCCCGCATACCTTGAACATATCGGTGTGGTGGATATTGAGCGTCCTGCTGACTTTGTAGTGGAAGCAGGGCAGTGCGCCACAATTGTTACCGGAGGCATTTTGCCGGAAGGTGCGGATGCCGTTATCATGGTTGAACATACGCAGGACATGGGCGCAGGAACCGTTGAGATGCGAAAGTCGCTGGCCCCGCATGAGAATGTCATGCTGCGCGGCGAAGATGCTGCGGCTGGAGCTGTGGCGCTTACAGCCGGAACTGTTTTGCGGCCGCAGGAAATCGGTCTTCTGGCTGCACTCGGCATTCAGTCTGTTTCTGTGCACCGACGCCCGCGAGTAGGAATTTTTTCCACCGGCGATGAGGTGATACCTGTCAGCGAGACGCCCAGAGTGGGGCAGGTGCGTGACGTGAACTCGTACGCGTTGACTGCTCTTGTACAACGCGCAGGCGGTGTTGCCACCTGCTACGGCATTGTGCCGGACGTGCAGAGTGCGCTGGAAAAGATGCTGGCAAAAGCTGTGGCGGAAAATGACGTTGTGCTGCTTTCGGGTGGCAGTTCCGTAGGAACGCGTGATCTTACCATGGCCGCTCTTGACTCCTTGGACGGCGCTACGGTTATCAATCATGGTGTCGCCATCAGCCCCGGTAAGCCGCTTATTCTGGCATCTGCAAAAAAAGCTCAAGGTCAGTGCGCCGTGTGGGGGCTGCCCGGACAGGTTACTTCCGCACAGGTGGTCATGTTTGTGCTGGGAATGCCTTTTTTACGCTGGCTTTCCGGCGAACGCGAACCTTTTGACCAGCGGGGCTGGCCTTCCAGGCGGGCTGTTCTTGTGCGTAATGTCGCATCCAGACAAGGCCGCGAAGACTATGTGCGGGTTCGTCTGCAGAATGCAGAAAGCGGTGAAACAGAAGCTGTGCCCGTGACCGGAAAATCCGGCTTGCTGCGTACCATGTTGCTTGCACAGGGGGTTGTGCGCATTCCCGCCGCAAGTGAAGGACTGGATGGCGGTGCTACGGTAGATGTTTTATTGTTCGGAGGCAGCTGCTGATGCGGATTCTGATGTTGGGCGATGTGGTGGGCAAGCCGGGGCGGATAGCCCTGCGTGAGCATCTGCCTGCCCTGCGTGCAGAGCGCAGGATTGATTTTGTGGTGGCCAACGGCGAAAACGCTTCGGGCGGCATAGGTCTGACCGGTGAAGGCTTTACAGCGATAAGGGCCTCAGGGGCCGATGTGGTGACATCCGGCAACCACATATGGAAACACAAAGAAATTTACAATGTGCTGAACCGTGAAGACCGGCTGGTGCGCCCCGCAAACTACCCCGCCGGTGCCCCCGGTAAAGGTATGACCGTGGCGGAGACCGCATCCGGTCATAAAGTTGCGGTTATCAACCTGCTGGGCCGTACCTTTATGGATCCGGTAGACTGTCCGTTTCAGTCTGTGGATACGCTGCTTGCTTCTGTGCCGCAGGATGCAACAGTGCGGCTGGTGGATTTTCATGCAGAAACTACCAGCGAGAAAAAGTCCATGGGTTGGTATCTGGACGGACGTGTTTCTGTAATGGCGGGCACGCATACCCATGTGCAGACGAATGATGCGCAGATTTTGCCCCAAGGCACTGCCTACCTGACTGATCTTGGCATGTGCGGGGTAGAGGCTTCGGTGCTCGGTATGGACTATAACTGTATTCTGGAACGGATGGTAACCCGCTTGCCGCGCCGTTTTGTGCCTGCCAAGGGTCGCGGCGGTATTAATGGCCTGCTGGTGGAACTGGATGACGCCACCGCAAAGGCAGTACACGTGGAAATTATCAGAATAGAGCCCTGATACAAGGCTGATTCGGGGGTGGGCAACGTTATGCGGCATTGACATGCCGGACTTTCTTTGCAACATCCTCCCGATCAAATATAATTACATGGAAGTGCGAAAATGGACATGGATCATCAACTCCAGACGATTCTGCGCGGCTGTGCAGAATTCATCGATGTAGAAGAGCTGAAAAAGAAGCTTGCAAAGGGCAAGCCGCTGCGCGTGAAGGCCGGATTCGACCCCACTGCGCCCGACCTGCACCTTGGGCACACTGTGCTTATCCACAAGCTGCGTCATTTTCAGGAACTCGGCCACACGGTCATTTTCCTCATCGGTGACTTTACAGGTATGATCGGCGACCCTTCGGGCCGCTCGGAAACCCGTCCTCCCCTTACCCGCGAACAGGTTCTGCAGAATGCCGAGACCTATAAACAGCAGGTCTTTAAAATTCTGGATCCCGAAAAGACTGAAGTACGGTTCAACTCCGAGTGGATGGACAAATTCGGCGCAGCTGATTTTATCCGTCTTGCCTCGCGTTATACCGTTGCACGTATGCTGGAGCGCGACGACTTCGAAAAGCGTTATCGCAGCAACATGACCATTTCCATCCATGAATTCATGTATCCTCTTGTTCAGGGCTATGACTCTGTAGCGCTTGAATCCGACGTAGAGCTGGGCGGTACCGACCAGAAGTTCAACCTGCTGGTAGGCCGTCATCTGCAAAGCCAGGAAGGGCAGGAGCCGCAGTGCGTGCTGACCATGCCTATTCTGGAAGGACTGGACGGTGTGAAGAAAATGTCCAAGTCGCTTGGCAACTACGTGGGTATTGATGAAGCTCCTTCCGACATGTTCGGCAAGCTGATGTCTATTTCCGACGAGCTGATGTGGCGCTACTACGAGCTTATCACCACCAAGTCTCTGGATGAGATTGCCGACCTGCAAAAACAGGTGGAAACCGGCGAACTGCATCCCAAGACTGCCAAGGAAGAACTGGCGGAAAATATTGTTGCCCAGTACCACGGTGCAGAAAAGGCCGCAGAAGCCCGCGCAGGCTTCAATGCCGTTTTCGTTCAGGGCTGCGTGCCTGACGATATGCCTGTTTACGGGTGTGAACATGGTGAAGACAGCACTCCTCCCGCGTTTCTGGCAGACTCCGGCCTTGCCGGTTCCCGCGGAGAAGCAAAGCGCCTTATCAAGCAGGGAGCCCTTTCCGTTGATGGCGAAAAGGTTGACGACCCTAACACGCCGCTTGCCGCAGGCGAGTACGTTGTACGCCTTGGCAAAAAGCGCTTCCTTAAGCTGACTGTCCGTTAGAACGGCATCTCAGCCACCCCGAAAGTGTAAAGCACCCGTCGCAAGACGGGTGCTTTTTTTGTTTGTAGTGCAATTCACTCATGCAGACGTGCATTTTATCCTGAACAAGTGCAATTCGCGGCTGTCTGTTTGCACATGCTGCAAATGAGAGTATAACTTTGTGCAATCATACTTCAGGGTAGGTGGTCACGTGCTCAGTCTGTGCGTGTTTCCGCTCTCTGGCAGAGGAGGGATACGCCCCGGCGTATCTTGCAGAGTCATGATCAAAGGAGTGGCGTCATGTTTTACTTTTTTATTGCCGTTGCCGCGCTGCTGATAGGGTACGCGGTTTACAGTAAGGTTGTTGAACGCGCTTTCGGCGCAGACCACTGTCGGGCTACCCCGGCCTGCACCATGGAAGATGGTGTTGACTACGTGAAGATGGACCCCAAAAAAGTCTATCTTATCCAGCTTCTCAATATTGCCGGTCTCGGCCCTATCTTCGGCCCCATTCTGGGTGCCCTGTATGGTCCGGCCGCACTGGTCTGGATTGTTATCGGTTCTATTTT
This sequence comes from Oleidesulfovibrio sp., assembly GCF_047973035.1. NCBI lineage: Bacteria > Pseudomonadati > Thermodesulfobacteriota > Desulfovibrionia > Desulfovibrionales > Desulfovibrionaceae > Oleidesulfovibrio > Oleidesulfovibrio sp. Next base: position 23,380 of record NZ_JBKEBF010000017.1, read on the forward strand.
TGCCGGTGCGGTGCATGACTATTTTGCAGGGATGATGTCTGTCCGCTATCAGGGTAAATCTATTCCTGATGCAGTCGGGTATAACCTTGGTAAATTTGCAAAGCAGTTCATGAACATTTTTGCGGTGGTTCTGTTGCTGCTGGTGGGCGTTGTTTTCGTACTCGGCCCTGCAAAGCTGCTGGCAGTAAAAATTGACTTCGGTCTGGACGGCGAAGGCGCTGTAGCCACCGCCACCATGATCTGGACTGCCATTATCTTCGGCTACTACTTCATTGCCACTATTCTGCCTGTAGATAAGATCATCGGCCGTCTGTATCCGCTGTTTGCCGTTGTTCTTCTGGTTATGGCTTTCGGCCTTACCATCATGCTAATCGTCAAGGGATACGATTTCTACCCGCAGGGTCTTACTCTGGAAAACCTGCATCCAAAAGAGTTACCCATGTGGCCTCTGATGTTCATCACCATCGCGTGTGGTGCTATCTCAGGCTTCCATGCTACCCAGTCGCCTCTGATGGCCCGCTGCATTCCCGATGAAAGATGCGGTCGTCCTATCTTCTACGGCGCCATGATCGGTGAAGGCGTTATCGCACTTATCTGGGCAACTCTTGGTATGAGCTTCTTCCACACCCCTGCAGAACTGCAGGCTGCACTGGCCAACGGCGGCCCTGCCGCGGTTGTAGATACCGTTTCCATGACCCTGATGGGCCCCATCGGCGGATTCCTTGCCGTTATCGGTGTTATCGTACTGCCTATCACTTCCGGTGATACCGCATTTCGTTCTGCCCGTCTGATCATTGCAGACTTCATCAAGCTGCCTCAGAAGGCTCCGGTTAAGCGTCTGCTTATCGCCGTACCTCTGTTTGTAGTAGGTTATGCCATCACCAAGACGGAATTTGCCGTTATCTGGCGTTACTTCGGTTTCTCCAACCAGACCATGGCCACCATCGTGCTGTGGGCCTCTGCCATGTACCTTGTCCGTCACGGCAAAGCTCACTGGTTGGCATCCATTCCGGCAACCTTTATGACGGCCGTATGTGCAACGTATCTTGCCTACGCCAAGATCGGCTTCGGCCTTTCCATGGAAATTGCACAGATTATCGGTATCGCTGTGGCTGCCGCTGTGGCAGTTCTCTTCCTCGTGAAAAGCCGCACTGTAACTGTCGAACCTGATGCGGCTGACGGTCCGGGTGAGATCGGCTAACTGAGATAAACAGTTAACAGCAACGGCTGTTTTGCCGTGCCATGAACTGACGGGCCTCCGCTTTGCGGGGGCCTTTTCATTTTTTATGCTTTGTTGTGCTGACAGAATCATCATGTTCAAGTTATAATCCTCCCTCTTGAAACTTGGAGGCTGTGATGAAATTTGTTGAGCAATGGAGCACCCTTTCGCGTAGGACCAAGCTGGCAGCGATGTGGATATGCGGTTTGCTGGCCGTATGGATACTTGGCGGATTTCTGCTGGTTCCGTACATCGCACGCGGCATTGTTGAAGAACAGATAGGCATGGCTCTTCAACGAAACTGCACAGTGGGGGGAATGGCCTTCAACCCGCTGACGCTTTCTGTAGAGATGCGTGACACCAAAGTGCAGCGCAAGGATGGCAAAGGCGAATTTATTGCCTTCAGCAGTGTCAAAGCCGCCCCTGATATTATCTCGCTTTTTTATATGGCTCCGGTTGTGCGGTATATTTCTATACAAGACCTTGCCGTATCCGCAGATTTTTTGGGCAAGGGCAGATACAGCTTTTCAGATCTGCTGGAGTCGGGCGAAGATTCGTCTAAAAAGGCAGATGCCGGTAATGCCATTTTCCCGTTTGCCGTGCGTAACTTTATGCTTACAAACAGCTCACTTGTTCTGAACGACCTTACCCGTAAGCAGACGCATACTATTACCGACCTTAATCTGCAGGTTCCTTTTACCTCCAGCCTTGCCAGCGACAGGGATGATCCCGTCGAACCCCGCCTTAATGCAACTCTGAACGGAGACCCGCTTAACTTTAAGGGGCGCATTGTTCCGTTCGGCGATAAGTTCCGTACCGATTTTGTCTTTGAGGCTTCGGGTATCAAGCTGGCGGATTACTGGGAATATCTGCCTGTAAAAACTCCGCTGGCACTCAGCAGCGGCAACTTGAGCACTGCCGTGAACCTGTCATTTGAAGAGCAGGCCTCCGGTGCTGCCCTTCGGGTGAGCGGCAACGGCACAGTTACCAATTTGGCTTTGGCTGACGGTAAGAAGAAAGTATTCGGCTTTGAGTCATTTTCGTATGATATCGGGCGGGTGTCGCTGCTTGAACAGCTGATTTACGTGCGCAGAGTAATGCTGCAAAAGCCGTATGTGGCTGTCACCCGCGGTGAAGACGGAGTAACCAACTGGCAGCGGTATTTCCCGCAATCCGTCAGGAAGCAGCCGGAACCTTCTGCAGTGACGGTCGTCGGACAGAGTAATAGCACTGCCCCCGTTGCTACAGTTGCTTCCGTTGCCTCCTCTAAAGCTGATACCGCAAAAGGGCGTAATAACCCTGCGGAAAGTATGCTTGATGCCCTGCCGTATATCATCCGTGTGGATGCAGCGGTAGTGGATGATGCAAAAATTGACGTGCGCGACAATGCCGTAGCAGGCGGGTTTGCACACGTATTCGGCCCGTTGGATATCCGAGTGCGCGATGTGAACACCAGTGGCGGTAACGGCACTGTGGCTGTGAGTATGCATAGTGTCGGTGAGCTCAGTCTGGAAGGAGCCTTCGGCTTGAAACCGGCCGAAGCGGCACTGAAGGCAAAACTGAGCGGTGCGGACCTGAAGCTGTTTGCTCCATACATACACGAAGCGCAACCCTTGCTGCTGGACAGCGGTGTACTGGGGCTTACTGCGGCGGTGGACATCCGCATGCGGAACACACTGGGTGTTGAGCTGAAAGATGCCGCTTTGACCTTGAACAATCTTGAATTACGTAAGGATGGGAACCGTACCGCCAGCATTCGAGTACCTGAATTGAAGGTTCAGGGAGTGTATGCCTCGTTGGCTGGTCGTAATGCCGGAATAAAGTCTGTAGACTTGAATGACGGTTTCGTGCGTCTGGTGCGAGAGAAAAACGGCAGCATTGACCTGCAACGTTTGTTTGCAGAATCTGCATCGGCAGCTGGTAATGGTAGCGAAGAACAGGACAAAGAAGAATCCGCAGCCGGTAATGAGCAGTCAGCGCCATGGCAATTTTTGCTGGAACGCGCCTCGCTTAATAACAGTGAAGTCATTATTCTGGACGAAACGCTACCCAGAACAGGACGCCTTGGACTGACCAAACTTACTGCTTCTGTAACGAATGTGAGCAGCGCTTTAGATAAGCCTGTTGCTTTTGATGTAAAAGGAAGCTGGCTGCCGTACGGTACCGTGGCTGCATCCGGTAGTGTGGTGCTTGATCCGTTGCAGGTGGATGTAAAAACTTCTACCCGCAGGCTCGGGCTTCCCGCATTTGATCCCTACCTTGCTGTTTTTTCAGACCTTGTATTGGCAAAGGGCGGTGTGGACAGTGATCTGACCCTTTCCATGCGTGGAACACAGCCGGAAGGGATTCGTGCCAGCGGCAGTGTTGCCGTGCGTGATGTTCTGGTGCGCGATGCGATTCATAAAGACGGTCTTGCATCCCTTGGTGCACTGCGTATCAACGGTGTGGCTTTTGATGGCGCCGCAAAGACCTTGCAGGCAGAATCGGTGACAGTGCAGGAACCCCGACTGGACGTTTTGCGCAATAAAGACGGCGTGCTTAACGTACAGCGGGCGCTCAGGCAACAACCTGCCGGCCCCGCAGCCAATGCAACGGCCAGCGCCGACGCCAGTATTGCGTTATCAGGCGTACCTGAAGATATCAGCAGTTACGTAATGTCGGACGTTGCCGCATCAGCTGGCGGCGCAGAACAGAGTGTTCAGTCCGGTGAAGGGGAAACCGTAGCAACTGTTGAGCCAAAGCAGTCACAGGAAGGGCGTGTGGACATGAGCGTCTCTGTTAACGCCACCATTCCTGGAGCTCCGAAAGGCGGTGATGAAGCAGGTGAACCGGCAGGGCTTGAGAAGCTCTTCACCGATGTGCGGCTAGGCGGTTTCGGTCTTACTGACGGTGCCGTCAACTTTAAGGATGTTTCTGTAACGCCTCCGTTTGAGCTGCAGTTAAGCGGAGTCAATGCGACTCTTTCCGCAGTGTCGTTAACCGAAGCTTCACGGCCTGACCTTGGCCTTCGCGGCAGGCTGAATGGTGCGCCGCTGTCGCTGAACGGTGCACTGAACCCGCTTGTGGCTCCTCCATATTCCGACCTTGACCTGAGGGTGGCAAATCTTGATCTGGTAGCGTTTACGCCATATTCGCTGCAGGGGATCGCCTATCCCGTAAAGCGGGGAAGGTTGGATGTTTCTTCTAAGTTCAAGACTGAAAACTGGCTGCTTACTTCTGATACAAAACTGCACATCGAACGTCTTGCACTGGGTGAAAAAGACAAACGGCCGGGAGCACCCAGCTATCCTGTGGAACTGGGTATTGCTCTGCTTCGCGGACCAAGCGGCGATATTGATATTTCGCTGCCCGTGCGCGGCCGGTTAGATGATCCGAACTTCCGTGTTGGCGGCATTGTACTTCAGGCCGTGGTCAACATAATGATGAAGGCGCTTACTTCGCCTTTCGCCCTGCTTGGCGGTTTATTTGGCGGCGGTGAAAATCTTGACTTTGTGGCTATGCAGCCGGGCATTGCCCGTCTGGATGACGTTGCACTTGAAGAAATTAAGTCGATTTCTAAAGCGCTTGTGGAACGTCCGGGACTGGAGCTTGAAATGCAGGGGCAGGCTGATGCGGTGCGTGACAGGCAGGCCTTGGAAAAGGCTGCTTTTGATCTGCGGATAAAAACGCAGAAGTATCTGGACCTGCCTCGCAAAGAACGGGCGGAACTTTCGCCGGAAAGTGTAACAGTGGCACCGGAAGAATACGAACAGTATCTTTGGGAGGCCTATAAAGAAGAACCGTCTGATGATCCGGAAGCAAAGCCCACAGCACTCTTTGGCATTGTCAAAGAGCAGGCTGTGGAGTTTATGGAGGCATTTTTGCGCAGACAGACTGCTGTCAGCGATGATGACCTTCGGGCATTTGCTCTGGAACGCTCGAAGGTTGTGCAGCAGGCCATTCTTGCGTTGCAACCTTCTGTGGCAGACAGGCTGTTCCTTGTTCAACCTGTGATTACAGGTCAGCAGGGCGGAAAAGCCGCTTCCGCGACAGGGGTCTCCTTGACCCTGCGGTAAGCTGTATATTCATCTTCGTAACTCATAAAAGGCAGCCTTCGGGCTGCCTTTTTACGTTTGAATAAAAATCAACACAAATGGTGTAAAATTGAGTGATGAATCAATTTTAAACAAGAAAAGATGTTAGTGCTTACTCTGTGTGAGTAGTTAGTTATGTACTAATAGGCTGTAAAATCAGGTTGATATGGGAGTAAGTTATTTTTTTCACATTCGGCTTGACGGGTTGAGCCTTGGGATGTATATGTTCCTCAACGTGATTGAGCGCTCAGTTTGAGTGAAGTGTTCAGTCAAACTTTCGCAGAATCAAAGTGAGGAAATCTCATGCGTACCAGAAGAAGAATGAACAAAGAAGATCGTCAGCAGATCTATCGTTGGGTAACCCGCGCTGTAATGGGATGTCTTATTTTGGCACTTGCTGCCGGATGTTTCTCTTCCCGTTCCAATAATAGCAAGCTGGTTCACGGTATGCCTGTAGCTGCCATGTCTGCTTTGCAGTCTCCTCAGACAAATTTCTAGTTTTCAGCTTTGCCGGCCATGGGTTAGTGCCCGCTATGCCCGCCTGAGTATTCAGGCGGGCTTTTTTTTTATTGACTTGAAGTTTGATATTTGTTCTGTCGTATTGAAAATTAAATTCAATATCATTTTGTGCAGTGCGCACGGCATCGGAAGTATGCTGTGCATTTCAGACAAATGGCGGACAAGTTAAACAAGAGGTAGGTATCAGATGTGGGCTAAGCTTTTTATAGGCGGGGTATCTTTAGGTTTCCCCGGAGTAGGGCACATTCTTGTTGGTAAAGTTGCGCGTGGGCTGATGTGGGCTGTGATAAGCTGCGTATTGTTTACCGTACTGGATCAGGCGTTAGGCTATTACATAGCATTCAATCTTACCCGGACTCTTTTTCTGTGGATGTTATCGGTTGGCTCTCTGTTAGTTTTTCTTGTTGTTGATGCCGTCTCATTCGCTGAGAAAGGAGCTGTAAAAAAGCAAAATTTGAAAAAAGGCTCTTTGTTAGCAATTTGTTATGTCTTTTATTATATTTTTGTTCCTTATGAGCCTCTGCTCGGCGAGCATCTTGTTGACAGGCTGTACCTTGTTAAAATTAAAGATGACTCTTCTTTTGTAGAAGGAGTGCATGCAGGAGACCACATTTTTATCAATACGTCAGCTCAAGTGTATACAAAAGGTGACTATATTGCCGTAACCTCCCCCGAGAAGGGAATGATGATACTTGAAGTAGATGAACCGTTCAGTGTTCCTGACGATGCTCTGTCTTTGATTGAGCAAAACGACGCTGATGATACTCAGGATGTTGGTGTGCCATTAGCTGCCGGTACTGCCAACGCGGCTGAATTTTCAGATATAGAGGCCGCAAAAAGCAAAGAAGCAATATCCGCAGGTGATTCTGTAGCAGAAGTTACAGGGAATGCAGGTCGGCAGACAGCAGGAATGTATGTTTTGAACTCGGCAGAAAAGGTGCAGCGTACAGCAGCCACAAATTCGAACGATCCTGCTGTGTTGATGCAGCAGAAAGATGTTCGGCATGAATATCGTTGTCAGGAAGATGCTGATAGAGAGGACGTGCTGCGTAATGCGCCAGACGGAATTTTTCCTGCCTCCAGCAAGACATTGCCAGAAGCAGGGCAATGCAATTGCACCCGCAGGCAGGATTCCGGACATTCTGCCGTTATGGCGCGAGTTCCGAAATATATAAACGGCCATTCGTTAGAGTACTTACGGGGTAAATACAGCCTGATCGGCAGGGTTGAATTCCGGTTCTGGCCTGCATACAGAATTTCAGTTCTCTAATTGAAAAGCTGCCATCATTGCTGAGTGATGGCAGCTTGTTTCTTTCGGGTAATTCGCCAGTTAACCGTTCTGCCAGCTAACTGATTTGTCGGTCAACTGGCTCGTCTGGGGGATGGCTGAGGCAATCAGTTGTCCGGTTATTCGTACTTCATTTTACAGGATGACATCCTCAAGGGTCGATGTATCGCCTGTGTCTTCTCCGGCCTCTTCGGCTCGCAAAATACGACGCATAATCTTGCCGTTTTTATTTTTAGGCAATGATTCACGGAAGACTACTTCGCGGATGACTGCCACAGGGCCCAACTCGCGCCGTGCATGGTTGATAAGGTCCTGATCAGTCTCGCCGGACATCATCATTCCCCCCATGGACGGCTGGTCATCATGCAGCACGACATAGGCTTTTGCCACTTCTCCGCGGATGTCATCCGGCACTCCGATGACGGCGCATTCGGCCACGGCGGGGTGGGATGCCAGTGCCGCTTCAAGCTCTGCCGTACCTATGCGGTGCCCCGCAATCAGCATGACATCATCTGCACGTCCCTGAATCCACAGGTAGCCGTCTTCATCTTTGCGGGCCACATCACCGGCAAAGTACCAGCCGGGAAATTTTTCCCAGTACAGGCGCTTGTATGCTTCAGGGTCGTTGAATACTGCAGACAGCATGGCAGGCCACGGTTTTTTTATAACCAGATAGCCGCCTCGACCCGATGGAACAGAGTTACCGTCAGAGTCTACAACATCAGCCTCAATGCCGGGCAGAGGCTTGGTAACAGAGCCGGGCTTTAATAGTGAAACAGGCAGAGGCGAAATCATGAACATACCGGTTTCAGTCTGCCACCATGTATCCAACACAGGGCAGCGGCTGCGTCCCACGTATTTATGAAACCACGTCCATGCCTCGGGGCTGATGGGTTCTCCCACCGAGCCCAGCAGGCGCAGCGTGGAGAGTACGTGTTTTTCCGGCGTCTGCTTGCCAAAACGCATAAGCATGCGGATCAGCGTCGGCACCGTGTACAGCACGGTCACACCCCATCGTTCCACAATGGCCCATAGCCTGCCTGCTTCCGGATAGAGCGGGTGACCCTCATACATCAGTGTTGTGGTGCCTGCCATCAGCGGGCCGTAGACCACATAGCTGTGGCCGGTTATCCACGCAGGGTCAGCCGTGCACCAGAAAATATCCGTAGGCTTGAGGTCAAAAACCCAGTCCAGTGTTTTATTGACACCGACCATATACCCGCCGTGGGCATGGACAATTCCTTTGGGGGCGCCTGTGGTGCCGGATGTGTACAGAATGAACAACGGGTGCGTGGAATCAACGGACTCTGTCAGTGCCTCGTCCGGCTGGTCGCGGGTGATGTCGTGATACCAGAGGTCACGCTCGGCCGTCATGGGAGTTTCCACAAGGGCTCTATGAACAACGACGACATTTTTAAGCGTAGCTGTTGCTTCTTCGTTGCAAAGCGAAAGTGCTTTATCCACCATGCTTTTCAGCAGCACAACCCGTCCGTTGCGGTAAAATCCGTCCACCGTGATGATGGCCGCCGGTCTGGCATCATTAATGCGGTCACGAAGGCTGCGTGCGGAAAAGCCCCCGAACACGACGGTGTGTACCGCACCGATTTTGGCTGAGGCCAGCATGGCAATAAGTGTTTCCGGCAGGGGCGGCATATGGATGAGCACCCTGTCACCTTTTTGCACACCGCATTGGCGCAGCGCATTGGCTGCTTTGTTCACCGCGCGGTACAGTTCATAATAGGTCAGCTTGCGCGTGTCGCCCGGTTCGCCTTCCCAGATGAGTGCCAGCTTGTTTTTGTTACCGGTTTCAATATGGCGGTCCAGCGCATTGTACACAATGTTGCACCGTGCTCCGGCAAACCAGCGGTAAAACGGCGCGTCAGAGTCATCCAGCACGTTGTCCCATTTGCGGAACCACGAAAGCTCTTCCGCTGCCTCTTCCCAGAAGCCCAGCCAGTCACTTTCCGCATGGGTACGCGCTTGCGCAATATCCTGCGGGTTCATGTTTGCTTCAGCCACTATGCGCGGCATGGGCCGGAACACGCGTTCTTCTCGCAGCAGGGTATCCAGAGTGCCTGCAACGGGTGCGGGGGAGAAAGTGCGATCGGTAGTCATGCCTTACAATCCTAAAACCTGTTTGAGTTCGCCTATACGGCGGCGGCTGATGGGCAGTTCAATGCGGGTACGTCCTGCTGTGCGCAGCATAAAGCTGGAACCGGGCAGTGAGGCTATTTCCGTAACCATGTTCAGATTGACCAGATACTTGCGGTGTACTCTGAAAAAACGGTGCGGCTTCAGCTTTCCTTCCAGAATTTTCAGCCGGTACGATGTCAGGTATTTTTGTTCTGCCGTGTGCACATAGGTGTAATCTTCGTAAGCCTCTACAAAGACTATTTCATCATAGGGCAGAAGCAGGGTTTTGCCTTCATAGGTGATGGCCAGCTTTTCAATATCCACCTGACGGTAGGTGCTGGTGTAGTCCCACGCCTGCTTGAGCGCATCAAGAAAGTTATCCTGCTCATCGTCTGCAAGCGGAACCTGCAAGGTCTGGTCGCCGTCTTCGAGAGTTTTGGTCTGCACTTCGGCTTCAGGCTGTTGAATTTCCTGTGGGCTAGAAGGCGAGCTTTGTTCCTGCCAGCGGCTGCCGGGGTCCGGTGCCAGCTTGAAGTGACTTCTGAACTGCTTAAGACGTGAGACTGTTCTGGCAAAGCGCTGCTCTGTACAAGGCCAGATAAGATAATCTGTGGCATCCAGCTCGAAACCGGCAAAGGCATGAGTTTCGTCTTCAGCGATAAAAATAAGTGCGGGTTTGTGCTTGCGACCCAGCAAACGCTGGGCAAGCTCAAGCCCTTGTTCCGGTTGTTGCAGGTTTATGCCGCTGAAAATCACGCCATAAGGAAGGGCATTGAGCAGTTCCAGAGCTTCTTCCGCACAGACAGCCTCGCCCACTACGCGCAGAAAAGATACCTGCGATACAAGTTGGCGTAATCCTTGCCGCACGTCGGCTTCGGGGTGCAGAATGAGCGTTGTCAGTCGGGGCATGACGTCCTTGCCGGAAGAATAAGGTTTTCAACACTGTACACAGCAAGCAGCTTTCTGTGAAGACAGACATTTTGATTGTATGGCCAGTCAGCTATTGAAACATGGCGGCGGATACCCGCACCCATAAAAAGACACACAAGGCGGAACGGGCTTGATGTCAGTCAGAAACAGGCTTATTTTTATTATGAAAACCGAAATGTTATGAGAGTAAGCTTTAAAGTGTAGCATGGTTGGGGATTGCCCTTTTGGAAGCATGGAGGACAACAGCGATAACGCTGAGTAATGATTGTTGAATTGTGAAGCGGGTGTTCCAACGTCAGGGCGGCAGCAATTGTAAAAGCACTTGCTGAATGTAGGCGACATTTGCGTGACGATGGCTTTTACGGTTTTCTTATCCGAGCATAGCCTGTAAGTTTTTGTCAGCAAGATGATAGCGGGAGAGGAACCTATGAAGAAAACATTACTTTTTTTATGCACCGGTAATTCGTGCCGAAGCCAGATGGCAGAAGGGTGGGCGCGTCACTTGAAAAGCGACCTGTTTGAAGTCCGCTCTGCCGGAGTGGAAAAGCACGGCTTGAACCCGCTTGCGGTGGAAGTCATGGCAGAGGCTGGTGTGGATATTTCCGGTTATACTTCAGCGCTGGTTGATGAGCTGGATATCAAAGATTTTGATTATGTGGTGACGGTGTGTGGTCACGCGAACGAGCAGTGCCCGTTCTTTAGCGGTGCAACTCGCAAGGTTCATGCCGGGTTTGATGACCCGCCGGCTCTTGCCCGAAATGCAGCAACGCATGAAGAAGCGCTTTCTCATTACCGCCGTGTTCGCGATGAAATCCGCGCTTATGTCGAGCGTCTGCCTGCAGGCCTGGAGTGAGCTTACGGCAAGATTATATGAAAACTGCCAAAGGGCAGTGACGGGCAGATAGCTGACCATATCAGCTGTGTTTAGCAGACAGCAGGAGCGTTACCACCCGGAAGCCTGCAGTAAAAAGCCAGCGTACTTCCTCATGAATTATTATAACCGGCAATATGGTGGAATGTAGAGACTAAGCCGTTTCCGGTAATGTTGCGGCTTTTTGCTTGTGCCGGTTCAAGAGTAAGTCGATTGCGGGGAATATGACTTGTGGTGCATTCTCAATACGGAATAAATGGCCTTGCAGACTGAGCCTCCGTTCATCGCTGCGGTAACGTATCATATCAGTAAGAGATGCTGTTCCATGAGTGAATACCCCCGAAAATTGTATGTTGAAGTGACAACACGGTGCAACCTGCGTTGCGCCATGTGTGTGAAGCAGGCAGAAGGCTGCTGTATTGAAGAGACGGATATGGAAATGTCCGTGTTTGATTCGTTGCTGCCTGCGCTGGAATATGCCGATGCACTGGTGTTGAACGGAATAGGCGAGCCGCTGCTGCATGCAGGTATTGCCGATATGGTGCGCAAGGCAAAAGCGATGATGCCTGCCTCAGCAAAAGTCGGCTTTCAGTCCAACGGGCTTTTGTTGACCTCGGCTCTGGCGGAAGAATTGCTCTCGTCGGGGCTTGATACGATTTGCTTTTCGGTGGATTCGCTTGCATCGGCTGCTTTGGAGGTTCTCCACGGCGGCGGGCACACGCAGACTTTGGTTGAAACGTTGCGACATTGCCGCGCTGCTGCCGACCGGTGCGGAAGAAGCCAGAACAGCGAGAATCCATTTGAAATTGGCATTGAGTTTGTGCTGATGCGGGATAATGCCCGCGAGCTGCCGCAGGTTGTCCGGTGGTCGGCGCAGCAGGGGGCGGCCTATTGTATTGTTACGCATGTGTTGCCGTATGATGCCGCCACACAGCGTCAGTCGCTTTTTGTGGCGGATACTAAAGAGGCTTTGGAATTTTTCAGCGAATGGAAACAGAAAGCAGCAGATTCAGGCCTTGATCTGGCTGGATATTATGCTCTTTTCAGAAAATTCAGCCGTACACCGGAAGAACAGCGCCTTGTAGATTTTGTTGCTGACATGCAGCTTGCTGCATCGGAAGCAGGTATTTCGTTGCATCTTGAACGTCTGATTGAAAATCATCTGCAGGATGATGCTTCCTTGCAACTCAGGTCGGATACGGAGGTTGTTTTTGCCGCGGCAGAAGAGGAAGCCCGTCGAGAGGGCATTCGCCTTGTTCTTCCGACTCTGCAGGCTTTGCTTCACAGACAGTGCGAGTTCGTGGACGAGGATGGTGTTTTTGTTACTGCCGATGGTGGTGTGCACCCGTGCTATTTTTTATGGCATCGTTATGCATGCCATCTGGATGGTCAGAAAAAGCAGATCTATCCGCGCACGTTCGGCAATCTGGCGGAGCAGTCCATGTATACCATCTGGAACAGTACTGCTTACAAGCAGTTTCGCGATGACGTGCTGCGGTATGAGTATCCTGACTGCAGCAACTGCACGTTGGTGCCCTGCGATGATATTACGGGAGAACTGGGAGAGTTTGAAATGGATTGCCACGGAGAAACGGTTCCGTGCGGCCATTGTCCGTGGTGTCTGGGCGGAGTGCAATGCCTGAGGCTGTAGCTGCGTAAAATGAAATGAAAAAGCCCCCGAACGGGGGCTTTTTTGTATGTGAAGGAAGGAAGAAAGTTACATTACAGAGCGAAGGATACGGAGTAGGGCTCGTCTGCGTTGTTATGCATGGGGCCGGACTGCATGGTTCCGTAACCGCCGTTACGAGCACCTTTACCGTTGTTCATGCAGGCTACCAGTTCGCCTTTACCGGCCTTGTTGTCGGCGCTCTGCATCATGCCTTTCATGCCTTTTTTACCCATTTTGCCTTTCATGCCCATCATCATGCAGCCTTTCTTGCCGCCGGAAATAAACTTTCCGTGCTGCAGGGGGATGCTGATGCCAAGCTCTTTTTCGAGCTTTTCATTCATGCTGATGCGCTCTTTATCCAGCTTGGTGCGCAGTTCTGCAATGGAGTCTGCAAGGGGTCCGAAAAGCTCGGGTGCTGCGTTGGGGTTCATGCGCAGTGCGTCGAGTTCTGCCGAGCGTGCCCAGAGCTGCTCACGAAGACCGGTTGTGTCTTTGTAAGCCTTCTTTACGATAACATCGTACTTCTTCTGCTGTTCTTCATTCAGCTGAAGCTTGTGCCCCATGCCCATCATGTGGCCTTTGCCCATTTTGTGGTTCATGCCGTTTTCCATGTTATGTTCAACCTGATGGTTCATCTGATTGTGATTCATCTGGTTGTGGTCTGCTGCAGGCTGAGTAGCAGCGGAAGCAGCGCCGGCAGCGCCGAGAGTAAGAACAAGAGCAAAAGCGGTTACGTTACGACGAAAGTTTTTCACGGTAGTCTCCTGATTGTGAAATGAATTTTGATGTTGTGTTACTCATATAGCAACCGGCGTGCCAAACTTTTAACATTCTATTAATATTGAATTAATTTTTTACTGCTCAGTTTTTACATTCTTTTGTGTATGTTTTTTATACAGTGTTGATTTTTGTGGGGTGTATAAAAAATTGTCACTGAATGATTTTTATACACCTTGAAAAAAGTCGCTCGGGCAGGTGAAAGTTTTTCCGCCCCGAAGCCTGCCTGACAGGGCGGCTATGGTAGTAGTATTAGACTTTGCAGGGCAAATGCCGTATGAAATTCTGTTCAACGCGCCGCGGCCGGTTATGCTGTGGCTGCGTGTATTGAACGATACTTCAAGTCCACACAGGAGGCGTGCCGCCACCAAGCGGCCACCGACATATGGCTAAGCAGTCAAAGATACGAAATTTCAGTATTATTGCTCATATTGACCATGGCAAATCCACTCTTGCCGACCGCATTCTGGACGTTACCGGACTGGTGACGGAACGCGATAAGCGCGACCAGTACCTGGACAGGATGGAACTGGAGCGTGAGCGCGGCATTACCATTAAAGCGCAGGCCGTGCGCATTCCGTACACCTCTGCAGATGGCACCGAATATACTCTTAACCTTATCGACACCCCAGGCCACGTGGACTTCAGTTACGAAGTGTCACGCTCGCTTGCCGCGTGTGAAGGTGCTCTGCTGGTAGTAGACGCTACTCAGGGTGTGGAAGCACAGACGCTTGCCAACGTTTTTCTGGCGCTGGACCATGATCATGAGATCATTCCTGTGCTGAATAAGATCGACCTGCCCAGTGCGGAAATCGACAGGGTGAAGGCGGAAATTGAAGACGGCATCGGGCTGGACGCCTCTGACGCTGTGGAAGTAAGCGCCAAGACCGGCCTTAATGTGGACAAGGTGCTTGAGGCCGTGGTTGAACGCCTGCCCGCACCGGAAGGCGACCCCGAAGCTCCGCTTAAGGCGCTTATTTTTGACTCATGGTACGATTCGTATCAGGGCGTTGTTGTTATGTTCCGCGTTATGGACGGCACCATCAAAAAAGGTGACAGCGTCATCATGATGGCTACCGGCAGAAAGTATGAAGTAACACGCGTCGGTGTTTTTTCGCCTGAGGCAAAAGACATCTCCCGTCTTTCCGCAGGTGACGTCGGATTTTTGTGCGCAGCTATCAAGGAACTGGGCGATGCGAAAGTGGGCGATACCATTACCCATGCAGCGCGTCCGGCAGACACGCCTGTTCCCGGCTTTAAAGAAGTCAAACCCATGGTGTTCTGCGGGCTGTACCCCACAGACTCCAGCGAATACGAGCAGTTGAAGTTTGCTCTTGAAAAACTGCAACTCAACGATGCCGCGTTTTCCTTTGAAGCGGAAACTTCTCAGGCACTGGGCTTTGGTTACCGTTGCGGTTTCCTTGGGCTGCTGCATATGGAAATCGTGCAGGAACGGCTTGAGCGCGAATTTAATATCGGTCTTATCGCGACCGCACCGTCTGTTGTGTACAAAGTGACCACTGTAGACGGCGCGGAAAAGTATATCGATAACCCCGCAGCGTTGCCTGATCCCACAAAGATCGAAGCGCTGTATGAACCTTATGTACGCATGGAAATTCATGTGCCCAACGACTACGTGGGTAACGTGTTTAAACTGTGCGAGGAAAAGCCTGGCATTCAGAAGGATATGCGCTACCTTGCCGTAAACCGTGTAATCATAACGTACGAGCTGCCTTTTGCTGAAATCGTGTACGATTTCTTTGATAAGTTGAAATCGCTTACCCGCGGCTATGCTTCAATGGATTACGAAGTCATCGACTATCGTCTGTCCAATTTGGTCAAGCTGGATATGATGATCAACGGCGAGCCTGTTGACGCGCTGGCAACCATCGTGCACAGGGATAAAGCGTACTATCAGGGACGTGCCATCGCCTTGCGCCTTAAACGTACAATTCCTCGTCAGATGTTCGAGGTTGTCGTTCAGGCTGCCATCGGCAACAAGATTATCGCCCGCGAACGTAACGCCCCCTTGCGTAAGAACGTAACCGCCAAATGTTACGGCGGTGACATTACCCGTAAGCGTAAGCTGCTTGAAAAGCAGAAAGAGGGTAAAAAACGTATGAAGCGTATGGGCAACGTTGAACTGCCGCAGGAAGCATTCCTTGCTGCTTTGCAGGTGGACGACGAATAGACGCGTAGCGCAGGGCACAGCAACGTAACGATGCAAACAAAGCTCGGCGACGTGCGTGCCGCCGCGTAACGAAAAAGGAAAGACAATGTCGGAATTGAGGAAACACCCGTTCGTGGAGTTTTTGGAAGCAATTACAGTAGCGGTGGTACTGGCTCTTATTATTCGTACTTTTATTGTACAGGCCTACACCATTCCTTCCGGCTCCATGCTTGAAACCCTGCAGATAGGCGACTACCTGCTGGTAAACAAATTCAGCTACGGCGTTAAAGTTCCGTTTACCCACAATTATATCATGGAACGCTCGGGCCCCGAACACGACGATATTATCGTGTTTGAATACCCCGACAACCCTGATGTGGATTACATCAAGCGTGTCATCGGCGTGCCGGGTGACGTAATTGAAGTGCGCGATAAAAAGGTTTACCGCAACGGGCAAATGCTTGATGAACCGTATGTCATTCATAAGGACAGCGGGTTTGAGCTGCGGCGTGATAACTTCGGCCCTGTAACCGTGCCGGAAGACAGCTATTTCTGCATGGGTGATAACCGCGACCAGTCACAGGATTCGCGTTTATGGCGCAATACCTTTGTTAAAAAAGAAGCCATTCGCGGTAAGGCTCTGGTAATTTACTGGTCGATGGATGGTATTTCCAACATTCGCTGGGGACGCATCGGCTCGCTTGTGCACTAATCGGTGCCTATCCGCTGCAACGCCTTTTTGGCATCAGCAATGCTGAACGTATACGCCTGCTCCGGTTTAACCGGAGCAGGTGTTTTTTTGTTGCCTGTGATTGGTGGACAGGAGGCACGGTATCGTACTGCTGGGGCGGGCTTGCTCAGTTAACAGGCAGATGCTGTGTCGTGAGAGGATAATGGAAAACTGCAGGCTGTTTTTGATTTACGACAAGCAGACAAGCTGTTGCAGCGACTTTTTCGGCAAAAAGCACCTTGGCCTTAGAACTTGGCAATATCATATTGTATACTGTCAACATTAAGCTTTTCCTTTTCCCTCAGTGTTTTTAAACACGCCAAGCGGATAGTGCGGAGCCCCATTCCCACGCGATGGCAGGCGTTAGCCCCAATTTGTGGAGTATATCGATAGAATTTCTATAAGGGCCAGACTGCGCAAACTACAGGGAATAGCATGGTGTTTTGTCTGAGGATAAGAGGTTAGGGGAGGGTAAGTACTAGCCTCCACAGCTGGCACAGCGCTGTTACACGCACTACCTTGAAATTGATTGGGGTGTCTGGTTTGCAGCTGCTTGGAATAAATAAAACAAGCCACCCGTGTTTAGAGCAGGGTGGCTTGTTTCGCTGTAATTAGTATGAAGGCGTGCCGGTAATTGCAGAACCTACCGGACTCCCTTGTTCACAAGGAATTTACTGTATTTTTTGTCCGTACCGTTGATGTGACCCGTCAGCCAGTTTTTGAGGAAGCGCATAACATCCATTGTTACGGTAACCTTGCCTTGTTTGAGATCATTTTCAAAGGCAAGGACCTTTTCAACAAACTTGCGGTGTTCCTGAATGTGCTCTTCTGTTGCCGGATAGCCGTGACGGTTGAACAGTTTTTCTTCGGTGTCAAAGTGGTTGACGGTGTAGTCTTTCAACTTACCCACGATGCCGACAAGGTGGCTTGTGCTCTTGCGCTGACGCATAGCTGCGTGAAGCTCGTTGATTAGGTTCACAAGGCCTTTATGCTGCGAGTCTATAGTTTCAATCTTAACCGAAAGGCTGTCAGACCATTCGAACAACTTGCCGTTTCCGTTGTCATTTTCACTGACCTGTTTTTTTCCGCTTCCGTTACTGGTTGTGGCAAGGTCGCGCAGAATACGGTCAAGTTCTTCTACCAGACCGGAGACTTCCATCAGGGCGTGGGCAGCTGCGCTCATGCCTTCTGCAGTTTCAGCGGAAACACGGGTAACATCGGATACCGCTTTGTTAATTTCTTCAGACGCTGCGGATTGTTCTTCCGAAGCCGCGGCAATGGACTCTACCTGTGTTGCGGTATCTTCAACCAGCAAGACGATTTCTTCCATGAACTTGCCGGATTCGCTTGCAGTGCGGGTGCTTGCTTCAAGGTCTGCCGCGGTCTGTTCCACTGCGGCAAGGTTTTCACGGGTATGGTCCTGAATAAGCTTTACACTGTCGCTCACCTCTTTGGTGGCGGTCATGGTTTTTTCTGCAAGTTTGCGTACTTCATCTGCAACCACGGCAAAGCCGCGGCCTGCATCGCCTGCACGGGCTGCTTCGATTGCAGCGTTCAAGGCCAGCAGGTTCGTCTGGTCTGCGATGTCATTAATGGTAACAATAATGTTGCCGATGCTTTCCGCCTGCGTGCCTAACTGGCTCATGGTGTCCTTAAGCTTCAGGAATCGTTTTTCAATTACCTGAATGGATGCTACCGCGCTTTGTACACCCTGCGCTCCGGTCTGGGCGTTTTCCTTTGAACGCGAAGCACTTTGCGCGGCGTCCGCAGCGTTGCGGGCTACTTCGTACACCGTGCCATTCATTTCTTCCATGGCGGTGGCAGTTTCCATCATGCGATCACGCTGGATGTCGACGTTGGCGTTTACCTGCTCAATGCGGGTTGAAAGTTCTTCCATGGCTGCGTACACGTTTTCAGAAAAGCCTTGTGCTTTGCTGCTGGCGCCGTTGACTGCGTTCAGAAGCGTTTTTGCCTGCTCCTGATGCTCACGGGCTTCTTTAAGAGCCACGCCGGTGTTTGCAGCATGTTCACTGGCTTCCCGCTGGCTGTCGCGGGCTTCCTGCATTGTCTGCTTGAGCCCTTCCACCATGGTGGTCATGTCGTCTTTCAGGGCAGCCAGTTCACCGATGTATGTACCCTGCGCCTGTGCGTTCATGTTGCCGTTGGTGATTTCACGTGCGTAAGCCCGCAGTCTGTCGAGCGGCGCAAGCAGAGATTTTCTGCTTGATACAACTGTCAGCACCAGTAGAACGGCAATAAGGATGGTGCCCGTTGTCTGCACTACGAGCAGTGTGAAAGTTTTTTGTTCAGCTTCTTTTTGCAGGGCAAACACAAAGTCGTTCAGGGCGCTGCGCAGCTTCGGCGTGTTAGCCAGCAGCTTGGGCAAAGCTTCCGCATCTCCCTGCAGAACCCGCTCTACCAATCCTTTATTTCCCAACCACAATTGGTCTGCCTTTCGCAGCAGCGCAAGTGACTCTGCTGATGGTGTCGACAGCGCCACTGAAGGGCCGGAAGTGTTTAAGGTAAGGGGGGCCATGCCTCTGCCGGACAGGGCTTTTTGTGTAGCTTCAAAAGCCGCAATGGCTTTTGTAAGCAGTTGTCTGGATTCTGCATCCGGCGTGCCGGTTTGTTCTCCCAGTGCAACTGCCACGGTGCGGCCGGAGATGAGTTCTGCCAGCATGCGCTGTCTGCCGGCAAGGTTAATGGAGACACCGTCAGATTCCTGCGTATCGATAACATACAGGTTGGTGGCAAACATAATCGCTGCCAGCGCAAGGACGGAAAATAACGATGATAAAAGTCTCGTACGTATGGTCATTGTTTCCTCATGGTGAGGGGAATTGGCAGGTAAGACAGAACAGTCATTCTTTGCCCCCCGAAAAAGAACGACCGTATTATATTTTGGTAATTCTTCTCATTTAGCATCGATGGCGACTAAAGGCAATGAGTGCACAACTTTCATTTGTGATGGTGCTGGCCCTTGTGTTTACTTTTGATCACTACCTGTTAGGCAGGGGCGTTGTGCGTTTCATGTCTTGATAACTGATTATAATATTTTGCTTTGTTGTGCATAAGAAAAAAATACGCCAAAAACGGACTGCTTCATCCGGCGGCAGAGCCCCGGCTGAGTCTTTTATCCTTACTAAAACAGCAAACATGGTGAAAAATGAATTAGAATTTTTGCGGATACTGCACCTGTCCGCCTTTTATTCCCCCAGCGTTATCGCAGGTAAAAATTGAGTACATCAAAATATGCCGTGTGCGGTTGACCATGCACCTGAAGCATCTTAGCTATTGTTATCGTATTGACCTGTCCATAGAAAAGCAGGATTGTTCCTGCGATTCAGTCAGGTTTCCAGTTGTGATTCTGCGTCGTTTGCTGTGAACTACGCATGTTTTGTGAGTGAGCCGGATGTCTGTACGACATGAAAAAATTACCCGCTTCGGCGGGGTGCTGCTTCTGCTTTACCTGCTGCCCCTGCTTGCAGGAAGCGGTTTTGTTGCAGCCACTCACTGTCAGGAACGTTCACAGCAAAGCGCTCTTGTTTCCGGCTTGTTGCAGCAGCAAGTTGTATTTGCCGTTACTGCAAAGCCGCAGAGCAGCCCGGATTATTTCGCAGACCTGCATAGTTGGTTGCTTCCTTCTGTCGTATCGGTAGCAGGGCATGATAACTTAAGGGTTTTCATTCCTTTATCTGCACGGGAAAATAGTGCCCCGTGTCCTTTTCTTTCTTTTAGCCCGGTCAGGGCTCCGCCTTCCTTGTTCAACTCTTGATCTAACGATTCACATGGCTGCCCGGGTGCTTAAGCTGCCTGTGGTTTTTCTATGCCCGTTGAATAAAGGAGACGTCATGAAAAGCGACGTGCAATCTGCTGCTCTTAACCAGAAAAAAGCAGCGGCGGGACCTGCTGTGCCTGCAGAACCTGATCCTGCCAATTTGTATGAACCCCGTACATATTCCACCAGACAGCTGCTTGTAATGGCGGTAAAGTTTGCGGCAGTAGCTGCAGTGTTTTTTGCCGTAATTGCAATAAGCGAGCTGCATCTTTTGGCTAATTAGCTTCATGGGCCGGATGGGTGTAACCTATCCGGCCTTGCTTTCAGGAGGCTTCAACAGGAAAGGAGCATTTGGAGTAGGGAGCTTTCCTTATTAATGTTACAGTGGCCGTGATGGCGGGATATTTGTTGCGACCTTGCTATCTATCGGAAAGAGCATGCAAAATGTATCTGCTACTGTTGAATGCACTTTGCTTTCGCGCACCTGCCGGATTGCGCATCTTTCTCTTGCCGTTTTATGCCTCTTGTTGCCGATGACTGCATTAGTAAGGCGATAGGCTGCCTATTTTCCTACTCGTCGCAGAACATGGAAAGCTCAAACCCTGACCAACTGCGCTGACTATGCCCTCGGGTAAAGAGCGTTTTGCCCGTATTGTTGTTGCCTCTCCTTTCGTGTACAGATGAACGCTCTATGGTTACAGGGTGTTGCTGCTATTTGTATTTCGGGGAGGAGTCATGCTGGCTGGAGTCGCGTGCGGAGCGTTGCAAGGGGTGGATGCCTGTCGTGTTGATCTTGAAATTGATCTGGCGCGGCAGGGCATGCCTTCATTTTCCATTGTCGGGCTGGCAGAAGGGGCTGTTCGCGAAGCCAAAGAGCGCGTTTTTGCGGCATTGCGCAATACGGGGCACAAGCTGCCCCCCTCGCGGATTACCGTAAACCTTGCACCGGCATCGTTGCGAAAAGGTGGAAGCGGGTATGACCTGCCTCTTGCATTGGGGCTTTTAGTGGCGGCGGGAGTGATACCGCAGCAGCGCCTAAACGGATTGTTTGTTGCCGGTGAGCTTTCGCTGACAGGCGAGATTAAACCTGTTCCGGGCGTTCTGCCGCTTGCTCTGCTGGCCAAGGCTTCGGGTGCGCATGGCGTGCTGGTGCCAAAAGGCAACGCGGCTGAAGCTGCTGTTGTCGCAGGGCTGGACGTATGGGGCATGGCGTCGCTGGGGGAGGCTGTAGCTTTTGTTGCCGGTAAATCCGATCCGTGCCCGCATCCGTGCACAGCGCATGATCTTTGGACGCAGGCGGACCACTGGCATATCGATTTTGCCGAGGTCAAAGGGCAGGAGCATGCAAAGCGCGCCATAGAGATAGCCGCCGCAGGCGCACATAATATGCTGATGATCGGTCCTCCCGGCAGCGGAAAGACCATGCTTGCTCAGCGTATTTCTACCGTGCTGCCTCCATTATCCTTTGACGAAGCGCTGGAAGTGACCAAAGTCTACTCTGTTACCGGCCAGCTTGGCGAAGATAATTCATTGGTTACACAGCGCCCTTTTCGTACGCCGCACCACACTATCTCAGATCCCGGACTGGTAGGGGGCGGTGCTCATCCCAGACCTGGAGAAGTTTCACTTGCTCACAGAGGGGTGCTTTTTCTGGATGAGCTGCCGGAGTTTAAAAAAAGCGTCCTTGAGGTAATGCGGCAACCGTTGGAAGATGGCAACGTAACTATTTCGCGCGCTGCAATGTCGTTAAGTTACCCCGCGGATTTTATGCTGGTCGCAGCTATGAACCCTTGTCCATGCGGCTATCTTTCTGATGAACGGCATGTCTGTCATTGTACGGCTGCGCAGATTCAGCGTTATCGTTCCCGGCTGTCGGGCCCATTGCTTGACCGTATTGATTTGCATGTTGAGGTGGCGGCTGTTGCATATGATGATTTGCGAGCTGCCGGAAAGGGAGAAAACTCTGCAGCAATGCGCGAGCGGATTTTACGGGCAAGAGAAGTGCAGGCAGGACGGTACGCGGGTAGCCTTTGTCTGACCAATGCCGACCTTTCCGGTAAATGGCTGGAGGAATACTGCAGGCTGGGAGCGGCTGAACATGCGTTTCTGGAAAAAGCAGTAACAACGCTTGCGTTGTCTGCCAGAGCCTATACCCGAATTCTGCGCATAGCCCGCACCATTGCCGATCTTTCAGGGCAGAAAGATATCTCATGTGCCAATCTTGCAGAGGCGGTGAACTGCCGCACGCTGGACAGACAGACTTTGTAGCAGCTTAATCCTGCCTCAGTGGGCCGGTGTGAATTGTAAGTGCGTGACGGCATGCCAAGAATCTTATGCTATCACACAGCTTTGCGTCTTGTTGTCGCGTGTATCGTACTGCTTTTACTGGCGCCGCCGCATGGGTATTCTGCCGTTTTTCAGACTTTTTTATCTTTTACTTTACGGGGCGATTGACGTTCGACGTGATGCTGCACGCCGTCGTGTCGGCTCGGCAGGTTTTACGCGGCGCCATACAAGATAGCCGCTGGCATTCTGCCCGATACGATCGCTTACTCCAACTCCCAGATACCTAGTCCTAGGGCTTCGTCCTGCCTTTTCAATTCCCGCAGCATCTCGTTGTTTTCCGGCTGGTTCGGGCTGGGAAAAATTGTGCTGGCATGCCTGATGTATTTGCCCAGACTACTGGCGGCTTCCCGATCTGCTTTTTTCACCTGCACCAGAAATAGCAGGTAGTACGACGTGGTGGCAGGTTGGATGGATATGAGCTTACGGGCATATTGTTCTGCCCTGTGCGTGTTGCCGGCTGCAAGGTACGCCAGAATAAACGCGTGCAGCAGGGTGGGAATATCGGCAAAGCGCGTTTCTGCCAGCAGCAGGTACATAAGTGCGCAGTGAACATCTCCCTTCGCGAGTCGTTGCTGCACGGAATCTATAATCTCGAACAGCTCCATATCGTTTACGCGCTGCTGCGTAATCTTTGTCAGATCCGGCAGTGCTGAATCGTTCATTGCGCTGCGGACATGCGGGCTCTGCCTCATGGCTGCGTAGTCTTTTTCTGTGTGAGCACGTGATTGTGCGTAAAAGTCTTCCAGCTTGCGGCTGTGGCTCAAGTTAACGTTGTCAGCCCTTCCTTTTGCTTTTTTTTCTTCATAATCCTGCTGTGACTTAAAATGGTAGTGGTTCAGCTGTGCTTTTCGGACTGTGAAAGGCGCAAGGGCATTCATTACAGGGTTCTGATTTTCATCCACACAGTAGAGCCCTGCGACGTAGCTGAAGCAGTGGGGGTCGCGCGTGCCGTCTGTATAGCGGGGCTGGGTAATGCACTTTACGTGCATCCTTTCGACCGGCGAGTTTAGTGTTTCAAAATATCGTTCTGTAACCAGACCCTGCGGACGGGAAATATACCCGCCGGAACCGAACGGTACCCAGTGCACTGCAACGGCGGCATGGTCCCTGTATTCATCCAGAAACAAACGAACATCTTTGTGTTCTTTCAGCACCAGAAATTCGTCCAGATCAAAAAAGGCAAGCCATTTGAACTGGTGGCCGTGCTGTTGCAGGCATTGCCTGTAGGCAGGTAGCTGCATGCTTTTGCCTGCAATTTCATGTACGGTTACAAGGCCGTTTTTTACAAAACGCTTTAAGCTGCGGGTAAGCGGGATAGCACTCTGGTTATCAAACAAAATAAAATGTTCGAACCCCAGCAGGTGGTGGTAGAATATCCACTCTTCGAGGAAAGGATCTTCATCTTTAACTATGGCGCAAATGCCTGCGTAGTATGATTGCATGAAGCCTTCTCCGTGAAAGGTTGTGTTTTTACTAGGTATGCAGAGTGCCAATAGTAACAAGTATGGGTATGTTTTTTCAAGGTATTTGTCATTGATGTGTAGGCATGTCTGTTCTTTTTGATTTAAAATGAAGCATTTTGATACTGTAGATGTAGTATCGTTTCGTTCTGTTTTGAATCTTGGGAGCTAAAAAATGTTATGTCAGTTTACCGGAGACAAACAGTAAAAAACGGGAGGATCTCTCATGCAACACCACGAAATACCCGGGGCGCAAGCGCAGCCCATTGACAAGCTGCTGGCGCCATTCCGGCGTTTTTTCGCCATAGAGGCGTCCAGCGGTATCCTGCTGATGGCCACAACGGTGCTGGCGCTTGTATGGGCCAACTCCGGCCTTGCCGATTCGTACCATGCTTTGTGGGCGAATAAGGTTACTATCGGTTTTGGCGATTACGCGCTTTCTAAGGCGCTGATTCTGTGGATTAATGACGGTCTGATGGCAATATTCTTTTTTGTTGTCGGTCTTGAGATAAAACGTGAAATTCTGGCAGGTG
The DNA here is from genome assembly GCF_047973035.1 of Oleidesulfovibrio sp. NCBI lineage: Bacteria > Pseudomonadati > Thermodesulfobacteriota > Desulfovibrionia > Desulfovibrionales > Desulfovibrionaceae > Oleidesulfovibrio > Oleidesulfovibrio sp. The sequence goes on from NZ_JBKEBF010000017.1 coordinate 47,876, forward strand.
AACTTGCATCACCACGACAGGCGGCACTGCCCATTGCTGCTGCCATCGGCGGTATGGTTGTGCCTGCCAGCATCTACCTGATGTTCAACGGCGGTACCGCGGCAGCTTCCGGCTGGGGTGTTCCCATGGCTACGGATATTGCCTTTGCGTTGGGCATTCTTTCCTTGCTAGGTGACAGAGTGCCGCTTAGCCTTAAGGTCTTCCTGACTGCAGTAGCAATTGTTGACGACCTTGGCGCTGTTCTGGTTATTGCACTGTTCTATACCGCGGATCTTTCGTTCAGCTTCCTGATGCTTGGTGCCGCTGCTTTTGCCGTTATGCTGCTGCTTAACTGGCTTGGCGTGCGCCGTATCACCCCGTACCTGCTGGTGGGTATTGTCCTGTGGTTTGCACTGCTCAAGTCCGGTGTGCATGCGACTATTGCCGGTGTGCTTGGCGCTATGGCTATTCCTGCCCGTGCGGCTCTTGCTCCTCAGGCTTTGCGTGGCACTGCCCGTCAGGCTTTGTCGGTCTTTGAAAATGCATTGCAGGGAGACAAGCCCGTGCTGGCCTGTGACGACAAGCAACATGCCATTCATCACGTAGAAATGATCGCCGAAAAGGCAGGCACCCCGCTGCAGCGTCTTGAACATGCACTGCATCCGTGGGTTGCGTGGTTCATCATGCCTGTGTTTGCTCTGGCAAACGCCGGTGTTACCGTTTCCGGTGAAATGGTAAGCATGCTGTTTGAACCTCTTTCGCTGGGCATTTTCTTCGGCCTGCTGCTTGGTAAGCAGGGCGGCGTAACCCTGGCGGTGTGGCTGCTGGTCAAGACCGGCATTGCCAAGTTGCCCAAGGGTATCGGTATAGGCATGTTCTACGCAATAGGCTGGCTTGCTGGTATAGGCTTCACCATGGCTATCTTTATTGCCACACTGGCATTCGAGAATCCCGCCCACGTTGAAGCCGCAAAGATGAGTATTCTTTGTGCCTCTTTTGTGGCCGGTCTTGGTGGTTACCTGCTTATGAAGGTTCTGTTGCGCGGCAGAGAGTCTTCCGAATCGTAATGTAGGATAGGTTGAATATGAAGGGCGCGTTATCGCGCCCTTTTTTTTGTATGCAGAAAACCCCCCGCTAGGCGGGGGGTTCCGTAAAGCTTAAAGCTATAGAGATATTAGTAAAACTCCTTTTGATTTGCTAACTAATCCCTGCGGTCTGGCAACTGCAGGTGGCAAATCAAAAGGAGGCCACAATGGGTGACACTAAGAGTTTAGCCCACACAAAATGGAACTGCAAATACCACGTAGTGTTTGCGCCAAAGTATCGGCGGCAAGTTTTTTACGGAGAGAAGAAGCGCGC
>NZ_JBKEBF010000018.1:0-81326 GCF_047973035.1 Oleidesulfovibrio sp.
CCTTGATCAGGAAGTTGTAGATGATGCCGCTGAACGTGATGCCGAGGGTCTGCTACAGGTACCAGGCGTAGATGATGATCTGGAAATCGGTCCACAGCCGCTCTAAGTAACTGGCATCGATCTGCGAGGCGGTTTTGTGTTCCAGCAGGAAGTACTGGCCATCCTGACGGTCGATGCCGTCCACCTTCCCGGCGAGAATGAAACTGCGCGAGGTCGCGCCGGTCGCCGGGTTGACGATGGGACCTTCGAAGGTCTTCTCGAGCGCGACGACCTCGAACTCTTCGGCCGGGTAGTGTTCCGCATAGGCGCTCATCATGGCTCGGGCGAGATGCCAGTCGGCCTGTTGATGATCGTCCTGCGCCCGGTTCGGATAGGTCCGGTCGATGTGGTCGAGGACCTTGGCCAGATCCCGCTCGCCGTGCCAGCACTCCAGACAGTCGTGAATGACCGAGCCGAAGGCCAGATTGGGGTCGCGCTCGAGCGGCACCAGCTCGTCGATGTAGCGCCACTTGCAGGCCATGCGGCAGTTGCGGAACAGCCGCCACATGGAATAGGTGGTGGTCATCAGCTCGCTCATACCGCCACCCCCGCTTCGGCGGCGGGCGCTGCGCGATGCTTGGAGGCGCAGGCGCAGCCCGACGGTTGGGTTCGTTCGATCAGGACCGAGCGTTCGCCGTACTCCTTGGTGGCGAAGCCGGTGAAGATGCGGGCGAGATCACTGCCGACATCGGTGGAGGCGTCGATCACGCAGGTACGGCGGGCCTTGTCCAGATTGAACCGGCTCTCCATCCGCACACGGGAACGGCCATGCAGGCTTTCGACGGCCAGCATCGCCAGCATGAAAGTGTCTTCCAGTTCCTGGGCCGGGACCGACTCGTCAAAACGGTACTTGTAGGTGTCGTGAGTCATGGTTGAACTCCTCTTTTGTTCAGGTTCTGATTTCCGAGGCCCCGGATAGCCGCACCATGCGGCACGGTGCTTACTTACCGGAGCCGGGGCTGATGCGTCGGAGATCACAGGTAGTCGGTCAGGCCAGCCTCGCTGAAAGCCTCCCGCAGCTTGCTCAGCCGGTCGTAGAGTGTGGTTCTGGGAATGCCCATCTCCCGGGCGATTTCGGCCATGGTGCTGTCGTGCAGGCGCACGCACAGATCCCGGAGCTCTTCCGGCAGCGAGGTGATGGCCCGGTCGAGGTCCATGCGGATCTCATGGCCGAGGCGCTCCCTTGTCTCGCGGGTGCCGCTTCCCAGAGAGCCCTCGCTGTCCAGGAAGTCGATCCGCTCGGTGGTGTCGCCTTCGCCGTTGTCGAGGGGTTCGTTGAGTGATGTTTGGCAGAGCCGCCAGTCCCGGCATTGGGCGAACCGGGCCTCCAGAATGGTGGAGATGTGACGTTCGACGATCCGGGCCATGAAGGTGGTCTTCTTGGCCTTGGCGGGATTGAAATGCCGCATCCGCTGCAGCAGATCGATCATCAGTTCCTGTTCGAGGTCAGGTCTGTCGTCCTCGGTGAATCCGGCTTTGCCTACGAGTTGACGTGCTTTGTGCCGAATGAGGTCGGCGGCATACTTATCGATGCCGTCGTAAGAATTCTGTGAAACCATCGGGGCCTCCTCGGAGCGAGGAGGAGGTCCGCGTGGGTGTCGGCACGGGCCAGATCACAGGACAAAGCTGTCGCGTGGGCGAAGGGGTCGCAGGTACGCCGCCAATTGCCGTATTCGGCTCGGCGACACCCACAACAGCCTCCGCCATGCGTCCAGCTTGTTGTCCAGTGTCTAAGGGTTCAGGTCGTTACGTGTTCAGGCTGCCCGTTCCTCGATGCGCATCAGGAACGGGAGACCGTGCTTAATCTCGAGCAGGCAGACTTTTCCGCTGCCCATCTGCGCGAGGTGCTCCAGCAGCGCCACGACCTCTTGCTTGAGGATGAAGTCATCCTGGTCGCGCTCGGGCCGGGGACCGCGCTGTCCGCCCAGCTTGATCTCGCGCTCGATGACCGTGTCAGGGGTGAGTTCCGGCTCGCCGTCGCGGACCGGAATGTTCGTGATGCGGCCGAAGTTGATGTCCTGCATCAACTCGATGAGTCGCCGCTTCGGTGGGGTGAGGTGTGCTTTGTTGATTTGTGCCACTGCCAGTCTCCTTGTTCGGAAGTTCTGGCACGCCCGGTGGCCAACCCTGTGCTGACCAATAAAAAACGCCGGATCGCGCCTTCATTGGGGAAGGCGCTACATCCGGCGTCGCAATGGCTACATTTGGCGTAGCGGAAAATTTTTTTAGTTTTTTCTTCCTGGGTAGTCCCGGGTCATTCGTTGACTATCGGGCGGACCTCCCAAACGATCTCCTCTTCGGTCCGGTAGACCGGTTCGTTGCCGCACTTGATGGACTCCTTCAAGTGGGCAGCCAGCGGCTTGTCGTACTTCTCCAGATACTTGATGGCCCGGTTCACGGCGCTCCGGAAGGCGTCACGGACGTTCTTTCGCTTGTCGTTTGATTTCCGGAGTTTGCCACCCAAGCCAACAGCCTCGTTGATCGCTGTGGTCACCTTTGCCATTTCTTCTTCAAGCCGCTGAATCTCGGCATCGTTATTTTCTGCCCGGGCGTCTTCAATTTCTCGAAGAAGATCGTGAGCAGCCTCCCGGTACTGCTCGATAGCCTTGCGGTCGGCGACGAAGCCGGTATCGCCCAACGGAACCCCCTGGGTGACCTGAAAACCGTCTTCGGTTTCATCAGAGTTCAGAAACGTGTTGCAGGTATTAATGGCGAACCCGCAGACGATCTCGTAGACCGAGGTTTCCTTGTTCGGCCTTGCCAGGAGGAAGTTGATGTACTCGGCCCCTTTGTCGACACCCGTCACGAGCACCTCGGCATTGCCGTTAAAGCGTGCAGCCCAGACACCCCCGCGCTTCCTGAAATAGTTGTCCGGCTGCTTCTGCTCGACCGGAATGGCGGGGACTGAGATCACCGATCCCGATTCATAGACCGTCCGAAGCAAGCAGTCTCCCGGCAAGGTGCGCTGGCGGATGGCGGTGATGTTGCGGCCGACCATGGTGTCCATCGCTTCGCAGACTTCCGTGGCGTGACGCTTGTAAAGGTCATACACCTTTTGGGCCACGCTTCCGGGGTTCCCATTCAGGTAGCGGAAGACCCGACTCACTTCGCTGAATCGAGCGATAAACTGGGTGATGTCATCCTGATCACGGACCTGGTTGGCACGCTCCAGGTAGGCGGCCGTCATGATCTTGTCTTCATCCTTGCTTCTGCTTTGGGTGAAGATGTCGGCCTTATAGGCTTCAACCGGGTCGTACTGATCGGCTTTTGCCGCAATCATGGCAAAACGCCTGTCGATGCACTGCGAACACGTTCCGCAATGCGTATGGTGATTGGTCATCTCCCAGGTATGGGTGCAGGTGGTCGATGCCGCGATCATGTCCTGGCATCCGGCCTTGGTGATCACCTCGATGACACCGGCCTTGGTTTTCCAGATGTAGGGATTCTCAATCGTGAACGGCTCGCCAGCCACCAGGCTGATGATTTCCTGAAACCCTCGAATCACCCTTGGATGGGTGGTGCGAGTTGCCCGTCCGCCGACTACCTGGGCGCAGACCGGCAAATTTAGACTGATGACGCCGTTTTCGTAGAACCGGACGCTCTTCAGGTTCAGCATCCGCGCAATGGTCGCCCCGATAGATACATAGAGAAAGGAGCGGCTCCGTTGGGTGTACTCTTTGTTGAGTTTCTTGTTCTTGTTGACGCGAACGCCGATGTGGAGGGGGTCGTTTTCGCCAGCCTTGTCGGCAATCATCTTTTCCAGCCGACGGTGGCGCTTGTTGAGCTTTTGGGTCGGCTTGTGGGTTACCAGAACGACCCGTCGTTTCTCGTTCAGTACCTCGTCAATGGCTCCCGCCAGCGAGTCCAGGCCGCCCGAAAACATCACCACCTGTTCCGGATAACCGTGAAGACGTCCGTCATCGTTGAAGTCCAGGTAGCCTTGAAAAGCGTGTGCCTCTTTCAGTTTGGTGAACTCGAAGTGGTAGTTGTCGTCGGACAGGAAGCCAAGCGTCGAGCACAGCGCCTGCAGAATCTCTTGCCCGTTCCAGAAATCCGGGGTCCGTACCGGGATGATGAAGTGCAGATCTCTGCGCCAGCCGTGCCCGAAGGAATCGACGTCATCGGCTCCCCGTGGAATGGCCTGGTCGGCGCAGTAAACATAGGTTGCGATCTCAAGCAGATCCTGGAAGACATCCGGCACATTTCTGACAATTTTTGTATGAATGTCTTCGATGCGCAGGGTGATCTTGTCCGGCCCGTCTTTGCCCCAAAGGCGCAGACGCAGATCCCGGTCAGGGTTTTCCTTAATCCCATCGGTCGGTGCGTTTCCGCATATGATGTAACGCTTATCTTGCATCGGCTCGCGCTCCTTCTTTTAGCTCGTCCTTCATCTTTTTCAGCGCATAGGAGGCGAAGCCATTGGAAGATTCCCTGGAGATGTCACCACCTTCTTCGTATCTGTGCTTTGAAAACCAGTCTGCTGAAAACTGTTCGACGATCAGGGAAGCCTCTTTGCAGTGCATGTTCAGGGCCTTCTCGAATTGTCCCATTTCATTCATGGTGGCAAAGCGCTGGCCCTCGCCAAGATGGGTGGCCAGCGTTTTTGACAGGAAATAGTTCATGCTCTCGTTGGTCAGCTTGGCGAAGAAAGTCCGCGACAGTTCTCCGAACTCCCGCTTTTTTCCGAGCGCAGCCAGTGCGGCCCGAACATCATCTGGTCCGGGGGCGAACAGAGACGGCAGCTTTGGTGAGATGTGCTCCACCAGGGCTCCAACCAATGCCCGCTGAGACATTTCACCGAGGTCGGACCGGCCACCGTTGGACTCCAATTTGTTATCCAGTGCCTCGGAGACTGCGGCGGCAAGATCGGGAAGGGATGTATCCTGCGGCAGGTTGACACCGAGGGATTGGAGATGCTCGCCGAAGTTCTCTTTTTTTGCGGCAATGGCGAGCTGGGTCATCAACCAGACCGCCTCGGTGAACCCCTCATCGTTGAGAACAAATGAGAAGGCCTTGTCAGCCGCCCGTATTGTGGCATTTGCAATCTGGGACACGTCGGCACCGGCCGTGATCAGGCCGACCACCTCTTTCCATGCCTTCGATCTTGGAAGGCTCCCAAGTCTGACGTGCCCCATGTCGATCTCCTTATTTGTCGCGACCCGGCATCGTTATTCGGGCCTCCTGATGACGACGATGCTCCGGGCCTTACGAGCTTCTTTCTTCAGATAGCCTTTCCGAACCAGTTGAGCGATCTGCTCGTGGGCGCTCGCGTGGCTTATACCGAGGACTTCCGACAATTCTTTCACCGTTGGCGGTAACCCCTTTTCATCGATGATTTGGCAAATGACCCTCAGCGTCCTGGCCTGCGGGTCGGTTATTTCCGATAGCTTTTTCTTTCCCATGGCGATTGCTCCGTGTCGTAGCCACTGAGCGGATTAGCCCAATTTATGACCAATAAATATACGACCTGATGAACATCAGGTCAATCAAAAAGACAGGACTTCTCGTCTGATTCCGTCATCTTGCACGTCCCTCCGGTAGGTAACGAACGCAAGTCCGGTTCAAGCCGGGCACAACCAGATAACCGACCAGAGGCGGAGCTGAGGCGGTTGTGGGTGCCATCGAACGTGCATCCCGACCGCCGCCGTTTTCTGGCATCCACACCATCCAGTCCCCCGGTCCCACCGGAGGTGTTCGATGTTGGATGTACAGGAAATGAATGATGTGCCGGGGACGGAAGATCTCGGCGAAAACGGCAATCCCGGCCGCCTGTCGGGTGAGGCGAGGCTCCAGTCAGCCGCCTCCATTCTGGCTACGGCGGTCCTGCGCCGAAAGGCAAAAAAAGCATGTGTAGGCAATGAGTTAGCGGTTTTCCAAGATTCTTCCCCTGTGCTCGGAGAAGGACTTGATTCATTGCCGGAACAGAGCATTCATTCATGACAACTCGTCCGGAAACCAAAATAAGGAGTTGAAAATGAATGAGTTACAGAACGCCGCCACCGGCGGCAAGAATCAGGACCGAACCCGAAGCTCGGTCCTTCGGCAGATGGCCCTGCTGCAATCCATGTCCCTGGAGCAGCTCCGGGAAAAATGGCTCGACCTCTACGGCGAAGAGCCGCCCCAGTACAAAAAGCAATTCCTCATCAAGCGGCTGGCCTATCGCATCCAGGAGCTTTTCTACGGTGGGTTGTCGGAGCAGGCCAAGGTCCATCTCCAGCAGGCCGCCAAGGAGGACCCGGTCGCCACTGTCAATCGACGCATCCCAGAGGAGCGGAAATCAAACGAGGCGATCCTGCCCGGGACCAGACTTGTGCGGGTATGGAACGACCGGCGCAATGAGGTGATCGTTCTTGCCGATGGCTACGAGTTCGAAGGTCGCACCTTTCGGTCGCTCAGCGCGGTGGCCAGGGAGATCACCGGGACGCGCTGGAATGGCAAGGTCTTTTTCGGACTGAAGAAGGTTTACGGCAGAAAAGCCGAGGGAGGTTCGGATGCTTGATAACAGCAATGTCGCGCCGGGCAAGAACAAGACCCTGCGCTGTGCCATTTACACACGCAAGAGTCATGAGGAAGGGCTCGAACAGGAGTTCAACTCGTTGGATGCGCAACGGGAATCGGCGGAACACTATATCGAAGCCCAGAGGATGCGTGGCTGGACGGCTCTGCCGGATCGCTATGACGATGGTGGTTTCTCGGGCGGGAACATGGAGCGTCCGGGGCTGCGCCGCCTGCTGGCGGACATCGACGCCGGGAAGGTTGATGTGATCGTCGTCTACAAGGTCGACCGGCTGTCCCGCTCGCTGCTGGACTTCATGAAGATGATCGACCTCTTCAACGAGAAGGGTGTCAGCTTCGTCTCGGTCACCCAGCACTTCAGCACCACCGATCCCACCGGCCGGATGTTTCTCGGTATCCTGATCACCTTCGCCCAGTACGAGCGGGAGGTCATCGCCGAACGTATCCGGGACAAGGTGGCGGCAGCCAAGCGCCGGGGGAAATACTGCGGCGGCGTACCCATCCTCGGATACGACGTCGACAGGGACAACAAGAAGCTGCTGGTCAACCCAGATGAAGCCAGGACGGTGCAGTACATCTTCCGCCGCTTCATCCAGATCGGCTCGGCCAAGAAGCTGGGCCAGGAATTGAACGAACAGGGATACCGCACCAAGGCCTGGACCACCAAGAAAGGCAAGGTGCGCGAGGGCTCCGAATGGAACACAGCCCACATCTACCGGCTGCTGAACAACCGGATCTATATCGGCGAGATCGCCCACAAGGACCGCAGCTACCCCGGTGAGCACGAAGGGATCATCGACCGGGCGACCTGGGATAAGGTTCAGGCCATCCTGGAGGACAACAAACCGGTCAAGGTTTCCATGGCCAGAACCAAAATGGTCGCCCCGCTGAAAGGCGTCATCCGTTGTGGCCACTGCGGCTGCTCGATGGGACCGACCTACGCCCGCAAGAACGGCCGCCATTACACCTATTACATCTGTCAGAAGGACAGCAAGCGGACCGTGAGCCGGTGCCCGCTCAAACGGATTCCCGCCGGGGACATCGAGCAGGCGGTAATCGAACAGTTGAGCGCCGTGTTCCGCACACCGACGCTGGTGGCCAAGACCTACTTCGCGGCCCGGGACATCGAGCAGGCAGAGCGGGAGCGGTTGTTCAAGCAGAAAGCCCAACTCGAGATGGAGCTGTCGCAGGCGCGGGAGCAGGCTCTCGAATTAATGAAACCCGGCAGCGATCAGCCGGGCAAGACCGAGATGCTGACGACGGTCAATCGCCAGGCGGTCGAGCTCTCGAAACAACTGACCCATGTGAGCGAGCGATGCAGAGCCTACCAGGGGAGCAGCATTACGGAACAGGATGTGTCGGAGGCCTTCCAGAATGTCGAGGGCTTCTGGGAAGACCTTTTCCCGGTGGAACGGAATCGGCTCATCCGCCTCCTGGTGGATAAGGTCGAGATCCGCGAGACCGGAATCGACATGGAGCTGCGTACCAACGGGCTGACAACGCTCATCGCCGAGCTGGCTGGTCTGGCATGCGAAGTCACCGAACGGAGGGCAAGCCGATGAAAATGAAGCCGACCATTACCGTTGCCGACAACGGCAACCTGCAGATCCACATCCCGATGCTGATCCGGCGCATGCGTGGCCGCAAGACGGTCATCGCTCCCCAGGCCCTGGATGGAGAAATCACCGGAGCGCAGGAACCGGTGCAGTCCGCCATTCTCCAGGCGCTGGGAAGGGCCTTTTCCTGGGCCGACATCCTCGAATCCGGCCAGATCAAGTCCATCAGCGAGCTTGCCCGTACCCTCGACGTCGATGGCTCGTATGTGGCCCGCATTCTCAAGCTGACGACCCTGGCCCCCGACATCGTCGAAGCCCTGATCAACGGTGAGGAACCTAATGGGCTCTCGCTGGCCAAACTGACCCAGACCTTTCCCGAGGACTGGATCGAGCAGCGCCGCCAGTTCGGCTTCGTCACCGACTGACGACCGGACCGGAGACTGCCCCAGAGAGCCGACCATCAGCGTCGGCTTTTCTACTTGTGCGCCCGGCAGGGCGCACCTGCTTGGAGGTGCAAGTCCTCTACGAACCCGGCAGGGGGAATCGTTAGCCGAACGGCAAGGGTGTCCACCGTGAGGTGGAATCTGAAGGAAGCCGAAGGCAAAACGCTGGCCCGACGAACAGGAACCACATACGAGGCATCCATGGCGGATGAGGAGGCAAGTATCTCCAAAGTCCAGTACCTGCACGGAAGGCATGGCTGTATATGTGGCGGGCATAAGCGGGAAGGCGGGTGCGCATTACCCGGGGAGATCTGTCCGTCTGCCATCAAGTGCTACTGCCGTCGTGAGGCGGTGGGATGGGCGGGCAGAAGTCAGCAGAAGGCATAGTAGGTCCCTCGACCGGACTGAAGGCCCGAACAGGTAACACGAAGAGGAGCCGAACTTCGGATGAGTGTCGCAGACGCAGCAAAGAAGGCTGAGATGCCATCGATCACTCCTGAGGGTAGGGGACGGAATCCCCAAGAGCAGGGACGTGACGCGTCAAAGCTCACGGAAAGCAAGGATACCTTCTCTTCTGGGCGGCAGAGGCTGATGGAAGCGGTGGTCGAACGCGAGAACATGACAGCGGCCCTGAAACGGGTACGGAGAAACAAAGGGGCTCCCGGTACAGACGGAATGACTGTGGACGACCTGGTGCCTTTTCTCCGTGAGCAATGGCCGCACATCAAAGACGAACTGCTGGAGGGTCGGTACAGACCACAACCTGTGCTGGGGGTGGAAATCCCCAAGCCGGGGGGAAAAGGAATGCGCCAACTGGGCATTCCGACGGCACTGGACCGCCTTATCCAGCAGGCCATGCATCAGGTGTTGAGTCCGATTTTTGATCCTGGCTTTTCCGAGTCCAGTTTCGGCTTTCGTCCAAGCCGAGGAGCGCACCAGGCAGTGAAGCAGGCGCGTGAACATGTAGCCAAAGGACGACGGTTTGTAGTGGATATGGACCTGGAAAAGTTCTTCGACCGGGCGAATCACGACGTGCTGATGGCGCGGGTGGCACGCAAGGTGGAGGACCGGCGGATGCGCATGCTGATACGGCGCTATCTGCAGGCCGGGATCATGAAGAAAGGACTTGTCTCTGCACGGGGCGAGGGAACGCCGCAAGGCGGTCCTCTGTCCCCGCTTTTGTCCAATATCCTTCTGGACGATTTGGACAAGGAGCTTGAACGCCGAGGTCACGCGTTTTGCCGATATGCCGACGACTGCAACATTTACGTGCGGTCTCTGCGGGCGGGGGAACGTGTAATGGCCTCGATTACTCTGTTTCTCTCAAAACGGTTGAAGTTGAGGGTCAATACAGCCAAAGCGCAGTGGACCGGCCTTGGAAGCGGAAGTTTCTCAGATATAGCATGACGGCGCACCGTCAGCCCCGGCTGAGAGTCGCTCCTGAAGTCGTGCAGCGCCTGAGGAAGGCGCTTCGGGAAATCTTCCGCAGCGGTCGAGGTCGCTCGCTAACGACCGTGATAGACATCCTTGCGCCAAAACTGAGGGGATGGGCTAACTATTTCAAGCTTGCGGAAACACGAGGCGTTTTCGAAGAAATGGATGGATACCTGCGGCGGAAGCTGCGGTGCATTCTCTGGAGACAATGGAAACGCTCGTACACACGTGCAAGAAAACTGATGCAGAGAGGACTTGGGGAGGAGCGGGCCTGGCGGTCGGCAACGAACGGCCGGGGTCCCTGGTGGAACTCAGGGGCGTCACATATGAACCAAGCATTCCCCAGGAAATACTTTGATGGACTTGGACTCGTGTCACTGCTCGATCAGATCCGCAGGCTACATCGTGTTACCTGAACCGCCGTGGTACGGAACCGTATGCCCGGTGGTGTGAGAGGACGGGGGTGGTGACACCCCCTCCTACTCGATTAGGGGGTAGGAAAGCGGAGTTGACCGCGCTTCTTTTCATGGCCGAGGCGGGCGATTTCGAAAAAAGCGTCCGGTTGCGGCATCGAACGATGACCTAAGACAACCGCCAAAAACGGCAACAAGCCGCAAACCCATATCAATCAAGGATGTAGCTTCCCGGACGCGCTTCGGACTTGGTCCGGAGAAAACAGAGAATCAGGGGGCAAACAGAGAAAGAAAGGCTGGAAGATGGGGAGAATCGATGGTGTGGAGAGGTGCTTTGGAAAGATGTGAAACGGGCGCAAACCCTTTAGAAACAAGGGAAAAAAGAAAACCCGTCACCCCGGAGAATGACCCCAGAGAGACGGGTTTGTCTTTTCTAAATGGTGGAGGCGGCGGGAATCGAACCCGCGTCCGAGAATAATCCACGCGAAGCTTCTACAGGTTTAGATCAGGAATTCAAGCTCGCAAACTGGTGATGCCCCTGATCGGGCTACCGGCAGCAAGTCCGTCTGAAAAGGTCTCACACCCGCAGCGACGAACGGCGTTGGATGCCAGCCAGATGAGTTTGTCACCAATCAGCGTATCTGACGTCAACTAACTGGTGCAGCAAGCCTAATTAGGCTGCCATTGCGTATTCGTAATCGTTGTTTGCAATTACTTTTTTGCCGCTTTTTACGAGGCCAGCGGCGCCTCGACCTGCCACTCCGGCTTCTTCATCCCCGTCGAAACCAGTGCGCCCCCTTATCTGAAATTTTTAGCGGAAGAAGGTATCCGCCGCTTGTGCAACAATCATGTAGCCACAAAATATCATGCTGGCAAGAGGAAAACGAATCAATTTGAAAAGTAAAAATGCGCCATAGCCCCCTTCATACTTACTCTGTACTCGCCACCACCCATAGCAGACTGCGCATGATACCGTTGCGAAGCAGAGGCCGCACCTACAGCATTTCGTAGGCTGTTCAGGTCACGGACCAGCTCAGACTGGGCCGCAAGCTCTCTAAAAGCTCCCGACAAGTCAGGAGAAGAAGCCAGAAGTTCATCCACACGTTGTCTGTCAGGATGAGCCCCTGCAACCTGAAGAGAGTCCGCCTGCAGATGCAGAGTGAGCTTGTCATCCAGACTGATGCCTGCCTCATTCATAATCCCCTGCAGTTCTTCTATAAAAACATCCTGTAACTGCGAAATGTTGTCTTCAAGAACAGGAGCTACGTTTCCTCCCTGTTCAGCAATAGACTCCAACTGCCGCTTTACATCAGGACCAACAGAGGAAAGACTTATTCTGTCTGCCAGTTGAGCCAGCCGACCATGAGAGGCCGTCACTGCCTCCCCCCGTTCTCCAGATGCAGACTGTGGCCCCTCCTGCAGGGGTTTAATTCTCATCATTTGCGACAACGAATTATAATCGCTATCAATGGGCACAATAATATCCTCCTGACCAACGCTGCAGGTATTTCCCTTATCAGGCTACCACTCAAAACAAAGCAAAATAGGTGCCATAGAGACCCCCATCCTCCCCCAACTTGTTCTGATTCTTACCGAGCGTCGCTCATTGTGCCTCGCACGTAATCTGAAAAGGCAAAACAAGGGTGAATGTTGTTCCTGCGCCTTCTTCACTTACAAAAGTAATTTCTCCTCCGTCCCGCTCGGCTAATTGCTTTGCAATGGCAAGGCCGAGTCCGGCACCTCCCAGACGCTTGGTCAAAAAGTGTTCAGCAATTGCAAAGGCTGAAAAAATGTCCTTCTGCTTGTCAGCTGGAATACCTGCACCGGTGTCGCGCACCTCAAAACGCAACCAGAGCCTTCTTTTCCTGCCTTCAGAAAATGCATTTTCTTTTCCCCACAGCTGAACCTGCAAATCAACAACGCCCGCACTTGTATAAGTGCATGCGTTTTCCAGCAGATTGAACAGAATCTGAAGCATTGCACCACGATCTCCGATGAGGCTTTGCGGAATGGTCTCCTGCGCAGAAAAAGAAAAATGCACTCCTTTTTTTCCGAGTAGCTCTGAAAAAGAGTGCGTCAATGAGCTTATCGAATCCAGAAAAACAAAAGACTCGTAGTGAGGGCGCAGCAAGCCGGAATCAATGCTGGAATGCTCCAACAGGTCAGAAACCAATGAAAGCAACTTGCCCGCAGACTGCTTGAGCCTGCTTAATAGTTGCCTTTGCTCGCTGTTCAAGCTGGTAGAGGACAGTAGTTGGGCCATACCGAGCAGACCGTTAAGCGGCGTACGCAGTTCATGGCTGACATTGGCAAGAAAAACAGATTTAGCATTACTAGCTTGCTCTGCACGCTCTTTGGCCCGCAATAGCTCCTTGGTTCTTTTGCGGACCAATTTTTCGAGTATCCGCTGTTGCCGAAACAATGCCAGATGGGTCTGCACTCTTGCTTTGATCACAAGAGGGGAAAAAGGCTTAAGGACATAATCTACAGCGCCTAAGCGTAACCCTTTGTCTTCATTGTCCGCATCATCCAAAGAAGTCACAAAAATAATCGGGATATTTTTTGTTGCGGGTAGCTGCTTAAGGGCTCGACAGACTTGATATCCGTCCATCCCCGGCATCATCACGTCAAGGAGAATCAGGTCAGGCGGGTTTTCTCCGGCTGCAAGCTCAAGGGCATCCTTACCGTTTGTAGCAGTCAGCAGGGTAAATTCATCACTCAGAATGCCATGCAACACTGAAAGGTTTGCCGGAATGTCATCGACAGCCAATATGATCAGTCTTTCCGTTGGATGAGTCATGGACATAATCCAAAGCCTACCCCCTATCTACATGGAAAGAGCAAGGCGCTCTTCTTCAAGGTCTGCATCTGCCAGAGCAATGGTTCTGATATCATTCTGATGCTCTTCAAAAATCTCACACAATAAAGGATCAAAATGTGTACCACAGCCTTCAAGAACTATTTGTACAGCCTTGGAATGCGGGAAGGGATCTTTGTATACACGCTTACTGATTAACGCGTCATACACATCAGCAATGGCCATAATCCGACCGCTGACAGGAATTTTATCCCCTGCTAACCCTTCAGGGTACCCGCGCCCATCCCAGCGCTCATGATGCGAATACGCGATTTCTTTAGCCACACTCAAAAAAGACTTATACTGTAGTAAAGATTCGGCCCGTTCCAGAGAATCTCTTCCATAAACGGTATGCAACTTCATAACTGCAAACTCTTCATCGGTCAGTTTGCCCGGCTTTAATAAAATGTTGTCCGGTACGCCTACTTTTCCGACATCGTGCAACGGAGCAGACTTGTACAACATGCTGATCGGAGTTTCACTCCAGTAGTCCAGATATGCGCCTCTATCTTTAGCTACCGTAGCAAAAAGGCGCACATAGTTCTGCGTTCTTTTAAAATGCCCCCCCAGTTCATTATCTCGCATCTCAGCCAAACAAGCCAAAGAGAATATTGTAACATCCTGTGTCAACTGAAGTTCAACAGTTCTGTCCCGCACGAGTTCTTCAAGCCTGTCCTGGTGCATTTTTAACTGCAGATGGTTACGCACTCGTGCCAGCACAATAGAGGGGCGTACTGGCTTTACGATGTAGTCCACAGCCCCCATTGCCAACCCTGCCGCCTCGTCTTCTTCTTCTCCCTGAGTAGTTACAAAAAGAACCGGAATATCCTTCGTCTGAATATTCTCTTTCAACCTGCGGCACACTTCATATCCATCCATTTCAGGCATCAGCACATCAAGCAGAATAATATCAGGTTGCGGGCGGCCACTTGCCAGCTCCAAAGCCTCAGGGCCGCTAACAGCAGCAAAAACCTGATGTTCTTCTTCAAGAATTTGTTTAAGAATAAGAATATTCACATGGTTATCATCAACGATGAGCACACGGCTTGGCCTTGTCATGACTACACCATCCTTTCATCGTCAGAGGAAATAACCATGCGATTAATGTGCTTCAGTGCACCTTTAAAATCGAACTTATTTAGAGCACGAAGTAGGGCATCATAAATATCTGGCTGTTGTGACTGAATAGTTGTCCGCAACTCATCAAGCACATCAAGGGCACGGGTATCATGCACCCGCAACAACGAACGCAGCTCTTCAATACGGGCGGCTGCAACGCCTGACGCAAGCGGAGAAGCTTCAGAGTTCAAACTGTGTTCAGCACTTTTAAGATACTGTAATATTGTATCAACAGTAGCATGCATAACGTTATCAAGCTCAGAAAGCAGCGGAGCGCACCCCAGGCTTTCTTTCTTCAGGCAATCGCCCAATTTTACAGACAGGTTAAATAAACGTGTAGCGCCAATATTACCAGCTACACCCCTTAGAGCATGATTAAGCTTTCTCGCCTCATCAGGGGTATCTCTCTCCACAAACGAACGCATCAGGGCAGGGTAGTTTTTAAATTCACTGATAAATTCTGCCAGCAGACCGTCATGTAGGTGGCGGTTGCCTTTCACCCGCATCAAGCCTAGTGCTGTATCCAGCAAGGGGGAATCGTCTGATGCAGAGTTTCCCGTTTCTGCTGAACTTCCATCATTGCCAGACTCCGTCCTCTGTCCAGAATCTCTTCGTACAGAGACCGCCAACGGAGGAGGAGAGTCCTCAAACGATGCCCCCGAACGCACCCAATGTGTTAGAGAAGCGTAGAGCTGATCCGGATCAATCGGCTTAGTGATGTGATCGTTCATGCCGGCGCGCAAACTGGCCTCTTTATCACCTGTCAAGGCGTGAGCTGTCATGGCTACAATGGGGGGTTGCAGTTTATCCGGCAGTTGTCTGATACGTCGACATGCCTCAAGGCCATCCATTTTGGGCATCTGGATATCCATAAAGATCAAGTCAAAGTCATATTTCTCTACAAGTTCAAGGGCTTCCACTCCATCAACAGCCAGAGTAACCCGTACGCCTACCGTTTCCAGCAGTTCTTTTGCAATCTGTCTGTTAATTTTGTTGTCTTCCACAACGAGTACGTTTTTCCCGCCCAAATCCCGTGAAAGTTCATGAGCATCAAAGTTACCACCGGAAAGAGTGCCTACAGAATTGGCATAACCCGGAAGAGCATCTACGATAGTATTGAGCAAAAGAGATCTGGCGACAGGCTTGAGCAGAACCCCGTCAATGGTATCGGAAGGAAATCCGCCTAAAACTTCTTCTCGTCCGTAAGCCGTAATAATCAAAATAGTCGGGCGTAGCATTAAATGCATGGCCCTGATGCGTTTAGCACAATCCAGTCCGTCCATTCCCGGCATTCGCCAATCAAGCAAAATAACCTGATAGCGATCGCCCTCGGCCTGAAGCACGCGCAAAACATCTTCACCTGTCTCTACAAGGGTAACCTCGAAGCGCAGCGACTCCAGAACTTCTTTCAAAATGGCTCTGGAAGTAAAATTGTCGTCAGCCACAAGCACCTGAAGCCCTGCAAGCTCGTATACCTGTTCTTCTAATTCTTCCGGCTCAATAGCGTTGCACCTTAAGTCCAGCTCGAATGAAAAAGCACTGCCGACACCAACTTCACTTTCTACAACAAGCTCTCCACCCATAAGCTGAACAAGCTTGCTGCTGATACTCAAACCAAGGCCGGTGCCTCCGTATCGTCTGGTAATAGATCCATCAGCCTGAGAAAACGGATTAAAGAGCTTGGTAAGTTCATCCTGGTTCATGCCGATACCGCTATCTTTAACCGTAAAGCGAACACGCGCCACATCGCTATGCGAAGAAACCACCTTAACAGCAACAATAACCTCTCCGCTTGCAGTAAACTTGACCGCGTTGCTTACCAGATTCGTCAAAACTTGCCCCAGTCTTAAAGGATCGCCATATACTTCCAACGGCACGTCCTTTCCCATATCCAGCAAAAATTCGAGCCCTTTTTCAGAGGCAGAAATGGAGTTTACGCCAACAACATTCGTCAAAACGGTTTCAAGATTGAACCGCACATTTTCAACTTCCAGCTTACCCGCCTCAATTTTGGAAAAATCCAGAACGTCATTAATTACACCCAGCAGCGAATTCGCAGAAGACTGAATTTTACTCAGATAATCATGTTGCTTAGGAGTAAGAGGTGTTTTAAGTGCAAGGTGGCTCATACCTATGACTGCGTTCATAGGTGTACGAATTTCATGGCTCATCCGCGCAAGAAATTCTCCTTTAGCCTTGCTTGCGGCTTCAGCTTCTTTACGGGCCGTATCCAGCTGAGAAAGCACTATACGCTTTTCGGTTACATCTCTTGCTATTCCGCGGAAACCCAGCAGTTCTCCGGACTCACCTTCCATCGGCACCAGATTAGACTCCAGAACCACCCGATGACCGGATTTATGCTGAAATACATTCTCATTGTTTTCCACCAGCGAAGCCTGCTCAACAGCGTCCATAAACTGTCCCCAAGCATTTCTGGCATCATTATATGACATGAGGTCAAAGATGCGCTTGCCTGTAGCTTCTACAGCTGTATAGCCGAGCACTTCTTCTATTCTCGGGCTGGAGTAAGTAATCCAGCCGCTCAAATCCATCTCCCAAATCCAGTCGCGGGATGTTTCAACAATTCCCCTGAAACGCTCCTCACTCTGTCTCAGGGCCTGCATAGCTTCCTTTCTTTCCTGCAGAAAACCAGCACGCATAAAGGTGCCTACCATACTAAGCAAACAGACAAGGAAAAATGTCATGGAGTAGGGCAGACCTTCGGCCCATAAAAAATCAGCAATACTACGATGTGGTAAAAATGAAACGATGTACCAATCCCGTAGCAGGTGAGCAGGAACTTCGTATTGCCTTCGGGAGTAAATTACATGTCCTACGGGAGTCGCAGCCAGAGCAGCAAATGTGTATATGCCCTCATCAGTTTCTATCTGACCGGCACCCATACGCTGCATATATTGCCAGACAGAAGGGTTCTTCTGGGCAAAAGACACCCCCAGCATATCCCCGAACATAAAGCCCCAATGCTGTGAGGGAGTATCTGACTGCATCCAGTAACCATCATGGTCAAGAAGCATCAAAGAGCCCTCTTGGGAGTTCTGTTTCATCCAGATACCATTAAGAATGTGCTCTGCCAGATAATTGAAAAGAATAACGCCGACGACTTTTCCCTGGCTATTTACAAGTTGTGCTCCAACTCTGAGCATAGGCTTGTAAGGTACTTCAACCACTCCATTTTCAATATTCAGATCAAGCCGTGAAATATACAATTCATGAGGCTTGATGTTCATCATTTCTTTAAAATAGTAACGTGTTGATTTGTCTGACAAATAATCATCAGGTACAACAACAGGGCCTGTTTCGGTTCGATTAACCCTGTACAGCTCCATGCCGGAGGCAGAAATCAGTCTGATCTGGTCAAATTGGGTATTATCAACCGCAAAAGCATAAAGGTCCTGCTTCAGTTGCGCAAAATTCTGTTCGTCAGGGGTTTCGGTATAGGCAAAGAGAGAAAAACGATTCAACGCATTCAATACACTTTGAAAAACAAGATTAAGCTCCAGCGAGGTGCCGTCATATGCATGGCCCACACGAGCTTGTTCCTGTTTTTTTTCCATATTGAGCTGCTGCTGTTTATCCGCGTAGAAAAAAAAGCCGATAGCAAAGGCAGATAAGAATACAGCCGGAAGGAATAAAGTAAGGAACGCCGCAAAGATACCTGAGGAGCGCGTTTCTTGAGATCTGAAGTATGTTTTTAGGGAAGTCGTAACCATGTATCCAATATAGGGAGCATGGTCAGGGGGGTGAATGATAATCCAGAGGATACAAAAAAAGCCCCGTAAAACGGGGCTTATTTTCTTGGTAGCGAGGGAGGGAATTGAACCCCCGACACTGCGGATATGAGCCGCATGCTCTAACCAACTGAGCTACCTCGCCGCAAATGCAACACTTGTGTTGCGGGATTTGGTTTGTGACTTTTTTCAGCCAAGTTGTCAATCTTTTCATCAAAAAAAGAACAAATGGTCTGCCACTGAAAAAGCAAACTCCGCCATAAGCCGGAGTATTATTGATGGTAGCGAGGGAGGGAATTGAACCCCCGACACTGCGGATATGAGCCGCATGCTCTAACCAACTGAGCTACCTCGCCATCCGATGTCGTTGTTGCGACGGAGGCAGTGTTTATCCAAGAATAAAAACCTTTGCAAGTTTTTTTTCACCTATGCCCAAAAAAGAAGCACAAGCGGCGCAAGGGCCAACCTGTACCATGCAAACGGCCTGAACGTCATGCAGCCGACAAGGTGAATGAAGGTTTTCACAGCAAGCCAGGCTGATAAGAAAGAAACGCCGAAACCAACAGCCCAGAAAGGAAGATCCGCAACTGAAAATAACGAGGCGGATTTGTACAGATCGTAACCGGTAGCGGCAAACATAATGGGCACGGCAGCAACAAAAGAATATTCCGCCGCAAGCTTACGTCGGCTGCCTAACAGCAAAGCGCCCATAATTGTCGCGGCGGATCGAGAAAAACCGGGCCATAGTGCAAGGCACTGAAAGAGCCCAATCCCTAAAGCCAGCTTGGGCGTGACATCATCTAGCGACTCATAGCTGGTTCCTTCACCTCGCCTTTCAACAAGCAGAATATACACTGCACCTATGGCCAGAGCCCAGGCGACGGTAACCGGTCCGAAAAGGTGCTCTTTTATGTAACTATGAGCCAACAGCCCCAGAAAGCTTGCCGGAGCCGATGTAAGTGCCAGCAGCAGCCAGCCGCGAATACCGGAAAAACGTCGCTCGCACCTGAAGTTGAATAAATCTTTAAAACGTTCTTTATAGAGGCAGACCACGGCAAGAATTGCCCCTAACTGAATAGCAACCTGAAAGGATTCAGCCTTTGGTCCCGTATAGTCCAAAAGGTAGCCGGTTATAATAAGATGCCCAGTGGAAGATACAGGCAGAAATTCAGTTAATCCTTCTACAAGACCCAAAGTGGCAGCAATCAATAAATCAGTCATTAACAATAATACCTGTGTAAAGTGTGGGGTGACAAATGGCGAAAACTCTGAACAGGCGAATAGCTTATGCTGCAACCTGTTGCAAGCAACATGGTGATAAGGTAGAAAGCCTGATTCCTTGGCTGCGTTAAGCCAGTCTGCACCAATCAACTTCAGGATGTCCAAATGACCACAATTATGCCTGGCAGCGAACTTGTTCGCAAAGCTATTGAGTACATCGCGGAGTCCGGAAAAAGCGGTTTACCCGTTGAAAAACTGATTGAAGAAGCAGGAATGCGTTTCAACTTAAGCCCTAAGGACTGTCAGATGCTCGAAGATTTTCTCCGCACAAATAATTCAGTCACCACCCAGCAGAAGTAGGGAGGCACTCTCTGTTTCGTTCTCATATCAGCCTGTTGCAGAAGCAGCTTTTCAAAGAGCTTTTTTCACTTTTCGGCCTCTGCATGGGTTCACTGCTCTCACTGATCCTCATCGGCAGGATGCTGCAGTTGCGCGAGTTGTTTCTCGGTCTCGACCTTGGAGCGCTCGATATGGCAACTCTTTTCGTATACCTGAGCCCGCTTTTCCTTACACTGATCATACCCATTGCCTGTATGCTCAGCGTATTCCTGACGTTCCTTCGCATGAGCACAGACAGAGAGCTGATTGCGCTTAAGGCAGGCGGCCTCAGCCTTTTTCAGCTTCTGCCTGCACCAATTCTGTTTTGCCTGATTTGCGGCGCTTTCAACCTGTACATTTCACTTTCCGGAGTGGCATGGGGAATGGGTAACTTCCGCCATACCATTATGGAAATAGCGAACACCCGCGCAAAAATCGTACTGCAACCGGGAGTTTTCAACCAGACAGTGCCCGGGCTTACTGTGTTTGCAAGAAATGTGGACAGCAGTTCCGGTGAGCTTGGCTATGTCATGGTAGAAGACAACAGCCGCGACGGCACCAGCATTCTTATTCTTGCCCCTTCTGGAAGGCTTCTTTCCGACGAGCGGCTCGGAGAACTCATTTTTAAGCTGCATGACGGTAAGATTTATCGCCAACAGCAAGACAGTGTAAGCGTCCTCGACTTTTCAGACTACACTGTACGTCTGGAGCTCAGTCAGATTTTCAAGGGTGTAACTCTAGGGAAAATCAAGCCTAAAGAACTTTCGTGGCAGGACCTGCGCAGTATCAACCCGTCACATCCGATGGCCCAAAAAGACGCCAACTTCATGCGAAAGGTAGAGGTGGAACTTCAGAAAAGGTGGGTACTACCAATGGCCTGCCTTGTGTTAGGTTTATTCGCAATGCCTCTGGCGTGCGCTTTCCAAGGGCTTGAAAAGCAATTCGGCATCCTGTTAGCATTGGCCATGTTTCTGGTGTATTATACATTGTTGTCCGTCGGCCTTTCAACGGGGGAATCAGGCACAATTCCTCCGGCAGTGGGCCTGTGGATGCCTAACTTGATTTTTCTTGCTATCGGCCTGTTCTGGCTGGACAGAGCAGAGCGCGAGCGCTCGCTTAATCTGGCGAGTTATCTTTCTCATATAAAACTGTTCCGTAAAAAGAGCGCACAGTGAGCATTCTTTCACGATATCTTTTAAAAACTAACCTGTTCCTGACTCTGCTTACGCTGACCATCGGAACAGGAATATATCTGCTTTCAGACTTGTTTGACAGGCTTGATGACTTTCTCGGGGCCGGACTCGGTGCTGAAGTTATCCTGAAATACTTTGCAGTCAAAACGCCGTTGATCATTTCGCAGATTCTGCCTGCGGTGTTCTTACTGGCCGCAGTCATTCAGCTTTGCATTATGGCCCGCGACAGGGAACTGGTCGCTCTTCAGGCTGGCGGCATATCCTTTCTGCGCCTTACACGTTTTTTCATCGTGTACGCCATGATATGGGCAGGAATACAGTTAGGATTCTCTCAGGTTTTAGGCATTTACGGAGAGAAAGAAGCAAGCCAGATATGGAAAGAGCAAGTCCGCAATCGCCAAGCGGGAGAAGTGACTCTTGCCAACCTCTGGTTTACTGAAGGCAACAGAGTTATAAAAATCAGCACACTGCAGCCGCTGAAAGAGCAAGGCACCAACGTTACAGTATACGAGCTGGGAGAAGACAAAAACAGTGTGTTACAGGTTGTGACTGCTGCACACTTTACAGCCACTGAAGGGAAGTGGACCCTCACAAACTGCACTCGTCTTATTCCCGGTGCTTACGAAGTAGAAACTCTTGAAAGGGTAGTGCTTCCCATTCAGCAGGACGTTAAGGCGTTTGCCATCGTCGACCCGAGAGGAGACCCGTCACGCCTTCCTCTTTGGCAACTGCAAGATGCCATCAACAGGCTGAAGCAGAGCGGTTCCAACGTAGAAGCACTTCGCACTGCGTGGCATATGAAGCTTGCCTATGCGTTCTCACTGGTTTCAATGGCCTTAATTGCGCTTGCCTTAATAACTTGGCGGGACAGCATTTATCTGAATATTGGGGCGTCGCTGCTGCTGGTTTTTGTGTTTTATACGCTGTTTACCATTGGTGGTTCGCTTGGAGAAAACGGAATTCTGCCCCCGGGCGTTGCAGCATGGGGAGCAAATGCCCTTTTCGGCGGTTCCGCCATCTTCAGGCTAGTCTATGTATCACGGTCCAAAACTGCATAAAAAAAGCGGAACGAAAGTTCCGCTTTTTTGTTAGTCCACTAAAAACACTATTCTTCAGAATCAGATTCCGGCTCAATGTCATGGACAAAATCAGGAAATGCCATACGGTGCAGGGCATTCCACAATTTGTCTTTACCCATACCGGTTTTGCTGGAAAACAGAATAGGATTCCCGCCGCCCAGAATGTCCCGCCATTCTCGTTGGCGCTTAGCACGCTCCTGCTGTTTGCACTTATCAGCCTTGGTCAAAACCGGTAATAGCGGTATACCTGCCTGTCTTGCAAAGGATGCAAGCTCAACATCAAGTTTCTGCGGAGTAAGTCTGCAATCAAGCAAAATCGCGATACCGCAGACTGCAGGCGTATCTGTAAGATATTTACGAATAAGCTTCGCCCACTTTTCGCGCTCGACCTTACTGCATCGTGCGTAACCGTATCCGGGAAGATCAACAACATAGTAGGCATCAGGGTCAACCTGATAAAAGTTGATACTACGCGTTTTGCCGGGAGTAGAGCTTATACGTGCAAGGCCTTTGCGCCCTGCAAGCGTGTTTACAAGAGAAGATTTGCCTACATTTGAACGCCCCGCAAGGGCAATTTGCGGCGCAGTATATGCTATAAGCTGATCAAGAGTATAAATGGTGCTATCAAGTACTAATTTTGGCTGCATAACTAAATCTGTTGTTAAAAATATGCTTGTTGAAACTCAACACACAGGCAGACTTGACAAGATTTGTAGCTTGGGAAAAAATATTCAGCTTTTCGTCCGTCGATGCCTGCTTTTCTGATGCTAGCAGAAGCGAGGCGCAAAAACAAAGAGGATTTTTAGCATGAAAAGCTTCAACATTTTGATAATGAACGGCCCCAACCTTGGCCATCTGGGCAAAAGACAGCCAGAAATATACGGTACACAGGGCATGGACAACTTACCAGCAATGCTGAAGCAACTCATGGGTGACAATGCCGGCAGGGTTACACTTCAGCATTTTCAAAGCAACTCTGAAGGAGCTTTGATTGACAGACTGGAAGCCACCCGCGCCGATGGAACGTCCGGCGTAGTGTTAAATGCCGGAGCATATACTCACACAAGCCTTGCTCTGGCAGACTGTCTTGCATGGATCAAAATTCCTTGTGTAGAGGCTCACATCAGCAACGTTCTTGCCAGAAGCGAACAACTTCGTCAGCGTAGCCTCATAGGCAGGCATGTCATCGGCGTAGTCGCCGGTTTCGGCCTTATGAGTTACGCGTTAGGAGTACAGGCTCTGGCAATGCACCTGCAGGAACGCGAAGAATAACCTTAGGAACCAGGCCAACGGGCTTTATTGTTAACTTTTTCGGAGGAATAATGTTTTCTACCACTGACTTCAGGCGCGGTCTGCGCATTGAGATGGATGGCACCCCGTTTGAAATCGTAGATTTTCAGCACTTCAAGCCCGGTAAAGGCGGTGCAATTGTGCGTACCAAGCTGCGCAACCTGCTTACCGGTCGCATTATTGATAACAACTTCCGTTCCGGTGAAAAAGTCGGCAAGCCTGACATGGAAAACCGCGATATGCAGTTTATTTTCCGCGAAGATGAAAACCTTGTCTTTATGGATTTGACTACATACGAACAGATTTACATGCCCCTTGAAACTACCGCGGGTAAAGAAGAATTTCTTAAAGACGGTCAGACCGTGCGTGTACTGCTGTACAACGGCAAGCCCCTTGAGCTTGAACTTCCTGCAGCTCTGGTGCTTGAAGTAACAGAGACCGAGCCGGGCGCAAAAGGCGATACCGTTTCTAACGTTACCAAACCTGCAACCCTTGAAACCGGCATAGTTATTCAGGTTCCGATCTTCGTAAACATCGGCGACAGAGTAAAAGTGAACACTGAATCCCGGGAATATATGGGCCGCGAATAGCCCATCATCTGGTACCGGCGGCCAAAACACCGGCACCTATGGACGCATAATCCTGGTTACGGTAAGGGATATGGCTGAAGAAGCTGTGTCCCTTATTCCTTTAAGTTTTCAACGTCCAATGGAGGCGAACCATTTCGAAAGGTAACAGATTGGCGCGGGAGATTTTTGCTCTCTTCCTCGTCTTCTTAGGCTTTATGCTCCTTTTAAGCCTGATATCCCATAGTCAGGCAGATCCCAGCTTCAACCATGTCACCAGCAGGTCAAAAGGGTTCGAAAACTGGGCAGGGCTCACTGGCGCCTATGCATCCGGGCTGTTGGCAGACATTTTCGGTCTGGCAGCCTATCTGATCCCCATAGCGCTGCTTACCTCGGCGGGCAGACACTACCTTAAGTCCGGCGATATTCAATGGTGGCGCTGGGTAGGCTTAACATTGCTGGCAATGTGCATTGCAACATTTGCCTCAGCCATACCTGTCAGCCTTGGGGATATCAACGGCGGCGGCTTGCTCGGCAATGAACTGTACCGCCTCAGCACCTTATTTCTGGGCGTTGCCGGTTCCAGCATAATCTGGCTTTTTTTATTTATCGTGGCGTTACAGCTTGCCGTAGGCTTCACATGGGCAACGGTAGCCGCTTTACTTGCCACGCTCATCGCCAGCATCCATATGCCGGAACGTATGCGCTCAGGCAACAAGGCTACTCGTAGTGAAAAAACAGAATATATCATAGAGCATGACTCTTCTTCGCGAGTCGAACGCCCCCCTGCCGTCAAAAAAAGTAAAGCCGGAGCAGTGTGGAACAAGGCAAAAGAAATCTGGAAAAACTTCTTTCCTTCTCAGCCCGAAGGCGAACTCGTACTTTCACAGCGCGTGGAATTGCCGGCGGCAGAAGAGGACAGGGCATCGCTTTTTGCCTTTGAGGATGAACCCGTCATGACCAGCCCGCAGCCCCGTAAAGAGGCAGAGAACGCAGGGCAGTTTTATATTGGCCCAGAATTACACGAATCACAGCCCTTGGCAAACTTACAGCCTGAAGTTACTCCTTCAACGACAGTAGGCGCAGACTCGCAACCTCGGGTAAAGCAGCCAGAACCACAAAAGGCTGCTGCTCCAGTACGCCCGAAACGCAAAATTGCACTTCCCTCTGTTTCTTTACTGGAAACACCCAAAGGTATTGATAAAAAGGCACCGAGAGCAATTCTGGAAGAAAAAGGGCAGACACTTGTGAACTGTCTTGCGGACTTCGGCATACAAGGCGAGCTTGTCCGCATCACGCCCGGGCCTGTTGTTACCATGTTTGAAATCAGGCCCGCAGCCGGCGTAAAAGTAAGCCGTATAGCAAACCTCAGCGATGACCTTGCCCTTGCGCTTAAAGCAATAGCTGTGCGCATTCAGGCACCCATTCCGGGTAAAGACACCGTAGGGATTGAAATTCCTAACGAAGAGCGGGAAACTGTCAGCCTGAAAGAGCTGCTTGGAGCCGATTCGTTCAGTAAAGCGGAATCACTGCTTACCATGGCAGTAGGCAAGGATATAGCCGGAACCCCGACAGTGGCAGATTTGGCAAAAATGCCGCATTTACTTGTTGCAGGAGCCACAGGCGCTGGGAAAAGTGTTTGCATCAACTCAATTTTAATGAGTTTTCTCTACAAATCCCGCCCGGAAGAAGTTCAACTGCTTCTTGTGGACCCCAAACGCATTGAGCTTGCCGTATATGCGGATCTGCCGCATCTTGTACATCCGGTTGTTACCGACATGTCACAGGCAAAAAATGCACTGGACTGGGCCGTTCATGAAATGGACAAGCGCTATGAAGCGATGGCCCGCCTTGGCGTACGAAATGTCACCAGCTACAATCAGAAGCTGAAAGACGTTGGGGACAAAAGACCACCAGAGCTCTGCGACCTTGAGCTGCTTCCTTACCTCGTTATCATTATCGACGAGCTGGCAGACCTTATGCTTACCGCTGCAAAAGAAGTGGAAACAAGCATCGTCCGCCTTGCACAGCTTGCCCGTGCTGCCGGTATACACATGATTCTTGCAACACAGCGCCCGAGCGTAGATGTTGTTACCGGCCTCATCAAAGCGAACTTCCCGTGCCGTATCTCGTTTCAGGTAACGTCAAAGCACGATTCGCGAACCATTCTTGATACTGTCGGCGCAGAACATCTGCTGGGTAGAGGGGATATGCTCTTCAAACCGGGCGGCGGACGCTTGCAGCGCATGCATGGAGCTTTTGTATCAGATGAAGACGTTGTTACCGTTGTAAATTACTGGAAAGAACGGCAGGCCCCGAGTTATCGTGTTGACTTTGCAGAATGGGGCAGCCCTGCACAGGATGAAAACGCTGTAAGCGGCAGCATGGGCGGAGACAGCGTAGCTGATGATCCCGTTTATGCAGAGGCCGTTCAGTTCGTCATGGCGCAAGGCAAGGCCTCAATCTCGCTCATTCAACGTCGTTTCCGCATCGGCTTCAACAGAGCCGCTAGATATGTTGAACAGATGGAGCAGGATGGCATTATCGGCCCTGCGGATGGTAGTAAGCCCAGAATGGTCATTGGTGCCAGAGAAAGCTAAAAAGGAAATCACAGATGAATCAGATTATTACTTCTGTTTCGCTTGCAATCTTATTGGTTACCGGACTGGTTGCACCTTGTTTTGCAGCAGATACGGCTGCGCTCGTACAACGTATTGAAAGCCAGTCCCGTGCATTTAACACATTAAGCACAGACTTTACCCAGACTCTTAAACACCAGCAGAGTGGTACAACTGAAACGCGTACTGGAACTATATCCTTTAAAAAGCCGCAGGCTCTGCGGTGGGAAACCACAGCCCCTTCAAAGGAGCTGATTGTCATCAACGATGATGCAATCTGGAACTATCTCGTAGATGAAGAGGTTGTATACAAGTATCCTTTGGAAATGCTTAAAGATTCAAGTTCGATTCTGCGTTTTGTAACCGGACAAGGTGAGATTGAATCAGACTTTGAAGTAGAACATGAAGGAACAGAAGATGGATTGACCAAGCTTCATTTATACCCGTTCCGCCCTCAGCAGACACTGACGGAGGCGACTCTATGGGTAAACGAAACTGCTGAAATCCATAAAGTAATGATCGTCGACTTCTACGGTAACGAGAACACCCTGACTTTTTCCAACATGAAGTTTGACGCCCCTGTTACTGATAAAAAGTTTGCCTTTACTCCGCCCAAAGGAGTTGATCTTGAAGACAGGACATCTTCTACGGTAATGGAAAAAAAATTGTTTCAGTAATTCCATAAGGCACTAAAAAAAGCCCTCTGAGTTCAGAGGGCTTTTTTTAGTGCCTTACAAATCAACAGCTTTATAAAGAGCTGCCACTTCCGACCTTGAAAGCGAACGAACAGCGCCTTTCTCCAGATCATCCAGCAAGATGGGGCCCTGTTGAATACGTCTTAAAGAAAGCACGACAAGCCCAAAATCCCGACACATACGCCTGATCTGCCGATTGATGCCTTGAATCAAAGTCATTTCCAGCACAGCCCCTTGGGGGATGCTTTTTACCACCTCTACCTGGACAGGTGCCAACTTTTCTCCTTCAGCAAGAGTCATCCCTTCGCGCATCACACGCAATGCATCCTGGGTCACATCTCCTCGTACGCGTATTGTATATGTCTTGGGCAAATGCCATGAAGGATGAGTCAAGCGATGTGTAAGGGCGCCGTCATCAGTAAGCAAAAGCAAGCCTTCTGAAAAAAAATCCAGACGTCCTACCGGAAAAAGTCGCATCTTTTTATAGCGGGCAGGAAGCAGGTCGATAACAGTTGTTCGCCCTTCCGGATCACTGGCAGTAGTAACCACCTCAACCGGCTTGTGCATTAAAAGGTAAGTATATGTTTTTGCGGTAGCCGCCTGCAAAGTAACAACTTTACCATTTACAGCCAGCTGGTCTTGTCCCGGAACAATTTTAACACCGGGCGTCCGAACAACATCACCATTTACAACTACTGCACCTTGCAAGATAAGCTCATCAGCAGCTCTGCGGGAACAAATACCCGCATCAGCCAACGCTTTATTAATCCTTACCGCGCTATCGCCAGAGCCATTTGACGCAACAGGTGAGGTACTACGAGGATGTGAAGACGTCTCGGGCGTCTTGCCGGCTCGACGAACACTTTTCTTTTGTGCTGCGTTGCGCTGATGCGGTGAACGCTTTTCGTGACCAGAACGTTTATTCATGAATACTTCAAGTACAACTTTATGTTTAGTGTTTTTTAAGGCCGGATGACCTTTGTTGCAAGCTGCAAGCTGGTTACAACGTCCAGCATATTGGTAGTGCCTCCAACTTTTTTAGAAGCCAGCAAGCCGAAATGCTCAAGACAAGTCCCGCATACAAGAATCTCCACACCGGAGTTTTCAAGCCCCGAAAGCTCATCCACGACATGACTACCTTCAGCTGCAAGTTTTACAGCACCGTTCAGCATTATAATACGCCAGAGAGTTTCCCCGAGTTCGGGTAGGGTAAGCAGAAAATTCTTCATCAACTTTCCACCCAGAACATCATCGCCGGAACCGATAACGTCAGTGGTCAACAGCAGAACCGTTCTATCCGAAAAGGACCGGACAACGTGGTCAGTCATGACTTCACAAACTTCGCAGGGCACAGTATCTTCAAGTGTCGCTTTAAGTTTCCAGATATTATTTGAAGCTTCAGCATTCACAGAGTAGCCACGAGAAGCCAAGAATCTGGAAACATTCTCCTTTGCAGCATCATTATCTACAATTACAGAGAGTTGCGAGGGAGACTGAGCATCAAGACATTCTTTACATTTCAGCACAGGCTGAGGGCAGGGAAGGCTCTGGCAGTTCAGTTCAATTTCTGGCATTATGCGGCTCCTGTTTGGGTACGAAAAAGAAATTCAAAGCGCGTATCAGTTTGCAACCTACGCGCAGTCAGACGATATTGACGATAATAACTGCAAAAAGCAACGGCTGACTACAGCCTTACGGATATCAATGTCTAAAGAATCTAACAAAGCTGCTGACAAAAAAGCGGTACAACAATCTGAAAGCCGCCGCCTTTTTGTTCGAATTGTTGGCTATTTTACTCCTTACAAACTGCATTTTTTCTTTGCAATATTAGGCATGCTTGCAGTCGCGGCCTGCACCGGTGCTGCAGCTTACCTTGTAAAACCTGCACTGGATGATATTTTCATCCGCAAAGACGAAACAATGCTGATGCTTATCCCCGTAGCATATATCGTCATTATTACTATCAAAGGAATCGGGCGATATATACAGAACTACTTTATGCGCTACTGCGGGTTAATGGTGCTTGAGCGCCTGAGGAACGAGCTGTACGAAAAAATAATCTGCCTTCCCACACGGTTTTATGAGGAAAACCAGGTCGGAATGCTTATGTCGCGCATCATTAATGATGTAATGCTCATTCGGGCCAGCTTGCCTTCTGTGGTAATGATTGTCCGGCAGGTAATCACCATGGTTACTTTGATCGGCGTTGTATTCTACCAAGATTGGTTTCTAGCCATCTGGGCTGTTCTTGTTCTACCGCTGGCAGCGCTGCCTTTTATGTACTTCGGTCGCAAGCTCAGAAAACTGGGAAGACGCAACCAAAGCAAGGTCTCTGATATCTCTGTTTTTCTGCAAGAGATTTTCAGCGGAATCAGAGTGGTAAAGGCTTTTGCCACTGAAAAAAAAGAAGCAGTGCGCTTTAAAAAAGAAAATGATCGTCTAGTAAAAATAGCGATAAAAGAAACAATATTCAGTGAGCTTTCCTCTCCGGTTATGGAGCTTGTAGGCGCACTGGGCATCGGCCTTGTCATCTGGTACGGCGGCAAGCAGGTCATCGACGGGGCCTCAACCCCCGGTACTTTCTTCTCATTTGTTGCAGCGCTTGTCATGCTGTACGACCCTGTCAAGCGCCTGAATTCTGCGAACATGGACATACAGCGCGCTTTGGCCGGGGCAGAGCGGGTATTTGAAATTCTTGATTCAAAAGAGATCACAGTCGAAAAAGACGGAACAATTCCCTTTGACGGCAATTTTGAAGAAATCCGCTTCGAAAATCTGACATTCCAGTACGCCGGATGCGCAACTCCTGCACTCGACAACGTAGACCTGACCGTCAAAAAAGGCGAAAGAGTGGCAATAGTCGGTCCCAGCGGTGCGGGCAAGACTACGTTTGTAAACCTCATCCCGCGCTTTTATGAACAAAGCCAAGGACGTATTCTGCTGAATGGAGTTGATATCCGCGACTACACGCTTGCAAGCTTACGCCGCAACGTCGCCATGGTTTCGCAAGACTCTTTCCTGTTCAACATTCCTGTAAGCCAAAACATTGCTTACGGAATGGAACAAACAACGGATGAAGATATACACGAAGCAGCCCGTGCTGCATACGCACACGACTTCATTCTGCAGCTGACGAATGGCTATGACACAGTAATCGGCGAACGCGGAGTA
The DNA here is from genome assembly GCF_047973035.1 of Oleidesulfovibrio sp. NCBI lineage: Bacteria > Pseudomonadati > Thermodesulfobacteriota > Desulfovibrionia > Desulfovibrionales > Desulfovibrionaceae > Oleidesulfovibrio > Oleidesulfovibrio sp. The sequence goes on from NZ_JBKEBF010000018.1 coordinate 30,338, forward strand.
AAGTTGTCAGGCGGACAAAAACAGCGCCTTACCATTGCCCGGGCAATTCTTAAAAATGCGCCTCTGCTTATTCTGGACGAAGCGACCAGTGCGCTTGATTCCGAATCTGAACAAATCGTTCAGAAAGCACTTGAAAACCTCATGGCAAAACGAACCAGCATTGTCATCGCCCACAGGCTTTCTACCATTCTGGGCGCCGACAGAATTCTGGTAATGGAAAAAGGGAAAATAGTATCGCAAGGCAGCCATGAGCTGCTGCTGGGCCAATGCTCCCTGTACACCCGTCTTTACAACATGCAGTTCCAGACAGAGCATACAACCGAGGAAGGCAGCAACAGCTGCAAATCCAGTGAACTGGAAAAGGCGTAACATGAAAATCAGCCCATCCTTGGTATGCCCGCCACTTTATGGTCTCTACAAGGCCTGGTGCTCAACGTTGCACTACAACGAGTCAGGAAGAGAAGAAATAGACGCGCTATGGGCCCGCAAAGAGCCAATGGTCTTTGCCCTGTGGCACGACGAGCTTTTTCCTCTTATGCATGTTAAGCGCGACCTTGCAATTGTCACCGTTGTCAGCCAAAGCCAAGACGGGGAATACTTGGCTGGCGTACTTTCGCGGCTTGGACTGCATACAGCCAGAGGGTCCAGCTCCAGAGGCGGAGTGAAGGCTTTGCTTCAAGCCTCCAGAATGATGCGCAACCAGGGCCTTTGCGGCTGCATCACAGTAGACGGACCGCGTGGCCCTCGCCATAAAGTAAAAGAGGGCGCGATATTCCTTGCACAACGAACACCTGCCCATGTTGTCCCTGTAAGAATTTTAATGGCCAACTCGAAGAAGTTTGAAAAAGCCTGGGACAAATTCCAGTTGCCGCTACCGTTCAGTGACATCCACATTCACTATGGCAAGCCGTATACGCTTGAAGCAAACTCGCTCGAAGCTGAAGAAGTCACCCGCGAAGTCGGAGTCCTTCAAAACAAACTAGATGCGCTCGGAAAGGCATAAATGACAAGCATTGCAGCAAAAAGCGTACTGAAGTTAGGGGAAATCATTACTTCCCGACAAATCGAAGCATTGGGTAGAGGGCTTGGCTCGTTATTTTGGCTGACTTTAAAAAGCCGCAGAGAGCTGGCGATAGAGAACATCCATAAACGGCTGGATGTTCCGAAAGAAAAAGCAGTTGTTATTGCTAAGGAAAGTTTTTCCAGCAACTGCCAATCATTCCTTGAAATATTACTCAACCCCACAGCCAAAAAAGAACTTAAAGAGCGTCTGATCATAGACAACGCACACTATCTGGCAGAGGCGATTGCTGCAGAAAGGCCCGTGGTGGGCATTACGGCCCATTTAGGTGCATGGGAACTGCTCACAGGCTGCCTTTCAATATACGCTCCCGCGGATCGCGAGCAGCTTGTAGTTATGCGCAAGCAAAAAAACAAAACATTACAGAACATTATATGCTCATTACGAGGAGCTAATAATATAAGGATAGTAGAGCACAGAAACGCAGTTCGTCCCATCCTTAAGGCATTAAAAAACAATGCGATAGCGTGTTTTCTTGCCGACCATAACTGTAGCCGCTCTGAAGCTATCTTCCTTCCTTTTCTGGGGAAGCTGGCAGCAGTAAACCGCGGACCCGCATTATTGGCAACCAGAGCAAACGCGCTTGTTCTGACGGTATTTCTGACTCGACAGCCAGATGGCCGACTTGTTTTCCATTGTCATAAACCCATTGATACAGCCAAACTTGAAGGCACCACAGAAGAACGTATCAGACTGGTTGCAGAGTATTACACAAAAAATATTGAAGAGTTCGTCAGAAAGTATCCGGAGCAATGGTTCTGGATGCACAAACGCTGGAAAACACGCCCAGAGCACGAGTGAACGTAAAGTCGACCCCATAAGCCGTAAAAAAGCATCAAGCCCGTCAGATTGAATATTTGACGGGCATTTTTAATGCCCAGCATCCATTAAAAAACAAGACCGCAGAGCAGCGTTAAGCCGAAAGCTTATCGATTGTTTCGCGAATTCATAAAAACACACAATATACTGAATTTAAATCATCTCTCATGTTCAAAAGTTAACATAATTTACATTATGAGACATTATCAAAAATATATCTCTCCCTTAAACTTCCCCTTGAAACCAACAATTCAACGCCACAACTTCCTTCTTAAAAACGTCCAACCTGCAGACTGTCTTTCAGCTTCAAATAAGAATAATGCGGCTCTTCCGTTTTCATCACACTTCGTCTCTTTTCCCCTAACGCCCCTGTAGCTATTCTGGTCGCATTGCCTCAGATTCAATTTTCAGCCCCTGAATATAAAAAACCGGACAAAGCTTCAGCCTTCACACTTAGAGCGCTGGAAGTTTGATAAAAGCCAAATACGCACTTCCTTTCCAACAACCATCTTCACTAAGAATGCCTTTCGTCTCATTCTGCACAGCTGAAAAACAACTCTGGGCACAAAAAAGCCCGTGATCAAAATGATCACGGGTTCTGAAATACTCAGTTGTAGCGAGTTAATCTGCATCATGCTTGGCAGCTTCGGGAATTTCCCTTCCGCCACCTTGCAACTGCTCCAGAAACTTATCGCGGCAATCATAGCTGCAAAAGCGGTGAATAGTCTCGCCGTCGCGTACGCTAATGCCCCCATCTTTTTCAACATAGGCGCCGCAAATCGGGTCTTTAACCATTTCACCCGCTGCGTACATACGCTCTTTTTCTTTTTCACCATCTTTAGACTTGCGCTTCTGGTCGTTTGTCAGCATGCGAAACAACAGATAGCCAGCAACGATGATGATCAACCACTTTAGCATTTATGACCCCTCTTCTTGGTGCAGTTATTGCCAGATGCAGTCGCCCTCGACACGAAATTCCAACCGTTCAAGTGAGTCCAGAACGTCAGCGCGTATTATAACACCATCGCCCTGCTCTTGTGGTTCCACAAAAACATCTAACAGCGGAACCAGCACGAACGCCCTCTGCCACATCCTTGGATGCGGTAACGTAATCAACTCACTATCAGATTGCGTTGCACCGTACAACAACAGGTCAATATCGATCACTCTGGGACCAAACCGGGCAGCCGGCGTACTAACGTCCCGAACCCGCCCTAATTCAGCTTCGCAGGAAAGCAGCGCAGTCATCAACTCTTCCGCCGAGTAGCCTTGGCAACTACAACGGATAACCTGATTGGCAAACCACTCCTGATCTTTATTTTCCTGAGGCTCAGTACGGTAAACTGAGGAACCTGCCTCAACACAAACTCCAGATAAGGCTGCAACAGCAGCTGCAGCCTTATCCAGATTATTCACAGTATCACCTTGGTTTGAACCAAGGCAGATATACGCTATTTCAGATTTGCGATGCGGGATACCGCTTCCTCCAGCCTTTCATCGTTTACAGTCAACGAAATACGGAAGTAGCCTTCGCCTGCATCACCGAAGCCGTTACCAGGCGTCATAACTACGCCGGTTTCCTGCAACACTCGGGTAACAAACTCAGAGGAAGTGTATCCTTCGGGTACGTTTGCCCACACATACAAAGAAGCCTCCGGCACACGGCAAGTAATGCCCACCTTCTGCAGAGCGTTGACTACAGTGTCACGGCGCTTACGGTATATTTCGCGAATTTCGGCAAGGAAGTCATCGCCGTCACGCAGGGCGACAATAGCGGCTTCCTGAACAGCCTGAAACGCACCGGAATCAGTATTTTCCTTAACTTTGCCAAGACCGGCAACAAGCGAAGGATTACCGACTGCCATAGCAATACGCCAGCCAGTCATATTAAAAGGCTTGGACAACGAGTTGAACTCGATGGCCACGTCTTTTGCTCCGTCGATTTCCATAATGGAAAGCGGACGGTTATCTTCATTATAATACATCTCGGTGTACGCCGCATCGTGTACCACGATAACTTCGTACTTTTTGGCAATGGCAATCAACTTTTCAAAGAAGCTGCGCGGAGCCATAGCCGCTGTGGGGTTATTCGGGTAGTTGACGAAAATGCAGCGGGCCTTCTTCCATGTTTCCTCATCAACGGAGTCAAGGTCGGGCAGGAAGTCATTTTCTTCAAGCAGAGGCAGCTCTTTAACCACACCGCCCACAAAGCGTGATGCAATGGCGTACACGGGATAGCAAGGCGGGCACACCAGTACCAAATCACCAGGGTTTACAAATGCGGTTGGGAAGTGGGCAATGCCCTCTTTCGAACCGATCAGCGTAAGCACTTCGGTTTTAGGATCAAGATCGACAGCGTAGCGACGCTTGTACCAGTTGGCCACTTCCTGACGGAAGGTCAGCATGCCTACATAAGACGGATACTGATGGTTAGCAGGACGCTCCGCAGCTTCCTGCAGCGCCTTGATAACAAAATCGGGCGTCGGAAGGTCAGGATCGCCGATACCAAGGCTGATGATATCAACCCCACGTGCAGCAACCTCTGCCTTTACCTTATCAATCTGTGCAAACAGATACGGAGGAAGCGTTGCAAGCCTGTCGGCGAGAGTAAACTGGGTCATTCGATTGTCTCCTTGGGATTTTCATCCCTGCCGGTATAGCAAGGCTCTGCCATAAGCCTTGATTATTTAATACAGCCGGAACACTTCATCTGCGTTCCGGCAGAGTCTGACGAAAATACCGATTGTCGTTACGAGAGTCAATTTTTAGCTCTTGTTACGAATCAGAGGCCTGTGTACTATTCTTAAAACATCTCTTCAATCAAGAATATTACACACTGCTCTCATATGCCGAAAAATGAAACGACCTCCACTCCCACTGCTCCTTCGCACCCGATTGTTGACAGCTTTCTGCAATATCAGCTGATTTCACGGGGGCTGGCAGAAAATACACTGGCAGCATATGAAAGTGACCTTCATAGCTTCCTGCTCTTTCTGCAGGAAAAGCGCAGTTCACTTGATCATGCTACCGATCAAAGCCTGCTGCTGTATATTATGCACCTACGCCGCAAAGGACTTACAAGCAGATCGCTTGCCCGCCAGTTATCATCATTACGCGGATTGTTTCAATACGGCGTAGAACATAACCTGCTTGACTCTAATCCTGCTAAATTTCTGGAAAACCCTAAAATACCCAAGACGCTTCCAGAATATCTTTCTCAAGATGAAATAGCCTCTTTGCTGGGCAAGCCCAACTTAAAAGATAAGCTCGGCTTCCGTGACAGAACAATGCTTGAACTACTGTACGCGGCAGGCCTGCGTGTTACCGAGCTGATTTCATTACGCCCGCTTGATTTTGATCCGCTGACAGGCCTTGTAAGAGTATTTGGCAAAGGCTCAAAGGAGCGCGCTGTCCCTGTGCACTCGGCAGCAGCAGATTTTTTGACAGCGTACCTGCGAGACTGGCGCCCTGCCTTTAACCCGGTTGAAGACTTTATCTTTCTGAACAGGTCCGGAAAAGGTCTTTCAAGGCAGGCAGTCTGGAAAGCTGTACAGCGTTATGTTGCACAAACCGGTATCAAGCGAAATGTCTCTCCGCACACATTCAGGCATTCGTTCGCAACACACCTGCTTGAAGGCGGTGCAGACCTGAGAACTGTGCAGATGCTTCTGGGACACGCGGATATTGCTGCAACAGAGATTTACACCCATGTCGAGATGGAACGCCTGCGTAAAATTCACAAAGAATTCCATCCACGGTCAAAAATAAAAGCATAACAGCAGACAATATACGGAACTTTTACAATGCCCGAGACTTCAAGCAGCCAAGGAACAATCGCAGCCCCTGTCGTTGTTACTGCGCATGCCAATGCCGACTTTGACGCGCTGGCTTCCATTGTTGCGGCTGGCAAACTGTACCCCGGAGCTACGCTTCTTTTTCCCGGCAGTCAGGAGCGAACCCTCAGACATTTTTTCATCAAAAGCGCGACCTACCTCTTTAACTTTAAACAAGCTAAAGAAATCGACGTCAATTCCGTAAAAACATTGGTGATTGTAGATACCAGACAATATTCAAGGGTGCCTCATGTTCATGCGATACTTGAACGTCCTGAGGTTCAAGTACACCTTTATGATCACCACCCAGAAACTGAAGAAGATATCAAGGGCACCTACTGTCAGGTTCAAAACTGGGGAGCAACAGCTTCTATCCTGACGCACGAGATCATGCGAACCGGAGCTAGCCTGACCACGGACGAGGCAACAATTCTCGGGCTGGGAATATTTGAAGATACAGGCTCCTTTACATTCGCCTCCACCACGGAACACGATTTTGTCGCTGCCGGCTGGCTGAAGAAACAAGGTATGGATCTGAATACAATTTCAGAACTCCTGACCCGAGATCTGACCAGTGAGCAAATAGGCATTCTTAACGAGCTGCTTGAATCGGCGCATACTCATGACATCAATGGAATTCCAGTAGTTATTGCGGAAGCAAGCATGGATGCATACATGGGGGATTTTGCTCTGCTTGCACACAAGCTGATGGATATGGAAAATATTCAAGTGCTCTTTACCCTCGGCCGTATGGAAGACAGGGTTCAAGTAGTTGCCCGCTCCCGCATCAGCGATGTCAACGTGGGTGAAATATGTACCGAACTAGGTGGAGGCGGACACTCATACGCGGCTTCTGCATCCGTAAAGTTCAAGACATTATCTCAAGTAAAGGATGAACTTTTCTCTCTCCTCTACTCTGCTGTAAACAAACAGCTTTCTGTCGGGGCGCTTATGTCGTCTCCGGTTATTTCCGAAGACGAAACCGCAAGTATTGCAAAAGTGGCTGAAACAATGCAGCGCTTCGGCCTCAAGGCCATTCCTATCATGCACCCCGGAACAGCCGTCTGCTCCGGCTACATAGAATACCAGACAGCCACACGGGCAACAGCACACGGGCTGGGAGAAGTTCCTGTTACCGACTACATGAACCGGGAGCTTAGTACAGCCACTCCGGACGACAGCTTACACACATTGATGGAAACAATTGTAGGGCAGCGACAGCGTATTGTTCCGGTGACAGATGTTAATGGTAATGCCATCGGCGTGGTGACCAGAACCGACCTGATCAATACAATAATCGAAGAACCCGCCCGCATACCGGAAACACTGCAGCCTGAAAAAAAACGTGAGCGCAATATCCAGACTATCGTTCGGGAAAAGCTCCCCAGACAGCATGTAGCATGGCTGGAACTTGCCGGCAGGCTGGGTGATGCCATGGGGGTGTCAGTATACATAGTCGGAGGTTTTGTACGCGACTTGATGCTCGGCAGGCCGAACCTTGATCTGGATATTGTTGTTGAGGGCGAAGGGATCGCTTTTGCCAAACGTCTTGCGGAAGAGCTGAACGGCAGAGTACGGGAGCACCAGAAATTTAAAACAGCCGTTGTGATCTTTGAAGATGAATCTGGCAAAGAAAGCCGCATAGACGTGGCAACGGCAAGATTAGAGTACTACGAATACCCCGCTGCCCTGCCGACCGTTGAGCTGTCTTCCATAAAAATGGACCTGTTCAGGCGTGACTTTACCATTAATGCCCTTGCAGTTCAGCTTAACAGCGAAGGCTTTGGCAGACTGGTAGACTTTTTCGGCTCACAGCAGGACATTAAAGATAAGCGTATACGGGTGCTGCATTCATTAAGCTTTGTTGAAGACCCAACCCGCATTTTACGCGCTATCAGGTTTGAAAAACGCTATAATTTTGTCATAGGCCCTCAAACATCGCGTCTTATTAAAAATGCTCTCGGGCTGGGGCTCATTGAAAAGCTTTCCGGCTCCCGCCTGTTTCATGAATTGCAACTGATCATGAACGAAGCCTCTCCGCTTGCCTGCTTTAAGCGCATGGAAGAGTTTGACCTACTTCGGGCTGCACATCCGGTGCTGGCATTAAGCTATGGCAAAGAGCAGATAATAGAAGATCTGGAAAAAGTGCTGGGCTGGCATCGTTTGCTGTATCAGGACCCGCCAGCCGAGGCGTGGATAGCTCTGTTGCTGGGCCTTTGTCATAACGCCAAATATGCAGAGGTATCCGACCTGCTGGGCAGACTGTACCTGCCGCGCAAACAGGCAAAGGATTTTCTTATGTTACGTGAAAACAGCCGTGAGGCTGCAGCGCTTTTATCCACGTGGCTCCGCAAAGACCGCTCTATGAGCGGTTTGTATAACATTCTGCATTCACTGCCCGTCGAAGGGCTTCTGTACATTATGGCACGAACCAAGATTGAAGAAATCAGAAAGTTCGTGTCACATTACCTTACTAAGCTCAGAGATATAGAGCCGGACATAACAGGTGAAGACCTGCAGGTTCTGGGGGGAACCCCCAGCCCGTGCTTCGGCGTGGTGCTGAATGAAATTCTGGCAGCCAAACTTGATGGCATTGTGACAAACCGCAAAGACCAGCTGGAAATGGCCTACGAGTTGCTTGGTAAATACAACTTCGGCAAAGACTGGCACCTACCTTCATCCACTTAGGCAAAACCGGCGTCTGCGCAGCAAGGATTTGATTGCGTTCGACGTTTTGACTGTGTAGGTAGTTTCGACACTGCATGAAAAGCTCGCCGGACTTCGGTTGTTTTTTCTCAAGTCGATTTTTGCCGTGCTTTTTAAATTCTAAACCGGCGAATGTTCAAAAACGTATGGAGACAATATGAAGACATTATGGGCCCCCTGGCGCCTGCAGTACATATTGGGGCCAAAGCCTGACTCATGTGTTTTTTGTCTTCCGGAACATACCCGAGAAGACGAAAAACGCTTAATCCTGCATCGTGGTAAGTTCAACTTTGTCATCATGAACAAATTTCCATATAATAACGGCCATCTCATGGTTACCCCATACCGCCATGTGATGAGTCTGGCTGAACTTTCGCCCGAAGAAGCACACGAATGCATGGACTTGATTCAGGAATGTGTGCGAATCTTAAAAGCACGTTTTAATCCGCAAGGAATCAACGTCGGGCTGAACCTTGGTGAAGCCGCAGGCGCAGGGATTCGCGAACATATGCACTTTCACCTTGTTCCGCGCTGGAACGGGGATTCGTCGTTTATGGCTGTTATGGACGAAACACGTGTAATACCGGAGCATCTCGATGCTACGTATGCCGCGTTAAAACCGTACTTCGAAAGGCTGCCCTCGGGCGATTAATTAAGGAGGATATACATGCGTTTCATCAAGGTTCTGGGGTTGGTGCTGCTCTTTTTCGTTTCCATGCTGTTTTTTGTGCAAAACACGCAGGTTCTTTCGCAGCCCATTACCCTTAGGTTCGATCTATTCATGGGTGCCTGGCAGACAATTCCTCTGCCGTTCTACTTTTTGCTCCTGATGGGCTTTCTGGTCGGCGCTCTGGCAACTCTGGTTTACTTCATTGCAGAACGCATCCGTCTGGGTGCAGCACTCCGCCGTGCACGCAAGCAGATCGGCCGTCTGGAAAAAGAAGTAAACTCTCTGCGCACCCTGCCCCTGGAAGAAGCAAACCAGCTTCCCGCAGCAGAGGTTATTGAAGAGCCCGCAGCAGAAAAACAGCCAACTAACGCTTAACCGCGGAGACACCCGTGTCTTTTTTGTCACGCTTTCGCCTTCCCTCAATAAAGCTTCCGGAATTTTTGTCTTCTTCTAAAGACAAAGAAATCCTGACGCCTCTTCTGGGTGAAGACCCGGGAGAACGTGACAGGCTTGCCGCCATCAGAGCGCTTAGCCATGCGGTGCGTAATGATCCAGACTCGGTTGAAATCTATCTCGCCCTGGGCAACCTGTTTCGTGCTCAGGGCGATATAGAACGAGCCATTCAGTTACGAAATACTCTTATCGTCCGCCCTAATCTGGAAGATCAACTGAAGGCTCGCGTCTACTTCGAGTTAGGCCACGACTACAAACGCGGCGGATTCATCGACCGCGCTCTTCAGGCTTTTGATCAGGCCCGCAGACTTATCGGGGAGTCAGACGAAATTACCCGCGATATGGCCCGACTGCATGCCGAAAGCGGCAACTTTGATCAAGCCGCAGCCTTGTTCGGCAAGCTCGGGCTTAGAATCCCTCAAGCTCATTACATTGTTCGACACGCTCAGGAGCTACTCCAGAGCGGGGCAAAAAACGAAGGGCGCAAGCTTCTTTCGCGCGCGCTAAAAGTAAACCACGGCAGCGTGGAAGCTTGGCAGGAACTCATAAAATTGTCTGCCCTTGATGAAGACTGGCGCAAAACCAAAAAACAATTGTCCAACGCTCTTGAAAGCGTTCCTGCCGACCTGCGTTTTCTGATTCTTGAAAATTTATTGCACCTTACTCTTCCTAAATACGTACCGACGCAACAGGTTGAAAATTTTCGGATGCAGCTTTGCAAATCTGTGCTATCGGTAGTAGAAGACCAGAAGCCGGATTTGCTGTTGCAATACTATGGTGCGCTGAACCTGCTGCGCTGTGGCGACACTGAAACTGCAAACGCATGGCTTGCCAAGACAATGGTCCTTAATCCGGATTTCTGGGCAGCAAGGCTTGCTCTTTTAGACATCGCCATGTCACAGCAGCCGTTGTCGCCGGTTTTCAAAGGACAGCTTGAATTTTTTGTAGAACATGCACACCATGTAAAAAAGTTTGTGTGCAGAGCTTGCGGTCTGCACCGCAAAACCACGTTCTACCGCTGCCCTCGTTGTCGCAGCTGGCATTCGATAGGCTTCAGAACATCTCTGCAGGACTAACGTTGTCCACCTTACAACACCGCTGCACATTCATTGTTCATCAACACGCAAACACATTCTATACAAACAGATTACAACTGTTCATTTCTTGACCAATGACCACTCAGACCCCAAAGCTGACTCCGATGTTCGAGCAGTACTTGAACATCAAAGAAGAATATCCCGATGCCCTGCTGTTCTATCGCATGGGCGACTTTTATGAGCTCTTTTTTGATGATGCCGAAGTCGCAGCACGCGAACTACAGATAGCCCTCACCTGCCGTAACCCTAACGCAGAAACCAAAGTCCCCATGTGCGGTGTTCCACACCATGCAGCCAGAGGCTACATAAACCAGCTGGTTGATAAGGGATTCAAAGTTGCTATATGCGAACAGGTGGAAGACCCCAAAGAGGCTAAGGGCCTTGTAAAACGAAGTGTCATCCGGGTGCTCACCTCCGGTACAGCGCTTGACGATGACAATCTGGCTCCCAAAGTGCACAACTACCTCGGGGCTCTTTACTGGGATTCCACATCCGGTGCCGGCGGTTTCGCCTGGGTAGACTTTTCCACCGGTGAATGGTCGGGGCTTCAAAGCCGTAAGGAGCAGGAACTCTGGCAATGGGCACAAAAAATGGCTCCTCGTGAGCTGCTTCTTGCAGACGGCCTTTCAGCCCCAGCCACTCTGGAGCTGACAGACACTCAGATCACCAAAGTGCCTGAGCGTGCGTATTTTGACGCCCGCAGAGCCACAGAAAAACTTTTAGCGGCTCAGCAGGTTGCAGAGCTGGGAGCTTTGGGCCTTGAAAGCAAAAATGAACTTGTCCGTGCCTGCGGAGCGCTGCTGGTTTACCTTGCTCAAACACAAAAGCAGGACCTCAATCATCTCGGGCAGTTTAAACCGCTCAATCTGAACAAGCATCTGCTGCTCGACGAAATAACCGAGCGCAACCTTGAATTATTCCGCAGGCTGGACGGGCGTAAAGGCAAAGGCACCCTGTGGCATGTGCTGGATCATACAGTCACCCCTATGGGTGGACGCCTCCTTCAGGAGCGCCTGAAGCATCCGTGGCGCGAAAAGGCGCCAATTCTTGAAACTCAGGAAGCGGTTTCTCACTTCTTTTCAAATGACTCACTCAGACAGCAGCTCAGAGAAGCTCTGGACACTGTTTATGATATTGAAAGGCTGAGCACACGAATATTCCTTAACCGCGCCACGCCCAAAGACTATGTTGCCTTGCGGCAAAGCCTGCATGCCCTGCCGCCAGTCCGTGAACTGCTGGCCGCACCGTTAAGCACTGCCGGAACTTACGCCACTCCAGACGAGGCTCAAGGTACGACCTTGCCCGCTTTTCTGCACAGACTGCTGAAAAGCTGGGATGATCTGGACGACTATTGTGAATTTCTGGATAACGCGCTGGTGGACAATCCCCCGCATGTCATCACCGAAGGCGGTCTGTTCAGAGCAGGTTTCCACGCCGGACTTGATGAGCTGATGGATCTTACAGAGCACGGCACGGCAAAGTTGAATGAACTGCTGGCCGAAGAACAACAGTCTACCGGCGTTACCAAAATGAAGCTGGGGAACAATCGGGTCTTCGGCTACTACTTTGAGGTCCCCAGATCTGCAGCCACTGAACTGCCTGACTATTTCGTCCGCCGCCAGACCCTTGCAAACGCAGAGCGCTACACCACAGAAAAACTGAAAGAACTGGAAGATCGCCTGTTTTCAGCGGCTGATAAACGCAAGACGCTGGAACTCAAGTTGTTCCATCAGGTCAGAGAACACATCGCACAGGCACGCCCCCGCGTACTCTTCATGGCCGATATACTTGCCACATTAGACCACTGGCAAGGTCTGGCAGAGGCTGCACGCCACTGGAACTGGGTGAAGCCGGAACTTCATGACGATCAGGATATCGTCATACGTGAAGGACGCCATCCAGTTGTTGAAGCGGTGCAAGGCTCGGCAGGTTTTATTCCCAATGATCTGCGCATTGATGACCAGCGGCGTTTACTCCTTATCACCGGCCCTAATATGGCTGGTAAGTCTACAGTGTTACGTCAGGCTGCCATCATCTGCATTCTTGCCCAGATAGGTTCCTATGTGCCAGCCCGTGAAGCCCGCATAGGCTTTTGCGACAGGATATTCTCGCGAGTCGGTGCATCAGACAACCTTGCGCAAGGCCAATCAACCTTTATGGTTGAAATGATGGAGACAGCCCGTATTTTAAGACAGGCCGGTAAACGAAGCCTGGTCATTCTAGATGAAATCGGTCGTGGTACGTCCACATTTGACGGGCTTGCACTTGCATGGGCAGTCGTTGAAGAGCTTATGAAAAAGCAACAAGGGGGCATCCGCACCCTGTTTGCCACACACTACCACGAGTTGACGTCTCTGGAAGGAAAAATCCCCGGAGTCCATAACATGAACATCGCCATTAAAGAATGGGGTGGTGACATTGTATTCCTCCGGCGTCTGGTGCCCGGCCCCTCAGACCGAAGCTACGGTATTGAAGTGGCAAAGCTGGCCGGAGTTCCCCAAAACGTAGTACAACGCGCCAGACGAATTCTGGGAACGCTTGAGCAAAAGGCCAAAGATAACAGCTCCAGACATATTGACGTCGCTGCGACATCACAAAGTCTTCTGCCGGGAATGCCCGAACCGCCGGATCTTCCAGCGCCAGACACTGAACCGGAAAAGACATCCCGGCTTGAGCCGCCCGTCCTGACAGCACTGCGCGATCTTGATACAAACAATCTTACTCCGCTTGAGGCTTTGACAGTGCTCAGCGAGTGGAAACTCCTCTGGGGGTCTGAACAAAATGCAGACTAAAACTTCCCGTCGCACATCGGCCACAAAGGCCTGCAAGGTACTCCTGTGCCTTGCCGCCCTGCTCACCCTCAGCTTTACAGCTACAGGCTGCGGTAAAAAAGGACCTCCAGTCCCTCAGAATAAACCGGGGACATTCAACTGGTCACAAGCAGCTGCGACACCTGTAGATACAAACTGCATAGGCTTTTCGGGCACGTTGCAAGGCGATATGCTGCGGCTTGATTCTGTGGTTATCGAATTAGAGTCCGTGGCGGAAGATGCAAACTGCCCGACTTGCCCCTTTAAGCCGACCATGCGCCGCACTTATTCTGCGGGTATGTTAGGTCTTCAGGGTGAAAATAATGAGTTCACTCAGACAATCTGCGTTGATGATAACGCACCGAGCTACCGCTGGCGGTTTGTTGCCAGAAGTACTCACAGAAATGCCCCCTATGCACTGAGCAACGTCGAAATGCTCACGCTTCGCTAGTGCGCACAAGGAGAAACCTATGCATCATTTCACATATCGTGGCGGAGAACTGTACGCAGAGGATTTACCTATCCGCGAACTGGTCAGCAGCTACGGCACTCCTTTGTACGTATACTCGCAGGCTACTTTTGAAAGACACTTCACAGCATTCGATTCTGCATTTGCTTCAATTCCACACCTGACATGCTACTCTGTAAAGGCATGTTCAAACACACATATTCTGCGCCTGTTAGGCAAACTGGGTGCAGGGATGGACATTGTTTCCGGCGGCGAGTTGTATCGGGCATTGCGGGCGGGTATTGCTCCATCAAAGATTGTGTACAGCGGTGTCGGAAAAACGCGCACTGAAATCCATCAGGCACTTGAAGCCGGTATTCTGATGTTTAACGTCGAGTCCCGCGGCGAGCTGGAGCGGATCAACGAGGTTGCTCATCAGACAGGTCACACGGCCAATGTTTCTCTACGCATCAACCCCGATGTAGACCCACAGACGCATCCTTATATCTCGACAGGACTAAAAGAGAATAAGTTCGGCCTTGATCTTGAGCAGTCCTATGAAGCTTACATGCGCGCACTGGAAATGCCTGCAATTGTGCCCATGGGAATCGACTGTCACATTGGGTCACAGCTGACCAGTCTGTCACCGTTCATTGAAGCAGTTGAACGTGTTCTTGCGTTCCGTGAACGCTTGTGCAAAGCGGGCTTGTGCATCAATTATCTGGACCTTGGCGGAGGCTTGGGCATTCCGTACGATCAGGAAGAGCCGCCTCACCCTGAGGAATTCGGTTCCGTTCTCACAAAAATGCTCGCAGGGCTTGATATCACCCTGATCCTTGAGCCCGGTCGCGTGATCGCAGGCAACGCCGGTATTCTGGTTACCAAAGTGCAGTACACCAAAAAAACTGCCAGCAAGGAGTTTGTCATTGTAGACGCTGCAATGAACGACCTCATCCGCCCATCGCTCTATCAATCGCATCACAATGTGGCAGAAGTAACGCCGATGGGACGCCCTGAGCATACTGTCGATATAGTGGGGCCGATTTGTGAATCCGGCGACTTCCTTGCCCGTAACAGAATAATGCCTGCTGTGGAGCAGCGCGAGCTTCTGGCCATATTCTCTGCCGGAGCGTACGGCTTTACCATGAGTTCGCAATACAACTCGCGCCCGCGGGCAGCAGAAGTTCTGGTAAGCGGACAGCACGCAAACCTCATCCGTCGTAGAGAAACATACGAAGACCTGATAGGCCCTGAAGAGTCACTTCCATAACTCTGGAAACGGTATGGATATTATCAGAAATATCGGCATGGTTGCGCACGATGAGCGCAAGCAGGATCTGCTGGACTGGGTAAAAGACAATCTTAACGCTCTAAAAGGGCACCATATTTTTGCTACAGGCACAACCGGCAACCTGCTGAAAAAAACGTTTCCAGAGTTAGACGTTACTCCTATGAAAAGCGGCCCTCTGGGCGGCGACCAACAGCTGGGCGCAATGATATCGGATGGAAAGCTGGACATGCTTTTCTTCCTTATTGACCCGATGGCCCCCCACCCTCACGATGTTGACATCAAGGCTCTTCTGCGGCTTGCTGTACTTTATAACATTCCCGCAGCCTATAACCGCTCCACAGCAGACTTTTTGATTACCAGCCCGAATATGACTCAGGTATATCACCCTGAAATCAAGGACTATACCTCGTACACCCGAAGAAATCTTAAATAAGACTGAGAACAAGTTAATAAAAGTTAACTTTATCTTTCCTGTCCTGTTGACAGCTAATCACCATTGCGTTAACAAAAGTGAACAGACGGACATCAACCCAAACAGGAATTCATGACAAAACTCTCTTTCAGCATATTCTTTCGCCGGGTAAAAGAATCCACAGATCTTACGACACAACAAGCTTTAGCCAAAGCTCTGGGTGTTAACAGATCTGCCGTTACTCAAGCGAAGCAAAGAGATGCAGTTCCTGAAAAATGGGTACTAAAGATTGCTCGAATGTTTGCTCTATCTCCCGACTGGCTGGAAACAGGTTCTGGTAATATCGAAGCATTTCAGCAGGCTTTTGCTGAATCCGAACTTTATCCTGTTCCCAAAGTCGAAGCAAAACTATGTGCGGGTGGTGGTTCTCTGGAAGTGGGAACTGCTGCCGTTGAAGAGCATATATTCCAGCTCAGCTGGTTACAAAAGAAGGGAAATCCTCGCAGTATGGTACTGATGGATGTTATCGGCGACAGTATGGAACCTGAAATTTATGCCGGAGATACTGTGCTGGTAGATCAATCACATACTACTCTGCGAAACGGGACCATCTTTGCTGTAGGCGTTGAGGACGCCGTAATGGTCAAACGAGTTGAAAAAAAGCCTGAAGGGCTTATTTTACATAGTGATAATCCGGCTTACTCCCCTGTCTACCTTCGCGGAGATGAACTTGAAACTGTTCGAATCATAGGTAAAGTCATCTGGGTAGGCAGAGAGTACCAGTAATTATTTTATACATAAGGCGGTGCGCCGCCTTTTTTAAGCACCTGCATGTTAACTTTTTGCAACAAAGGAGACCGCCATGCAACAACGTTTTTGCTCTTGTGGAGCCTCTGTCTGGGTACGCTACCTGTTCAACTCGTGGCACACCGTTTTTTTCAACACTGCAGACGATGAAAGCTCTGCCTTGCTTGCCCGATGCCCATGCTGCGGATCTAAGCTTGATATTAATTCATTAAGATAATTATTTATTCGTTGTGTTAATATTTATTAACACAACGAATGCTAATAAAAAGATTTGGCAGGCACAGTTTGTAGCATTGTTGTTACGCCTGTCTCTCCCCGTAAACAAAGCCCGCCGAGTGGTGTCAGCGGGCTTTGTTTTTTAAGCTGGAAACCGCTGTTACTTGATTGAAGTTGCAATTTCTTCTGCCAGCTTACTCAGTAACCTGCTTTGAGCATTCACAATCGCAGCATAAGATGAGTCTGTTGCTTTTTCACTATAAGAAGCATGCCGCCACGACTTGGCAGAACCGCCTGACTGTTCCTGATAAGGCTCAAGGCGCCACATGGCCTGAAGGATTGCCTGCCCGTCTTCTGTTGCATCAAAGCGCAGCATGGCAACTTTCAAGGTAAAATCTCTTTCAACAGAATGAGCCACGATCACTGTGGCGCCAGAAGCTCTGGACAGCTCCATCAAAAGATGACGCGCAACAGCATCACGTAGCGGCTCTGCCCAATAATCAAATTCGGCCAGATGCACCCTTGCTCCGCTTGTTCGCGTTACGATATTGGGCCGATCAAGGTACGGTGGAATAGTCACCTCTTCCAGAATAACTACCGGACTGGCTTGGGTCAAAGACGGACTGGCGCTACCTGCTTCCAGCATATAAAAGCGGGTCGGCGCACTTTTGCCTCCGCAACCACCAAGAACAACAAGCAGTGAAATCAAAAATAAAACGTTGCTAACTCGAAATTTCATATTGTTATCTCCTGTAATCACCCTTTCCGCGAATCAAAGCCTCTGGATGCCTTTCCAGATAATCAGCCCAAACACGCAAGGAGCGAGCGGCTCCTGCCAGTTCTCTCAGCGTATCACGCAAATCCCGCACCAAAGCGGCATCAGGCGAAGTCATCGCACTGAGTCCCTCAGCAGCTTTTTCAGACCGAGCAAGCACTTTATTCAATGAAGCAGCAACCTCAACAACCCGACTGTCAACATTTTCAGCCAACTTACCATAGCTGGTTACTGTCTTTCTGGTTTCTTCCGCAAGCGGCGTTACAATTTTGCGGGTATCCCTCATCAGCAACGTGGCCTGTGCAACAGCGTCTCTGCTCTCGTTAACAAAGGCATACACTTCTCCGGGTAAAGCCTGCATCTGAGGGTTGCTTACGAGCCTATCAATATTATCAAGCGTATTTAAAAAACGCGCAGCAAGCTCTTTCAAAGGAAGTTGTTCGAATGTCTTTGTTACTTCCTCCAATGCAGATGAAATCGTAGGGATTTCAGGAACAGCTGCTGAAGGATGCAAAACAACAGGTTTATCAGGATAAAAGTCTAATGTAATTACAAGCTGACCGGTGACAAAACTCTGCATATCCAAACGGGCACGCAGCCCCTTTGTTATTAATCGTTCCAGTACCAGTTCAGATTCCACATTTAAAATTTCTTCAAGTGAACTACTAGAACTATCCACACCTACAGAAGCCAGCGAAAGGCTGTTTCGCTCAAAATCGACTAAAACAGGAATGGTAAACTTCAACGTTTCAGGATTGGTATAAATCGAAATAGAAGAAACACTCCCGACCTTAACTCCGCGAAAGACAACTGGCGAGCCGACACTCAACCCCTTAACACTTCCCTCGAAAAACATTACACACTGGGTTTTTTTCGAAAAAAAACTCCCTGAGCCGATGAGAACAAGCAAAAGAATAGACAAGCACAATGCGCCAATGACAAACACCCCGACGACTACAGTATTTTTCCGCTGACTCATAATTGTTCCCCGTCAAATTGCCCGCGTCCTTGTCCGCGGGTAAGAAACGTAATCAACTCTGGATCATCAGATGTTTCCAGCAACTCCACAGGGCTGCCTGTCGCAGTCATCGTGCGCTTGGTGACGTCTAAAAAAACAGAGTTAGTACCAATAGCAAAAATACTCGGCAGTTCATGAGTAACAATTACAATTGTTGCGTCCAAACTGTCCCGAAGTTCCAGAATAAGTTCATCAAGCAAATGAGCGCTCACCGGGTCCAAACCGGCGGAAGGCTCATCAAAAAATAAAATTTCTGGATCAAGAGCCATAGCACGGGCAAGACCAGCCCGTTTCCGCATCCCGCCGCTGATTTCCGACGGATAAAATTGCTCAAAACCGGAAAGGCCCACCAAAGACAGTTTGAACGAAACAAGATCAGAAATTTCTGCTGCGGAAAGAGCAGTATACTGCTGCAATGGTAAGGCGACATTCTCTGCAAGGGTTAATGAACTCCATAACGCCCCGCTCTGATACAGCATACCCGTTCTACGCAGTATAGCCTGACGTGCAGCCTCGCTCAGCTGCCACAGGTTTTGCCCGTTGATAAGTACCTCCCCCTCAGCGGGAGCTTTTAGCCCGATCAACACCTTGAGCAGAGTGCTTTTACCACACCCGCTCCCTCCCATAATGACAAATATATCCCCTCTGCCGATACTGAACGAAAGATTACGCATTAGAACAAAGTCTCCATACGCAACGGTCAGAGAGTCAACTTTGATATGTTCTGTATTGTCCAAAATATTAAAGCTCCATTACACGCCCATTACATTACAAATAAATGTAATGACAGCAGTCGCGACTATCAGGCTTACAATGCTTGTAACAACGGCCGCTGTTGTGGCTTCTCCGACAGCAGAGGCACTTCTGCCGCAATTAATCCCCTTATAACAACTGCACAAAGCTATCAATATGCCGAAAACAAAACTATGCAACACGCCGATAACAAAATATGAAAGCTTCACTGATTGCCATGTCATATGAAAATACTGAGCAGGGCTAATGTCCAGCATGGTTACACCTACGATCATTCCGCCAAGAATCCCCATAAAGTCAGCATAGACGCAGAGCAATGGCATCATAAAAATAAGGGCAAGCATTCTGGGAAGTACCAGAAATTCAAGGGGAGAAACTCCAAAAGTAGAGAGTGCATCAACTTCTTCATTCACCTGCATAGTGCCAAGCTCTGCAGCAAATGCAGCGCCAGTTCTGCCTGAGATAATAATACCTGCCATTACAGCGCCCATCACCCGCACCATGGCAATGGCCACAAGGCTGGCAACATAAATCTCGGCTCCGAACATCTTAAGCTGTACCGCTCCGACAAACGCAAAGATTAATCCGACGAGCAAACTTATAAGCGAAACAATAGGCAAAGCCTGAGCTCCACAAACTCTGAACTGATATATGGTATCAGACATACGGAAAACAGCTTTTCCAAGCAGCAATTTGCCAAAAGCCAGACTGACTTCCCCTACAAAAGCCAATGCCATACGGGTATCATCCCATACGCGCAAAGCTCCCTCACCTACTGCAGTTATCAGCCCAGTCCTGATCTCCTTTCGGGCTGCACCAGCCCGCTCGGGAACTTTTGCAGCAAGGTCAAGCAGGCGCACAACACCCTCAGGCAAACCGGCCAGGTCAACAGCAACAGAATCTACCGGTACAGTTGCAAGCACTGACCGACAAAAAGTCGGCAGACAGCTGTCCCAACCAGTAACTGCATCGCCGAAAAAAGAAAGTCGTCGAATTTTTTTCCGGCTGCGGAGCTCATCAAGGATAGCTGTAACGTCAGGTAGTCTGTCGTGGATTGTCCAGCTGCCTTCAAAAATCAAAGACGCATGCTCTTCATGGTCAAAATGTACTTGTACTGCAGTCATAATGTCTCTTTTGTGAAAGCGTTATCTATGACAGTAAACGAGAAAATACTTCGAGGCTAGCCATGAACAAAAAGAAAAGGAGGAAAATCCCCTCCTTATCACTATATTATCCCTGATCGACGCAAACGTTTTTGTGCCGCTCGTTCCAAACCCCGCAACAACAGCCTTGTCTTTATTGATCGTGGCAACAATATAGCTTTGAAATGACGACGAACCGTGTGAAACGGACTTTCTTTGTTCGGGGCTTTTTTCTGCAGTCCCTGTTCCATCCAATAGTCGAATTGTTGCGAAACAGCCTGTATATCTTTAGCAATCAAAGCGTCAACTAAGGGCAAAAAAGCGTTCTGCTCCTTAAGCTCCGGTGCAAGAAAAGTGTTTCTGAACCATTCGGCATTCAGCCCGTCAAAGATATCAAAACAATACTCAATACAACGTTCGCGCCACACAGCATCCGCGCCTACCATTCGCGGAGCAAGCTTCTTAATATCCCGAAAAAGATTTTCATTAAGGTACTTTACTAGCGGTTTTATTGCCTGAGCTTGCATAAGAATCGCTTTGACTTCCTGAAAGTGCCTGATCTGGTGCTCCACTTCCAGCTCAAGTGCAGATGACGTGCGCTTATGATCTTGCCTAAAGTAATAAAAGTGATGCGGGCATTGAGAAAACCTAGAAACCTGCGTAAGGGCCTGATACATAGTGCACACATCTTGTCCCAATTTAAAAGCAGGATGATGTACCCCAGCCTCACGCAAAAATTGTGTTTTAATTATCCAACGCCAAACAACTTTGCATTTCCAGTAATTAGGATTTGCAAACGTTGTATTTGAGACCGCAGGCAAATAAAAGTAACTACGTGTATTAAAAGTCTTTTCCGAAAAAACAACAGCATTCCCGCAAACCATATCAACGCTATCCCGATAGGCGACGGCGAGCATCTCTTTAGCAGCATCCTTATCAAGAAAGTCATCTGCATCAAGCCAGGTAATATACTCACCTGTTGCCTCTCGTTGTCCCACAGCACGAGTAGGCCCTAGCCCCAGATTCTGCTGCGAAATAACTCGCACACGAGAATCCTCATTAGCGTATGTCTTAGCAATTTCGAGTGTTCTATCAGTTGAACCATCATTAATAACCAAAACCTCAATGTCCTGCTCTGTTTGAGCCAAACAGGACTCAAGGGTCACGGGAAGCCATTTTTCCATATTATAAGAAGGCACAACAAAAGTTAATTTGGGAGCCATTTGCACTCTCCAGAAAAAAATATGAAAAAGAAAAGGCTGCAGCGCGATGCTACAGCCTTTAAAATTTATGGTGCCGAGGGCGGGACTTGAACCCGCACGGACGTAATCCACTACCCCCTCAAGATAGCGTGTCTACCAATTCCACCACCTCGGCTCACAAATAATTACTGCTCGGAAGCTGCAGGCTTTTCAGCAGGTTCTTCAATGCTGACAGGAGCCTGTTTAGGCTTTTCAACCTGAACATCAATAATGCTGGATTCTGCACGACGATCAGCACCGCTGATGTAGTTATAGCTCAGAGATGTTACAATAAAAAGAGCTGCCAGAACAGCAGTCAGTTTTGCCAGCATACCGCCGGCACCTGCTCCGCCAAACATAGAAGAACTGCCGCCACCAAAGATGACGCCCATACCTTCCTTGCCGGACTGAAGCAACACAAGCACCGTAAGTACAATACAAGCGATGATGTGAAGAGTAAGAATCAGAGTTTGCACGGTTCTTGTTCCTCCTCGGAGCTATATGCGATTCCGCAACAGCGAAAATCAAGCAAGAATTATCCGGCTGAAGCTTTCAGCCTGTAAAGAAGCGCCACCTACCAAGACTCCGTCCACATTGTCAAGAGAAATGATTTCTGACGCGTTATCCGGCTTCACGCTACCGCCGTACAAAATACGGATATTATCCGCGGCAGCAGGCAAAAGTTCACGCAAAAGTGATCTGACGCCTGCATGAGTTTCGCGGATTTCTGCAGGTCCGGCAACCTTACCGGTGCCGATTGCCCATACCGGCTCATACGCCACTGCAATGCGGTCAGGAGCAATATCGACAGGCACCTCGGCAAGCCCCTTGCTCAACTGGTCACGCAAGACACTCTCAAGGCGACCGCTCTCACGCTCTTCCAACGTTTCGCCGATACAGAGAACAACGTTAAGTCCGTTTTCAAGACAAAATGCTGTTTTCTGGCCCACAAACTCACTGCTCTCTCCAAGAATGCTTCTACGTTCGGAGTGTCCTGTCAGTACCCAACCAGCACCTGCTGCAGTAATCATATCCGGAGAAATTTCGCCAGTGAATGCGCCTTCTTTCGCGGGATAAACATTCTGCGCTCCGCAAAAGAAGCCGGCCTGAGCAGAAAAGGTCTTAGCTACTCCAGAAAGACTTATAAAATTCGAGAAAACTAAAACTTCCCTGTCTTGCGGAACAACACCAGTTACATCAACCAATTCCTCAGCTGTATGAACAGCTTCATCAGCCGTCTTGAACATTTTCCAGTTCGCAGCCATCAGTTTCTTCATACTTATTTATCCTCACTAATCTGAGCGTCTAAACTCTCATTGTACACAACTATGTCGCGCGAGTATACAATGGCGTCCTCTCCTGTATCCCGATAATAACCTTTTCTTACGCCAACGGCCTCAAACCCCAAATGTTCATATAGATTGATGGCCGGATGATTATTGCGACGCACCTCAAGTAATGCCCGCTCGATACCCATTTGAGCAGCCACTTGCAACATCATCGACAGCAGCTTACAAGCATAACCACGTCGTCTATGATCGGGATGTGTTGCGATGTTAAGAATTTCCAGCTCACCCGCGGCATGATATACAGCAATATAAGCCACAACCTTATCGGATACTCTGAAGCCGAACACAGAAAAGATTTTCTGTTTAAACGCCAAATTAAACTGCTCTTCTGTCCATGGGGTAGAAAAGCAGCTCTTTTCCAGTGTAACAATTTCGTCAGTGTCAGCCGCTGACAAGCGGCAAAAACCATCGCGTATCGTCATTAACAATTTTCACTCTATAAAAGACATGACCAAGCAACCAGACTCCAAAAAACACGATATGGTCCATGATGCCATCACAAATGAACAACTCCCCATAGAAGTTGTGGATGCAGACTGCCGCACGCTTCTGGTTATGCCAGCATCAGCCGTACATCGGCAAGAACTTACTCATAAAATTGTTCTGGTTATGCTGTATGATACAAAAGGCAGAGTCTACCTGCAAAAACGTGCAAAAAACAAAAAAGCCTACCCTGACAGATGGGATTTGTCCGCTACAGGGCATGTTCAGGCCGGAGAATCATTCATGGGAGCAGCTCTCAGAGAACTCCATGAAGAGTTGGGGATCAACGTTCCCACAATGAAAGAGCTCGGGAGGCTGTCTGCATCAAAAGAAACAGGGCAAGCATTTACAGCTCTTTTTTCCACAGGACTTTCGTCCGCTACACCTCAGCCAAATCATGAAGAAGTGAGTGAAGGCATGTTCATTGATGAAGCAGATATGGCCGCTATGGTCACACACTTCAGCGAAATGCTTACACCAGCGGCTCTCTGGGCATATAAAAGCGGCCACATGTTTCCAGACAAACGCTAACGTGCGATTTATTACGAACCAAACAAACCTGCCGCCGCAATTGAATGCAGCTGGCCGTTGGTTGCCAGAATCCCGCGATCTCCCAGATGGTAGGCAGATACACCATCAAACGAAGTAATATGCCCGCCTGCCTCTTCGATAAGAAGCCAACCTGCAGCAGTGTCCCATGGCTTTAGCCCGATTTCATAAAAAACATCATAATGACCAGCTGCAAGGTACGCCAGATCAAGAGCGGCAGCTCCATACCGCCTGACACCTCTTGAACGCTCAAGAGCCTGTTTCAGCCAGCTCAACACCTCTGCGCTATCTTCGGCCACTGAATAAGGGAACCCTGTACTTACAAGAGCGTCCTGCAAGATTGCCGTTTCGGATACATGCAGCGCCAGCGCTTCACTCTGTCCTTGTTTCCTCCACGCGCCTCCACCGCGGACAGCCCAGAAGCTCTCCTGCAGAATGGGGTTGTGCACAACGCCGGCAACAATTTTGTTTTTATGCCACAAAGCCACCGAAGATGCGACAAAAGGCAGACCGTGAGCAAAATTCGTTGTGCCGTCCAGCGGGTCGATAACCCAGGTCCATTCTCCCAAACATCCGTCACTTGCAGTTTCCTCTGCCAGATACGTGGCCTCAGGCAAAACTTTGCTCAGTCCGTTTTTCAAGGCTAACTCAAGGGCAACATCAGTCTGCGTAACCAGATCAATGCGCCCTTTCAGCCGGATATTTCTGGGCTTACTCCAGTGTTCGGCCATAATCATGCCTGCAGAAGTTACCACGTTCAGAGCAGCGTCACACAGGGCTTTATATGAATCTTTCATCGAGCGTCCTGTTATAAACCAGAAAAAAGGCGGCCTGAAGGCCGCCTTAAGCAGTTGTTGTTTTAGTTAACGTAAACTTTGCTGTAAAACTTCTTGTCATCCAGAGTGCGCCCGGTGCCCCTTACAACCGTAGTAAGCGGCTCCGAGTCAATAGCGACTTTCAGGCCCGTTTCAGCTGTTATCAACTTGTCCAGTCCTTTAAGCAAAGCCCCGCCGCCAGCCAGCAGAATGCCGTTACTCACTATGTCACCGGCAAGTTCTGGAGGTGTTTTTTCCAGAGCTTTACGCACGGCCATAACAATGGCCTTTACGGGATCCATCAAAGCATCACGAACATCAGCATCAGAAACGTCTACAGCTTTAGGCGTTCCGGTAACCATATCCTTTCCTGACACAGACATGGTAAGACGCTCCGGCAACTCATATGCCGAACCGATAGTCATTTTGATACGCTCGGACATATTTTCGCCGATCAGTAGCTGGAAACGTTCCTGCATAAAACGCTGCACGGCCTGATTCATGGCATCTCCTGCCACGCGCACAGACTCTGCATACGCAACTGCAGATAAAGAGATAACGGCGACCTCTGTAGTGCCGCCACCGATATCAACCACCATGCTGCCAAAAGGCTCATTAATGGGCATATCCGCACCGATGGCAGCAGCCATGGGCTCCTCGATCAGCTTAACGTCACGTGCACCGGCCTGCTGGGCAGACTCAATGACAGCACGCTTTTCAACCTGCGTAATCCCTGTCGGCACACAGATGACGATTCGCGGCTTGGCCATACTCATGCCTGAAATAACTTTGCGGATAAAATAAGCAATCATCTGCTTGGTCACTTCAAAATCGGCAATAACTCCGTCCTTCATGGGGCGGATGGCTTTTATGCGTTGCGGCGTCCTACCGAGAAATTCTTTAGCTTCTTTGCCTACAGCAAGCACGGTATTGCGCTGTTGGTCAATAGCGACAACAGAAGGCTCATTCAGGACAATGCCATCAGATCTGGTATAAAGCAGCGTGTTTGCAGTTCCCAGATCCATTGCAAGGTCTTTGCCCAGAAAGCCGAATAATTTACCAAACATTATGTGTCCTTAGAAATAGTAGAATCAAAAAGATCACGGGCTTCTTGCTTTGTTGTCGCCTTCAGACCTTCAAGCTCATTACCCAAGTCGTAGAGCTGGCTTCTTAAATATAGATTTTCCAAAAACAATGCCAGATGTCCGGCAGCCATTTGAGAGAAAATCTTTAAATCTTCAGAAATTTTTTTAGAGTGCACATTTGCAAGACACAACACCCCTCTGGTCCGCTTGTGCACATGCATAGGAAGACAAATCACACTGTGAAACTGAGGAGTACTGGCCCCTTTCCCAAACAAAGGAGCAACTGGAGTCCCCGAAGAGTTACTGTCAGTTATCACATGTGTGCCATTATTGAAAACCCAGCCAATCAAGCCGCTTCCGAGAGTGAACTCTTCATCAGCATTGGCATTTTCAAAAGGCACGGTCTTTCCTTCTATAAAATATGTTCCAGACTTTTCGTCAAGCACACAAAAGTACGCATGGCTGAAATCCGCTGCTTCAGAAACAACACCCAGAAACTGCTGAAGGAAAGGCTCCCATCGGGTCACTTTTTTCCGCAGTTCATAAACCAGCTGAAGCGCACCATAATAATTTGTCGTGCAAACATTTTCAGCAGTTGCGCTTGAGCTGGTTTGCATTTCTACAATCAGTTCGCCAAACAGCTGCAAGATTCTCTGATCTTTATCAGAAAAAGAATACTGCCGCTTGCTATCCAGACACAGCACACCTTGCTCTTTACCTAACGGGTACCCCATAAATGCTTTAATTTTAGACTCTTCATTATGAGTATAATACCCGAGAAAGCACTGACGCTGATCAAAGTTATTCACCAACATCGGCTGTTGATTACGAAGAATCCAACCTACAAGCCCCTGCCCCGGCATAATCGAACAAGATGAATCAATTTTATCACCCAAGCTGAATTGAGCTGCAATAGAATACACCTGTCCTGCCCTTTCAGGCAAAAAAAGTACGGCTGAGTATGCATCAAAAACACTGCTGATGACACCGAGAATCCGCTGATAACAAGACGTTGTGCTCATATATGTACGACCGGAAGTATAACCGGGCAAATAAAGCCGGAAAGTTGTCAATTTCTGTTCGGCCAGAAACAGCCAAGACAAACTACCTATTACAAGACATTAAGCCAGCTTTCAATGCCACTTCGCAAAGTTCATAGCAAAGTAGGTGCTGCAGCGAAGCTATCAGGTAAGAGATACGTGCTATTAACGGTGGAAAAATAATTTTTTGTAGAATTTTTTTAGAAAAAAAACTAACATTGGTGTAACCAGAGTTACAGACTGGGCACCTGTTATATTCTCTATTAATCAAAAACACTTATAAAGCATTTTTAATAAGCATGTTAAAGCGCTGGGAAGACTCTTTTTTACAATGTGGCTTACCATGGAGTGACTCTGACTCGTTTACAGAGCCCCTTTCCATTACCACACTCGATGAATTGCGAGACTTTCTTGACGTAGTACATATTAAACACTGCTTACTCAAACCTTTTTTCGAGCAAAAAGACTACCCGCTTATTGATTCTAGAGAACTTCTACCTTCATTTGAGGGTGATCTTATCGAATACAAGAACCTGCCCGGTTTCTGCATGGTGGCGTTCGCACGTCCGACCAACTATTTTCAAGAAATTTTCCAGTACGACAAGTTGCATAGCCTGCTCGATGTAACAGGCCGTGCAGAAGGGCAAGCCTGCCCTCTTGAAAACAACATCATTATTCAAAATACAGCAACTATACAGAACAGGCTTCCCAAGTACCTGCATGACGCATACCGTCTACAATTCAGCAAAACCGACGTCTCGCTGCTGGACAATTATCCTGCGCTGATGCCCTTCCTGCTTGATATGGACCGGGGGCAAGTTCTGGCTCAGGATAGCTTTGGTTTCTTTCACCTTGCAGGGGTATACGCATCATTCCCCTCTGAACTGGACTCTGAAATAAAGCGCTTTGGCTTGCACATAGGTAAATTTGCTGTCGGGGACAACGAGCAGTACGAACGCAACAGGTTGTTTGTATACCAGTTTCTTATGGAGCTATATGGGTTTCCGATTGTTTCTGAACGTCGTACCTCCAGCGCCCTTTTTGCGCGTAAGTTACATAAGTTAGGTGAGAAGTTCATGGTGCGCGTTCTCGGTCAGACTGACAGAACAATCACTACGATCAAAAATTCCGCTCACCAACGCCGCTACCCCACGGTTGATAAAATAGCCCTGGTTCAGGTCGACCCCGAACAGACAGAGGCCATTGAACGCCTTCGTGACGGCGGCTTCTTCGTGAACCTTAAGCGGCGAATCATCATACTCAAGGTTACGTATCGTCAGCATAAATTTAACGCCGATAACGTGCGTCAGGAGCGCGCCCTTTCTGTAGAAAAACAGGAAGTAATTCATCCGCTTACCGGTAAAACTATCAGCGACCTGAACATAATTAAAGATACCAGCAACATGTTCCTGCGACTGAACGACATAGTCCGTGGCGAATATTCGGGCAGAATCATCTACAAACGTAACGAGTTGATTGAAAATACCGATACAGATGAAAAGCGTCTGAAATTTCTGTACGCATGGCTTTCCAAGCACCAGAGGCGGATTATCGGCTACAGCGATGATTTTTATGCGAACGTTGTAAAAGTGCTGGATAACTACCTGCTTTCGCCTGACAGATACGAAGTATTTGGCAGTATGCATGAGTTATATCAGGAAGTATGGTCTAAATACAGCTACATTCAGCAGGCACGTAAAGTACGCTACCTTGAAGATATTCAGGACCGGGTATATAAGGGGGAACGGATTTCATACGGTAGAATGCTGCGCGAAGCTGTTGAACTGCTGCGCAACCTGAAGTTCGAAATCGTAAGCTATTTCGACCAGCTGGTTGCCAGCGTTATCGCAATTGGCGAAGCGATGCTGAATGACCGTTATCTGGTTAAAAATTATGTTGAAAAACGGGATGAAGAGCTGACAGACTATGGTAAAGACATAAAGCGCCTGTACGGCAAACTTGTGGCTCTCATAGACGAGTTCAGGGCTATCCGTCGCTCACGTAAAGATTAACTGCTCCGGACACACCACCACGCACTTACCCGCACGGCGAAAGCCGTACCAATCACAAGGAGAAAAACCTTGGCAGAACTTTTCCAAACCCCGCTAACAGCATGGCACCATGCAGCCGGTGCCAAAATGGCCCCTTTTGCAGGCTGGGATATGCCTATCCAGTATGCAGGCATTATTGCAGAGCACCAGCACACCCGGAGTGCTGCTTCTATTTTTGACATCTGCCACATGGGAGAATTCCTGCTCAAAGGAGCTGGTGCACAACAGGCTCTTTCTAAAGTTGTCACGCACAACCTTGCGACTCTGGCAACAGGAAAATGCCGTTATGGATTCCTACTTAATGAACAAGGCGGCATTCAGGATGACCTCATCGTGTACTGCCTCGGTGAAGATGAATACATGTTGGTCGTAAACGGCGCCTGCACAGACAGCGATTTTTCCTGGATCAAACAGAATCTGCCTGCGGAAATAATGCTGGAAGATATTTCTAAAAGTACGGCAAAAATTGACTTGCAAGGCCCAAAGTCGATTGAAGCTCTTGAAAGCACTCTCGGAAAGAGTTTCAGAAGCCTCGGTTACTTCAATTTTGAAACTGTAGACATCGACGGCGAAAAAATGATTGTAAGCCGCACCGGCTACACCGGTGAACTCGGCTATGAGTTTTACCTGCCTGCATCAAAGGCCCTGCTTTTGTGGAAAAAGCTGCTTGAAAACGAGCACGTAAAACCCGCCGGACTAGGCGCCCGGGACACGCTGCGCCTTGAAGTAGGCTTACCTTTATACGGTCAGGATCTTGATGAAAAGCATACCCCCTCCGAAGCAGGGTATGGCATGATGTTAAAATCAGAAGCAGACTACATCGGCAAAGGTGCAGATAAGGAAATCCGCGAGCAGTTAGTTGCACTGACCATCCCCGGCAGACGCAGCGCGCGGCATCATGATCCGGTAACTCTTCCGGACGGACAGGAAGTAGGCATTGTTACCAGTGGCTCTTTTGCTCCTTCTGTAGGCTGCGCAGTTGCTCTTGCCTATATAAAAAAAGAAGTTGCAGAACAGACCAGCTTTCTGATTAAAGGTGCCAGAACTTCCCTTGAAGCAACACGTGCAGACCTACCTTTCTATAAAGAAGGCACTGCGCGCACCAAACTTCAAGGATAGACCGTTTCCGATTGTTTTAGCAGGGCACGGTCAGACCGCGCCCTTTTTTTTCGTAACAGGTTATTATGAAAACTTTTTTTCTGCCTCGGGAAGAATGGGGCGAAACATGCACCATTACCGGCAGCGAAGCGCAACATATTTGTAAAGTGTTGCGCATGCATGCCGGAGAACAGATTAGAGTATTGGATGGGCAGGGAACTGAAGGGACCTTTGAAATTACCTCGGTATCCAAACAAAATGTTGGCCTGCGACAGATTAGCGTAACTAGTCACCCTGTCCCGGCACATCAGGCGTACATTGCCATCGGTTGGGGAAAATCTGTCCGTCGAAGCTGGATTTTCGAAAAAGCAGTGGAATTGGAAGCTGCCGGCGTATGGCTTTGGGCCGCAGACAGAAGCCAGTCAAAAGTACCAGAAGAGGCAAAGGAAAACTGGCAGGCGCAATTGGTAGCGGGAGCCAAACAGTGTGACAATCCTTGGCTACCGGAACTAAAAACATTGCCTTCGGGTGTGACCTCAGTAGTTGAAGCAGCAGAATCCTTTGACCAGTGTTTCTTTCTGTGGGAAGGACATAAAAAAGAAGAAATGCTCTCAACAGAGCATCTTAAAAAACCGGGGAAAACGTTATTTATCATCGGACCTGAAGGCGGTTTTTCAGAAGCTGAAGCAAAGCTTCTGAAAAAAGGCGGAGTTACGCCTCTAAGCCTCGGAAACAGAATTTTGCGTTGGGAAACAGCCGCCCTGCTCTGCCTTGGTCTGCACTTCTGGAGCCATAAGTCATCATCGGAGATGTCCTCTGTTACCTTTGATTCCTAAAAAGCAACCATTGCCCGAAATGATCCGCCCCGACAACCTCGAAGGATTTGTCGGGCAAAGGCATATACGCGACAGAGTGCGGGCATTGATGAACGCAAAGCGTCTGCCCAGCCTGTTGCTGTTCGGGCCTCCCGGCTGTGGAAAATCCACACTTGCATTGTTGCTGGCTAAAAATACCGGAAAAAAATTCGTCCGGATCAGTGCCCCCGAAGCCGGACTTCAGCAGTTACGCAAATCTCTTGCCGGTGTCGATATTCTTGTTCTTGATGAACTCCACCGTTTTTCCAAAGCACAGCAGGACTTTTTCCTGCCTGTGCTTGAGAGCGGCGAAATCACGTTACTGGCGACCACAACGGAAAACCCTTCTTTCAGCGTAACACGCCAGCTCCTTTCCAGAATGCATGTACTACGCCTGAAGCCTCTGGCAAACGGCGAATTGTTTGATCTGGCAAAAAAAGGAGCAGAAGCACAGGGGTTGGCTCTGCAGGAAGACGTTTGCACCCTTCTTGCCGGAGTTGCTCACGGCGATGCACGTACACTACTCAACCTTGTTGAATACATAGCAAATCTCCCTGAAGACAAACAAACTTTTGATGCTGTAAAAGCAGCTCTGCCGGAGCTCATCACCCGTCACGACAAAGGGGGCGACAGTCATTACGAACTTGCATCAGCCCTTATCAAGTCTATCAGAGGTAGTGACCCTGATGCAGCCCTTTACTATCTGGCTTGCCTGCTGGAAGGAGGCGAAGACCCGCGCTTTATTTGCCGCAGGCTTATCCTTTCTGCTTCTGAAGATGTCGGCCTTGCCGACCCGCAAGCTTTACCGCTGGCAGTTTCCTGTCAGCAGTCTGTCGAGTTCGTCGGGATGCCCGAAGGCTTCATCCCGCTGGCAGAAACCGCCGTGTATCTGGCTTTGGCACCCAAAAGCAATTCATCTTATGCCGCGTACCTAAACGCAGCAAAGGAAGTTAAATTAAACGGCCCTCAGTCTGTTCCTTTGCACTTACGCAACCCGTCCTCTAAGCTGCATAAAGACTGGGGATACGGCAAAGGGTACCTCTATCCGCACAACTATCCTGAGGGTTGGGTAGAGCAAAACTATATGCCTGAAGGACTGCAGGAACGCGTCTTTTACCAACCCAAAGAAAATGGTCATGAAGGTCGCATGGTCACTTGGTGGCGCAGGCTGCGCAGAACAAAACGTAACAACAGGTAAGTTACAGCATGGCAATTCGGTACAGTATCATCACTCCCAGTCGCGGAGACCGCCCTAATGCCTTAATTCAAGCTCTTACCAGCGTTCTTACGTCAGCTGATCATGGCGGTATTCCCGCGACTGAATATGAAGTTCTTGTCGGGTTTGACGGCGTAAAAGGTCCGCAGGTTTTAGTTGCTCCGCAAATCAGGTACTACAATTTTCCCGCTGACAATGATTTCGGAAACGGCATCCGCAACGGCTTGTTAAAAGCAGCTAAAGGCCAACGAATTCTGTTTGTTGATGATGACAATGCGCTAACACTAACAGCTTTTAATACATACGAAAAACACTGTGGCATAGAAATGTTGATATCCAGAATCGATGTCAGCCGTGCTCATGATAAGCTTTGGTTGCCAGTGATTGAAGACGGAGTTGAACCCATTCGCCAGTCAAATATAGACCCGCTTTGTCTGTGCCTGACAAAGGAGCTCGTAGTCACGCGCTGCGGCGGCTGGCAAGGAAAAGGATATCAGGCTGATTACGTTAACATGTTCCGTTATTACAGACGTGCTAAAAGCTTGAAGTTAACGGACGAAGTAGTCGGTGTTTACGATGTAGGCAGAGGGCTTGATGAGAGCGGCCTAAATTTCCGCCAGCAAGCACTTATCTCATAAAAACACAGGAAAAATAACAATGAATAAAATAATTCTGCTTCTTATCTGCTGTACAAGTGTCATGCTGACCAACGGTTGTGCAGTTTACAAGGCTTCTGTAGACGAACGGCCTGTTAAAACAATCTATAATGATGAGGTAATTACAGCCAACATCATGTCTTCCTACCTGCAGGATGACACACAGAAAATTCTGGATATTTCTCCTGCTTCTTATAAAGGAGATGTATACCTTGTAGGTGAATATTCGACTGAAGCGCAAAAGCAGAGAGCTATAGCCATTGCCAGAAAAACATCTGGAGTACGATCCGTCACGTCATTTTTACTTCCTAAAAAGGTCAATGATACATGCGGTACTACAGACAATCTGGAAATTCAGGCCCGTGTAGACTCAAAGCTGATAGGTGACAGCAGTATCTGGTCCACAAATGTTGACGTAAAGACCGTACAGTGCAACGTAGTGCTTCTTGGAATCGTCGGCAGTCAGGCCGAAGTAACAAAAGCTATTGCGCATGCGCGAAGTGTTCCAGGGGTACGTAGCGTTCGCTCTTATCTGCGTGTAAAATAATTGCAACACATAGCGACTGACCAGAGGGATATGATGAACTTGGAGAATCCACTTCTCTATGGAGATTACTGTACGCCGGATGGGAAATCCGGCTTTTTCTCTTCGCTGTTTCCAAGCATCAGCTTTTATACCCGCATGGCGTTAACAGTTCGTCATGCAGCCGCGCTGAGCAAAAAAGACCTGTACGACAGTTCAGAATGGGTACAAAGTAGTTTGCGAATCGTTAACGCACTGGAAAAGGCTGGCGGTTCAATCTGCATTGAAAACTCCGAAGCCATTAACACTATCAAAGGGCCGTGTGTTTTTATTGCAAATCACATGAGCACACTAGAAACCTTCGTTTTACCCAGCATAATCCAGCCCCGCAAAGACGTCACGTTTGTAGTTAAGCAAAGCCTTGCTGAGTATCCATTCTTCAAACACGTCCTTCTAACGCGGGAGCCAGTCACAGTCAGTCGTACTAAGCCACGAGAAGACCTTAAAGCTGTACTTGAAGGAGGCGAAAAACGTCTCCGCCAAGGCAGATCCATCATTGTTTTCCCTCAAAGCACCAGAAGCTATAAACTGGATAAGAATCTTTTTAATTCCATAGGGGTAAAGCTTGCACGAAAAGCAGGCGTCCCTGTTGTACCGCTTGCTTTAGATACCAGAGTCTGGGGAATCGGCAGCCTTCTAAAGGACTTTGGAAAGATATCTCCAGGCCTGCCAGCGAGATTTAAATTTGGACAGCCTATTTCCATTGATGGGAATGGCAAAGCTGAGCACGCGGCAATTTGCGATTTCATAGTCGATACGCTTACAGCGTGGGGCGTATAGCGTAACCGACGAGCATCCAGCATTAGCATAACGAACACACACTATATGACTAAACACTCCGGTAGCCTCCTGCACGCAGGAGGCTACGAGTTATCAAAGTTTGTTAAGCCAAGCCCCCCTGTTTGACCAAGCAAACAACACACCATTACCACGCGACCAATATTCCAGCTGCTAAGCTTAGTTTATCTGAAAAATGAAAAGATTGCGCGAAACGGGCCCTTCTTAAAAACACATGACCTTTAAGGCTGTTAGCTCTACCATCACATTTTATGAGAAAACATTTCAACCCAGAAGATTGATTGACTGATGAATACAAGTAATATAAACAAAACAATCTGAGTTAAAAAGAGGTGTTGCAAGAGCAATTCCTGGGCGTAGGAACGGCTCTTCCCTTTTCAGCAACCCAAAAAGACGGGCCAGAATTATGACAATCACAAAGAAAGAGGCACTGCTGCTTGCAGCTAAAGAGCTGTTCGGGGAGTATGGTTACGCTGAAACTACTTTCAAAAAAATTTCTGAACGGGCTGGCGTTGCTTTAGGGCTGCTTACCCACCACTATGGCAATAAGGAAAAGCTGTTCCTTGCTGCCGGCCTTGATGTTCTTGACCACTTTATCATCCACTTGCAAGACGCCTGCTCAAAAGGAACTAATGGATACGAATCCGTTATAAACTTCTGTAAGGCATATCTTGAGTTTTCTA
Source organism: Oleidesulfovibrio sp. (assembly GCF_047973035.1). NCBI lineage: Bacteria > Pseudomonadati > Thermodesulfobacteriota > Desulfovibrionia > Desulfovibrionales > Desulfovibrionaceae > Oleidesulfovibrio > Oleidesulfovibrio sp. The sequence continues at coordinate 65,170 of NZ_JBKEBF010000018.1, forward strand.
TCGACAAAAACGAACATTTTATGGTGCTGGTGCGCTGCTCCCCCTATAGCGACATGAAAACCAAAACTGATCGCGACATCATGTACGAAAAGTTCAACCAAGTGCCACGTGAGCTTGAATACCATGTACGCCGCGGCATTGAAGACGGTTCTATAAAGCAGCTTCCCGCTTATGAAACCACCACGGTTCTTACTTGTAATCTGGTTGGCTCCATTCGTACAAAGCTTCTTACTCCTTATGCCCCTCCTTCACTTTACGAAGATGTGCTGGAATTTATCTCCAGAAGCATTAAGGCGTAGTTTCCCACTATAATGAATGTAAAAAGCCCATACCTGCATGGTATGGGCTTTTTACATTCAAAAAACAATCTACGCTAGGCAGCTTTTATGATCAGCGGAATGGAGTGTAACTCACGGGACTCTTCACAGGTACGCCCCAACTCCCATTTTATCACAGATTCAGCAACCCCAGCTTCTTTTGCAATTTGCGCCACTACGCCAGCAACATTAATAATCGGATGACGTGCAAAAACCTGCGGCAATCCATAAGTAAGATTACAGGCAAGGCATTTGCCGGGCTTTTCTTTCAAAATAAAAGCGAACTCAAGACCAGTGGCATTTGCCGACCGAAAACCGAGTTCTATTGTATACGCACCTTCTTCAGCTCCGCCAAACAAGGCGTCAAAAAAAGCATCTGTTCTCTCAGGCGGAAATAATTCAGCCATTTTTTCGGCAGTAAATACAGCCTGTGCATTCTCAAACATAGCGGACCTTCCTCCAAAAAATAGCGGACTTTCCGTCCGGTGCATTCCGCCTACCATGCAAACAGCTTACAACGCAAGAAACCTGCGTCAGGAATTTCTGATAAGGCTCTCTATTACATCAGATTCCAGAACTATATTATGCGTTGGAAGCTTATCAAAACTGAAACCAGCTACAAAATCATATGCAGCTTTTGGCTTGCAGCTAGGCTGTAACCCTGCACACCACCCTAAGTAACCAATCAACGCCTCAGCCTTTACCCCCCTTTCACGCAGCATACGCAATTCATAGTGTCTATGCCGTTTGGCAAGCCGCTCACCTTCTGCGTCCACAACCAAAGGAACATGTGCATATTGGGGAGGATGCTCACCCAACGCAGCATAGATAATCAACTGCCTAGGAGTGCAATGCAGGATATCTTCTCCCCGTACAACCTGATTAATATTCATGGCGGCGTCATCAACAACCACTGCCAACTGGTAAGCGAAAACACCATCTGATCTGCGGATAGCAAAGTCTCCGCCCCACTCTTCAGGGCTAAAGCTCTGGGCACCGTATATGGCATCATCAAACGTTATGCGTGAGTCGCCGCTACGCATACGCAAAGATGCTCTTCGACCTTGCTTGATAAGGCCTTTTCTCTCGCATAAGGACAGCCCACCGCACGTTCCGGGATACATGGGCCCATAATCTGCCGCGTGCGGAGCAGACGCCAGAGACTTCAATTCCTTTCGTGTGCAAAAGCAAGGATACACCTTGGACTCACTATCAAGTCTGGCAATAGAGCTCTCATATATAGCAAAGCGTTCACTCTGCCTGTATGGACCATAGGCTCCGCCACAGTCCGGACCTTCATCCCAATCCAACCCCAACCATTTCAGGTCGTCAACAATACCTTCTTCATACTCTAAACGAGAACGGTCCGGGTCAATATCCTCCATTCGCAAAACTACGGTTCCATGCTCAGATCTGACAGAAAGCCACGCAAGCAAAAAAGCCCACGCATTGCCTATATGTATAAATCCCGTAGGGCTAGGAGCAAGCCTACCTCTGATTCCCACAAATTCCTCCCTCGAAAAGTTCACAGTCTGTGGCATAACTCTTTGTATCCACTCTAGCAAACTTGACAAGAAACCCCTTCATCATATATCCCCAACGTCCCAAGCGCTCGTAGCTCAGCTGGATAGAGCGACGGCCTCCTAAGCCGTAGGCCACAGGTTCGACTCCTGTCGGGCGCACCATATTTATTTCAGGACGTTACATGCTATTGCATGAAGCGTCCTGTTCTTGTTTTTAGGGGTAAAATCACCTTTGGGTGCCCACTGGGTGCCCATATGACGGTTGAGTGCGCAAAAATCATCATTTTTTTGCCTTTCGTCAAAGCAAATATCTCACCAAAGTGGGCACCCAAAGGGCACCCACTTTTCTCCCCTGAACCCCACTTATTAAAAGCCAGCACTTGCCAGAAATGTCCGTGTTGCGCGGGCGCTCGTTGGCATCGCTTTCACACGTCTCTACCCGTCACGGGTCCTTACCGGCACTTTTACAGCGCAACGGGGAATCCACTTCGGCCTTTTCCCGCGAACTGCGGAATCAAAAGCGCGGAAAAACGGAAAGCCTTCTACAGCCTGAATGAAATAAAAAAGCGAGCTATTACTCATGCCTAATGACATTAAAGATATGAAGGCGCGGGTAGAAGCTCGTCGTCGCACTTCCAAAAAGGAATCAAAGAGCACTGCAAAACCAAGCAGCGTCACAGCTATAGAAATCAGCAATAATGACATTCTAGGCTACCTCAATGAGCACCGTGTGGGTGACGCAAAGCTGTATTGTCGCCTGCATAGAGGCACCGTCATCTTTGTTAAGTACTGGGAAAGATTTTTAGTTTGGGCTGGACATCATTGGGTCGAAGATGACTATGAAGCCGCCTACCAGCGTATAGAAGAAGTCTGCGCCCTGTACTTACGCCTAGCAGAGCAGAAAAAAATTGAAGCAGCTGAGGCAGCTACAAGAGATGAGGCCGCAGGGGCAGAACGCATTGCCGATATAGCGTTGCGTCGTGTTAACCAGCTTCGTGACACGCCTGGGCAAGAAAAACTCCTGACGATGGTACGCCGCATTCAAAATCCGCTTATCGCTCTGCCTAAGCATATAGATCAGAAGCACTATCTAAAGGCATGTCCGAACGGAGTTATCGACCTGCGCACCGGGGAGCTGCATCCAGGCAAGCCAGAAGACTACCTCCTAAACGCTATAGTGACAGAGTATGATCCTAACCTATTGAAAGAGAAAGACCCTTGCCCGTCAACAAATCACTTTCTGCTTTCTTCAATGGATGATGATCAAGACCTAGTAGACTTTATCTGGCGCTTGCTGGGCTATGGCCTGATTACCGAGCGTCGAGATCACATCTTCACTATTATGTGGGGAGAGCACGGACGAAACGGCAAAGACACTCTTATCAAACTTGTGACGCATGTGCTCGGCAAAGCGCTCTCTGGTGACGTACCTGTCGAAATGTTTTTGCAGATGCAGCAAAACAGAAACTCTTCAGCACCATCACCCGACGTATTGGCTCTTCGCGGTATGTGCATCGCGTGGATCAACGAGGCCGAAGAAGGTCAGCGCTTTGCTTTGGCAAAATTAAAAAAGCTTACAGGCGGTGGCTACATCACGGCGCGTGGTCTGCTGGACAAGCTGCAAACGACCTGGATGCAGACGCACCTTCCGATAATGACCACCAACGAACTGCCGAAGGCCAAGGCAGACGATGCCGCGTTTTGGTCGCGAGCGATTCTTATCAAGTGGCCGCTCTCGTTCGTAGAGCACCCAGAACAGCCCTACGAACGACAATCCGACAAAGACCTTTACGAAAAAATACAAGCCGAATCAAAAGGCGTCCTTGCCCGCATGGTGATGGGTTGCATGGAATACCTGCGAGATGGACTCAAAGTCCCTCCCAAGGTGCGTGAATGGACACGTGAGCAAAGAGCAAACTGGGATGATGTAGGGCTGTTCATTGCAGAGTGGTGCGACATTGAGCCGTATCAACCAGACCCAACCAACTACAAAACCAGAATATTAGCCTCCGATCTACATGAAGCATTTTGCCTCTGGTACGCCCAGAACAAAGACAAAAGATTTAGCATATCAGCCAAAAAGTTTGCAGAAATGCTGAACAAAAAGAACGTCCCGTATAAGCGCTCAAACGGCTCATGGCGTCTTGGAATCAGCCTCAACACAGAGGGAAAAAATGCACTTGCCGACCATAGAACAAGCTTCAAGTAGCGCAATCTGTCCGCACCTGTCCGCTAAAAAAGAAGGACAACATGCTGAATAGATTTGCAGAACCGTAAAACGGACAGGTGGACAGCACGAACATATATATTCCCACGTAAGGAACACCTATGTGCTCCATGCGTAAGGTATATGTGTTACCTGTCCATCTGTCCAAAATAATAAAAATATTAAAAATATAAATAGTTAATAAAAAAACAAAGTGGACAGGTTTGGACAGATGACACGACTTTTAGACTTTTATCGCATGCGTTTTGGCGATGCAGTTAAAAAGCAAGGTAACGGATACAACGGTCCCTGCCCTCTTTGCGGCGGCGAACCAGGCAAATCCGACCGTTTTGTTATCTGGGAAGATCGGTCACACGACTTAGGCAAAATATGTTCTGAGCATAGCATTGCCGGTGTGTGGTCATGCCGCCAGTGCGGCAAGGCAGGCGACACAGTCAGCTACCTTGTAGACATTGAGGGCATGACCTTTCGTGAAGCTGCCGCAGAGCTTGGCGTTGCTCCTTCCCGTCACCAAAAGCGCCGCTGTGCACCTCAAGAGCCTCGCCCCCCTCGCAAGTGGGAACCAGCCTCATATGAAATGCCTTCTGCCAAGTGGATGGAATACGTGGACCGACTGGCTGCAGAAGCAGCAAAGCAAATCGAACTCGAAAAGACAGCACTTGCGTGGTTGGCAGCTCGGGGCATTGATGCAGAAGCCGTCCGCAAGTATCACATCGGGTACTTGAAAGCTGAGGGGAAAAACACTGGTCGCTATCGTGCCCGCTCTGCTTTGGGCCTTGCGCCTAAAAAGGGCAACGACGGTCGCGTCCGGACAAAGATATTCATCCCACGCGGCATCACTATTCCGACGCTGAACAGCGAAGGTCAAATCATCAACCTCCGCATTCGCAGGCCTAAGCCGGACCTGAAAAATGCAGCCAGCCCCAAGTACATGGAGCTGGAAGGCTCTGCCCGTGCTCCGCTGTTCTTGCCTGCTTCAAGACCTGCACAGCTCTCAGCTTACTTTGTCACTGAGGCAGAGCTTGATGCAATGCTCATCCACCACGCAACAAAAGGACAAGTAGGAGCACTTGCCGTTCGCACCAACCGCGGGAAGCCCGATACCACTACCCATACTTGCCTTGCCGAAAGCACACTGATCTGTCTTGCTCTGGATTATGACGATCCGGGTGAAGCAGGTCTGACTTTCTGGCTGGACAACTACCCCACTGCCACCGAGTGGCCCACCCCAGAAGGGAAAGACCCGGGCGAAGCTTTCGCCCTTGGCGTGGACATTTGCGAATGGGTTGCAGCCGCCCTGCCGCCTTCGATTCCTTTTGAGTTCGGGCAGGTGGACACTTTTTCTGCTGGTGTGCCTCTTTTGGGGGACGGGGACTCGACCAACTCTTTATCTACTGCGGGGTGTGTACCCGCAAAACTCACAGAACAGTTCACTGAAGCAGAACTTTGCACCCTTCGCAAAGCGCTTCCTGCATACCTGACCTTGAGTGAAGTACCTGCCGAGGTTTGCCGCGCCTACCTGCTCTGGTGCGGCGTTGCCACAAAACTTGTGAAAGACGATGCCGGAGGCTTTTCGTGGGAGATGGATTACCGATGGCGCTCAAAAAACCGTAAAGAATTTGAAGCGTTCTTTGCCTATCAAGATTCTTCTCAAGCCCTTTGGGATTGGCTGGCAGCTCATGAAGGTTCAACCATTACAGCAAGCAATCTGCTTTGTTGCCGAGGATAACGACATGGAACAGTTAACAAAAAGAAATGAAGAACTAGCTGCAATCAGTCAGGAGATGTTCGGTTCAGGCATGCAGCTGATGATTGTTAATCCGCGTACTTTGCGCCTGCTGAAAAACAATGCACGTTTCTTCAAGCGTGAAACGTTCCGGCAGTTGCGAGACAATATTACGGCGGACCAACGCCTTTCAAGTGTACCACTCTGCTATCTTCATGAGGGAGGCAACCTAGAAGTGCTTTCCGGCAACCACCGTGTAAAAGCCAGCATCGAGGCGGAGCTGCCTCAAATCATGGTGCTGGCGATTACGGAAGAACTCCCCAAAAGTAAGCGCATCGCTATCCAGCTCTCACACAATGCCCTTGTGGGCGAAGATGACCAAAGCATTCTGGCAAACCTCTGGGCCCAAATCGAAAGCGTCACAGACAAGCTCTACAGCGGCCTTGATAGCGAAGCGGTAAAAGAACTGGATGATGTGGAACTGGTCAACTTTTCCACACCGCAGGTTCCCGCCCACATGGTAACGTTCATGTTTACCGATGGCGAAAAGGAAACACTGTCAGAGGTGCTGGACATGCTGGCTGTTTCTGCCAAGCGCTCTTCTGCTGTCTACCTTGGCCCTTCTGAACAATACGAGCAGTTCACTAACCTGGTGGCAGACATCAAAGATGCCGAGAAAATCCGTGATAGCTCTCTGGCGATGATACGCCTTGTGGAAATCGCACAGGAGTACCTTGCCACTAAAGCAGCCGAAGAAGAGCAACAGGCGCAGGAGGCTTCATCATGAGCTTCCTCGGTTCTGTAGCTGGCCCGCTCCGAAAGGTCCTAGCAGCATATGCGCAAGAGGTAGAAATACCGGCCCTGTTGCCTTGTGCGGGCAATTTCACCGTCGGTGCCGCCTTACGCAGCGGAGGCTATACCGGACATATCACCGGCTGTGATATTACGCTGTATACATCTGCACTTGGTGCTTATCTGGCGGGTACTGAGCTAGTCGTCTCAGAACGGCCCGACTGCCCTGAACACCTGCGCGGCTTTCTGGATTGCTCCGACCCTGCCCACCTTGCAGCCTCTGTCGCTATTATGCTCGACCTGCGTCAAGTCTGGAAAAACAAAAGTGTATGGCATCGCCGCACTCTTGCAAACTTTCGCCGTGCGTGGCCGGCGCTCATGGAAAAAACACTGCGGAAGCTCACAACCTACCGCGACCATATGGCACAGGGGCAAGGATTCGCCTATCTGCCGATGGATGCAGTGGAGCTCTTAGCTAAGCATGACAAGGACCATGCTGTTTTCATCGCACCGCCCACTTTCGGTTCCCGCGACTACATCAATCAAGAACGGATGCTTGCGGCCGCTGCCAGCTGGAATGCACCGGAGTATACCGAGATCAGCTTTCAGGATGTGCCGATTTACGAGCAGATCACCTCTTTCCGTCAGTGGATGATCATAATGGAACGCCCGCTTCCGGAAATCGAAAAGGTGCTCGGTGAACCTGTCGCAGTGGTCCATAAGGGGCGCAAATCCATCACTTACGCTTATGCCGGACATAGCAAACGCAGGATAGTTACGCGCAGCTATTTGCAGTCACGCAGCCCAGGGCACATCTTCCCCGGTGATAAAAGGCTGACCGGCACTGAAAAGACGGGCCTTGTCCTGCTGGATAAACAGCAGACCGTGCGGATGAATGAACTCTTCATGTCCGTGCGTGTCGACTATTTCCTTGCAGATGTCGCACTTTCCATCGGTTTGTGTCTGGATTCCAAGCTCATCGGCAAGCTTGACTTCAATATCACCAAGCATGACTGGGCACTGCCGACGACAGGCCAACAAATTTACCAGCGTTCAGACCTAGCCGTACCCAGTGCAGAGCCCCGCCTTGCCAAGCTTGTCTTGATGATGTGCCAGTCGCATGAAGTCAAGCAGCTCATCGATGCCACATTCAAAGGCGATTACCGCTACGCCGTAACCACTGCTTTTTCACGTAACCCCGTCAGCATGAAATATCGTGGAGTTTACAAGCTCCACAAACGCCTTGAAGACAAAGACGGAACTTACCGGCTGAACTACTACGGCGCACTGGGCCTGTGGACTCTTGAAGAGGCTTATGCCTTATGGCTACAAAAACACCATAACTAGCAGATATTGAAGTACTTTTACTTGCAGCAGGTCGTCAATATGGTAATATCTTTTTATCCCGACAAGTTACACTCACAAGGAGACAAGATGAACACCATACAACGAGAAAAGCTCGCAAAAATAATGAAACGCGCATGGAAGCTGGCAAAGGAAGGCGCAAGTCGTTTTGGTGGAGTCTCAAAGCTGTACTTCCCCTGCGCCTTGAAAATGAGCTGGGCACTTAAAGACCGTACCCCCAGCGTATGGCGCAAGGATGTGGGCAATCAGTTCTGGATGGACTGCATCCCGTTGCCGCAGCAAACCACTAAACACGGACAGATATTCCTGCCTGGCATAGGTAAATAAAAAGGGCGGCAATGCCACTTGCCACCCTCGCGCCCATTTCGGGCAGCTGCGGAGCTAACCCCACAACCATTATGTACCCAAAGGTTGGCTCCGCTACCCGCAAAAGTCAAGCGGAGAAGATAGATGCAGGAATTAACCAAAGCAGAATTCCGGCAGATCAAAAAGGTCTGCAAAAAACAGGCAGAGGCAGTCATTACCGAAATGTACCAACGTTACGATGACATCTGGTGGAGGCGCATCCGCATTACGCAAAGCCTGTACGACCACGGGGAAGACACCGTGCGTGAAATCAACAGGTTGATGCCTAACCTACTCACTCACCAGCCTCATATTTCGCCCAGCGATGAAGTAGCGGCAGACTTCGGATTTGAAAGTGAAGATGCGCTCATAGAGTTTCTGCTGGCTTACACACCACGTGGCCCCATGAGGGAAGAAGTCTACGAAGGCCTGCTGGCACAAAGCTTGGCCGCGTACAATGTGCAACCTGCCCCAGAACACTCTGTAAATGCCAATAGCGGCGGCCTGGCCGACATTCCGTTTTAGGAGCCCGTAAAATGATTCAGACATCTTATTTCGGCAGCACAGCCCCAAAAGAGCGCAAGGTATGCATTGCCAAGTGGAATCGCTGGTGGAGCGGCCCCAGAGCTTCAGCCTTCGCACCTTCTAACCCGAAGGCTGAAAACTGGGCTGAAGCTTACAGGCAAGACTTAAAAAGCCGCTTTCCCACGGCAGAAAGCCTGCTTGAATATCTGCTTGCCATCGAGCAGGCGACACCAAACCCGATACTGTGCTGCTTTGAAAAAAACGGCGAGGAATGCCATCGGCGAATCCTTGCTGACTACATACAGGAAAAGCTTGGGCTGAATGTTCCTGAGTGGCAGCCAGCCCAAAGCCCTACGCAGCTTTCGCTGCTTGGCTAGAAACAAGATGAGGGAAACAGGTCTGAGCCACCTGCTTCCCTCAGAGTTGGAGCGCCAGCGCAGTTACGCGCCAGCACACGCCAAACATAAGCAAAGCGTAGACGCTCCAGCCGCAAAAAGCAACTGGAACACACCAGCGGAAGCATGCTCCGGCGGGCAAACAGACACACCAGATTACATGGGGAATATATGTCTAAAAATGTTGATGAAATGGTAGCGCAAAGTACAAAGACAGATGTGCAGGTGCTGCTATCCGCCAAAGAAAAAGCCAAGCGGGCAACGTTGGATGACCCCACCCCCGCAAATCTGACCGCGCTGGAGCGTGCCTCCAAGATGTTGGAGTACGCAATGCAGGCAAAAACGCACCTAAAAAACTGGCAAGAGGTCCTTACCCATGCAGAAGAAAACGGTCGCAAGCTGGGCAAAACCAAGCTGTATAAGGACATCAGCCTTGGACGTTTGAAAAAACAACCCGACGGCACTTTTAAAATGCGTGATGTTGACCGGTATATGGCTAGCCTTCCCCTTTCCGGCACTCCTGATGCCGTGGCGGCAAAAGCAGCGGACAGACAACGTCGCAAGGAAGAAGCCGACATCCGCAGGGCAGAGACAATAGCAGAACGCGAGGCCTTCGACCTTTCCATCAAAAAAGGCCGCTATGTCCCGCGTGAGCAAGTACACCTTGAGCTCGCAGCCCGTGCCGTCACCCTTTCTTCCGGCCTGCGCACCAACCTGGAAGCACAAGTGCTTGATCTGGTTTCTGCTGTAGATGGCAACCCCAAAAAAAGCAGTCTCATGCTTGAAAAGCTTGATGAGCTGCTTGACGAGGCTTTGAACGAATACAGCCGCGAAATTGAATTCGATGTGGCCTTTATTTCAGAAGCAGAGCTGCCTGCAGCAGCTGAATAGCGCATGTCCCAGTGTGGAGACGGAATGAGTCAAAAGACGCAACTAACGCTCTATCCCGAGAGCAAACGTAACCCGAAACAAGAGTCAGTGCGGCGTGTTGTTATTACAGCACGAGTGCCGCACTGGCTCTCTGCCGCCGTATCTGCCGATGTAGCAGCATTTGCCAGCAACAGCACCCCGCACATCCGGTTCTGCTTTTCAAAGGGCGAAAAAAAGATTCTGCGCAAGCGCAAGACCATATCTGTCAGCGTATGGGCAGAGCGCTATCGTATTCTGGAGATGTCCAGCATACCAGGCAAATGGAAAAACCTGTTTACCCCGTATCTGGTAGGCATCATGGATGCCGCCGGTATGCGCGGCATAGAAACCGTCATTGTCTGCAAAAGCCCGCAAACAGGCGGTTCTGAATCGGGGCACAACCTTGTCGGCTGGTGCATAGACCGAAGCCCCGGGCCGGTGATGTATGTGTTTCCCGACGAACTCACCGCGCGGGAAAACGCCCGCGACCGCATCATCCCCATGATTTCCGGCTCTCCCCGCCTGCGGGACTACATGACCTCGGCAGCGGATGATACCAGCAGCCTGCGCATCAATCTGTCCCACATGCCCATCTATCTGGGCTGGTCCGGTTCTGTTTCACGCCTTGGCAACAAGCCTATCCGAACGCTGATTCTGGACGAGCTGGACAAATACAAAAACCCGAAAAACGAAGCCACATCAGAGATTCTGGCAGAAAAGCGTACCACCACGTGGCGCAACCGTCGGCACATCATGAAGATCAGCACACCGACTACTGAAGACGGCCCCATCTGGCGAGCCTTTAAGGAAGAAGCAGGAGCCCGTTTTGATTACTGGGTGCGCTGCCCGCACTGCGGCATCCGCCAGTTTATGCAGTTTGACCGTATAGACTGGCCCCACAAAGGCGATACAGAAAAAAGCCCTTCTTCAGAAGAGGTTCTGGCCCAGCGCCTTGCAACATACCCTTGCGAGCATTGCGGCGCAGTATGGGACGATGGCGACCGCGACCGCGCCGTGCGAAAAGGCGAATGGGTAGAACGTACCTCCGGTCTTGACCTGTACTCACACATTGCCACGTACAAGCCTGTAAAGGTGGGTTTCCATATTCCTGCATGGCTTTCGTACTTTGTCAGCCTGTCAGAGGTAGCAGCCGCCCAGCTGAAGTATGATGAAACAGGCAAACTGGATGACCTGAAGAACCTGCAAAACCAGTACAAGGCAGAACCGTGGAGAGAAGAACACTCCATGCGGGCAGAAGATACCATTCTGGCCCTGTGCGACGATAGACCCCGCGGAGCCGTACCCGCCCCTGTCATCATCAAAGATGCCCCCACCCCGCGCGTTGCCTGCCTGCTGGCCGGAGTAGATACGCAAAAAAGCCACTTCCGCTACACCATACGTGCCTTCGGCTATGGCGATACAGAGGAAAGCTGGCTTGTTCAGGCGGGGGTTGCCCCGTCCTTTACGGCACTTAACGAAATTTTGTGGAACAGCGTGTACCGCAATGCAGAAGACACAGAGTATAAAGTGCGCGCCTGCATGATTGACGCAATGGGCGGACGCACCAAGGAAGTTTATTCATGGGCCATACGGCACAGGGGCCGCGTGTACCCGTGGCAGGGGGTTCGCGCTATGGCACAGCCCTATACCCCATCCCCGCAGGAATACTTTCCAGACGCAAAAGGCAACAAGGTTAAAATCCCCGGCGGCCTGAACCTGTGGCGCTGCGACACCACGTTTTTCAAAAGCGACCTGTCGCACAAGCTTTCCATAGCCCCCCAAGACCCGGGCGCATTTCACCTGCATACCAACGGCGAAGGAGTGCTAGATGCCTATGCCAAAGAGATGTGTGCCGAAGTATGGGACGATGAAAAACAGGCGTGGGTAAACCCCGCTGGCCGCCCCAACCACTTCTGGGACTGCGAAGTCATGTCGCTGGCGCTGGCTTACATCCTTAACGTGCGCCACTGGCCCAAGGCAGTAAAAAGCAAACCGACAGCATCACCCAATAAACCGCGCTCTGGCGGGCATAGCATTCAAGACCGCCTTGCCCGTGCGCGAAGATAACCGGAGACACTATGAATAGGTTCACCGACAAAGGAAAGCGCCTTAACTGGCGTAGCGCCTGTAAAATTCTCGGCTGCGGCAAAACAAAGTTTTACGACATGGTTAACACCGGCGCCCTGCCCGCCTACAGATGCAGCGCAGGCAAGCGTGGCCTGTGGGTTTGGGAGGCAGACTGCTACGCCCTGATCAAGCCCGTTGAGCCGGATTCACTATAACATCTGCCAACACCACAAGGAATCACCATGAGCATAGACACAACCTCTTTAGAGCTGACCATTCCCGCAGGGTGTGCCGCCACCTTTGCACAACTAGCCAGCTTGCGCGGCTCCTCGCCTTCAGATCTGTTTATAGAAATGCTGATTACCCTTTCGGCAGAGTATGGCCTGACTACCTGTCCCAGATGCTACAAAACGCGCCATCACCCTGCTGCACAGCGTTACAAGCTGCTGGAATGCCCTGCTTGTTCAGATAAGCCTCAGCCCCCGCAGATCTCATAAACACAGGAGGAAATCACCATGCTTATAGTCATCTGCCTTAAGTTATTGCATTCCAACTACCCTGCAACTAACATTAAAATTAATAATACGTCAGAAACCACGCTATAGGAGAGCAAGAATGCAAGCTCTGGGACCGTTCAGCGAATGGGAGAGCTTTAAAACGTTCAACCTACTTTCTGAAGAAGCATATGGCTTTTTCAATAAGACAACCCGCGAAAACCCACACATTCTTTGCGACAACAATTACCATCTATTCCAGCGTTTCAAGTATATTGCTGAAAACTTCAGTTACACTATCAGGATGTCAACAAGTTGGTGTTTGTTACTACCCGCGTTATCTCTTGTAAGAACTCGCCTAGAGCAAACAATCGTGTGTTCATATTTGACTTATGAAGATAAAAAAATTGGTCTTGAACAATATCTCAACTTTCACAAAATCGAATCGTATAACACTATGCAAAGGGCAACTCATGACGAACAAATGAAAAAAAATATTGCCAGCGTAATTAACACAAAAGAAGCATACGAATCTGCTTGTCACAGTCCAAAAAACATCACTCCAGAATACTTAGAAGGCGACAAGTTTTCTAAAAAATGGACTACGTTAAACCTAGAGTCTATGTCAAAAAAGAGAGATATATTCTCTCAACAAAAATCAAAAATACATCACCAACTAGAACATGACTACAGAACTATGTATGTACTCCTTAGCTCTGTTGTACATTCAACACCTTCGTTACTCATTGACGATTTCATATCTGAATTCGTGTACAAAGAAGAAATAGTATTAATGCCACCTCCATACTGGATGAAAATGGCCATGATTTGCTGCACTAAATACGACATTATACAATGCTACGAAATACTAAAATTTCTATCACTAGATTGTGATAATTTTTACATGAGCCTCATCAATGAATGGGAAAAAGAAAAAGATAAAATCAAAATATAACTGCAATATACCTCTTGCTATAGTACACTATTGCGCAGCAAAAACGACAATACGCTAGCCCCCAGTCATATAGTGTGCGGTGTTCTCTATCTTATCATTAATTGAAACATCTTTAATGCTGCTTCTTTCCCGCTGAGGAGGGACAACCATGTATGTTTATGCTGATGAATCTGGAAATACAGGAAAAAACATTTTTGATGCGCCTGCTTTTTTTTATCAGGGAGTGATTATGGCCGTTGAGGATATTGATCCGATTCTTAAACCACTCATTGATGAGTATTGTAAGGCGAATGGAGTCTCACGAACTCATGCCCATCAAATGCCCGCAGACGAAGTTAATTTGATGTGCTGGAAAATTATTGAGTTACTTGATGGTTTGATTTGGTGTCCTCATTTCGTAAGTATTTGCAAACCCTACCTAGCTCCCACCAAATTTTTGGAAACATTTTTTGATTCATTCGAAAATGAGGCTGTTCCTAATCAATGGTATAACCTGAATGGCAATAGGCTCTCCATGGCTTATGCTCTTGAAAAGATTCTAACATTAAAAAACAAACAAGAATTTTGGAGCGCTTTTTTAGAAAAGGACTACTTAACACTCAGTAATTGCCTGGAAAATGCCCTTCATTATTTACCTAGATACGTTAACGAGTCCTCTGACTTATATGATGTGCTTTGTGGAGGGCTGAAATACGCCCGAAGGAATGTTCATAGGTTCACGATACCAACTCAAGATAGCAAGCGACATGGATATAAAATACATTCCCCTAATGGCATTGGGTTTACAAGCGTGTTAGAGGCTGCCCATACATTCGCAAATAAACATCGTACAAAAGTAACTGCAATTATCCATGATCAAAATCAAGAGTTCAAAAAGACAATGGAAGAATGCCACGAGTTTTTTAAAAGTGGATATTTCATTGAAAAGCACCCAGATGTACCTCCTTTATGGGAACCAGCAGAGTTTGATCTTGGAAAATTATTATTAAAGCGCTCTGGTGATAGTCCAGCGTTACAAGCTGTAGACATTTTCACATGGATTTTCCAAAGGAAGAAAGATGTTCGATTTGACGAAATACGAAATGAGCTAACTAACCGTTGCGACCCATTTCACATATCTCCAGTGGTAGCTTTACTTATGGGAAAAGGGCTTTTAGGTGATGCTTTTTTTGAACAATTTAAACGTAAGGCTTTTGACATCTAGCTAAAAACGGCGGCGACACCAGATACCGCTATTTAAGATTAAACATAGGCGCCAAGAATAAGACAAAGACTTATCCTTGGCGCCTCACTGAGCGCACGCTAAGAAAGCGTAACACCCCACAACATCAACTTTTCTTTGATCTCTTCCAGCTGAAACCTTCCTATTTCTTCAGAGGCTGCCAAGCGCTGTAGCGCCGAAGATGACAGGCTGCTCAGTGGAATAGTGCTCAGATCAGAATGTGATTGCATCATTGCAAGACAGTCTTGATCTAAAAAATACACTTCACCTGAATCAAGATCCCACGAAATAGTAGTGTCCGAAATTTCGATTCTTTTCTGACATTCGCTGCACCAAGCATAGGGCACTATCCGTTCTGGATATTGATCACAATACTCAAGCCAAGCTTCCTTCAGCGTATCCATTGCAGCGCCACTAGCATGCAACCGCGCTAAATGCTGTTTCCAATCTTCATAGAATGAAAACCCTTCAGAAAATGCTGAATCATCATGAGTATCTCGGGCTAGATCCCCAATATTATCAGGGCGCTCCAACTGTGAAATCAGCCACCAATAAAAAGTAGCTCCCGACGCTTTGGATTTTATCTTCTTTAAATGTGCGACTCTCAACTTATTGTAGATTTCCGCTACCCTTTCACCAAAGTCGGAACGATCGCCTTCAGGAACAACCAAAATCCCTTCCCCACGAATAGTCACATCAAGTCCAATTGTTTCCATCGGGCCAGAGCCAAGATTCGTCCATGACAAGGCTTGTTCAAGGGCTTCACCTTTAAGCTTCTTGACTTGCCGCAATCTTTTCTTCTCTGCTGCAAGCAGCTTTTTCATGGTTTGTTCAGCCACATAAGTTCTAGAATGTAGAGTGTTCGTTTCCACATCTGGAACTCTTCCATCATCCACCATCCAGTTATAAAGAGATTCAAAAACAGAAATTTTATTATCCAGCTGTTCAAACCAGCCTTCTGGCAAACTTACAGTTTGAACACTCGGAACAGCCTTAATGACATCAGAAAGTGAACACCTGTACACACCGCCTCCTACTAAGTAATGAATCGCCACTAATTTACTAGACACCCCCAACTTTACTAACAAACTTTTCTTCAAATTTTATTGGAGATAAGTTGCCATTGTGTCCATGGCGGCGAATCGGGTTATAGAACATCTCTATATAATTAAATACGTCCTGCCGGGCCTCTTCCCGGCTTCTGTAAGTTTTCCGCTTAATTCGTTCTCGTTTGAGAAGTTGAAAGAAGCTTTCTGCAACCGCGTTGTCGTGGCAGTTGCCACGTCGGCTCATAC